>PXDF01000145.1 GCA_003566455.1 Desulfonatronovibrio sp.
CCAAGGGATGAGCTTCTGTCCGCGATTTCCACAGGCAGACCCAGGCTGTTCCAGAGTTCAATGATGTGATCCCCGTGCAGGAAACCTTCATTGCGATGAAGTTCATTGCCGTGGCGGTCATAAAAAATCTGGGTGGGTGCGACGCGAATCCGGAATATCTCCGATACGTCAGGTTCCTTTTGGGTGTCATAGTAGTGGGTTTCAAATAGATGGCCGTAATCGCTTTTCATGTCAAGAAGGATGGAAGCCATTCTGCGGCATGGAGGGCAGGACTCTATTCCGGTGTTCACAAGGACGGGCAGGTCCTGTTCCCCGTCCAGGATGCTCTGAGGGGCAGGCTTGGAATAATCAATTATCAGATCATAATCGGAAATCCTGGCCTGGGCCGGTGTTCCAGGGATGGTCACTGAGAGCAGAAAAAAAACTAGAATCAGGATCAGGCCTGAATAAAATGCAATGCTTTCCCGGGATGATATAACCATAAAACATCCTTTTTGTAAGCGTTCAGGGGGCAATTCAGCTTGGGGGTATTCCCCTCGACATTCAAATTAAGCAAAAATGCCTGCTGAAGCATTGGTTATGCCTGCCTGACAATTACACTCAGCAAAGGACAGTCCACAGCAGTTGTTCAGCCGCCTGCCAGTTATCCCCTGAATGCTCGCTCCTTTCAGATAAACAACATGTTGCCAAGAGAATATCCAATAACTTATCAGACAAAAAGGTTTGCCACCAGCAGGGCAACAGGTATCAGCCAGGCAGCCCCCAATACAGGAATAAGCATTTTGCGCTTCTTCAAAAGGGTATAACCCTGGTTAATAAGGCCTGGCTCTGCCAGTTCAGAGGTCATCCTGGCCAGTTCAGGTGCTGCCTGTTCAAGTTTATGCATTGTATCCTCAGGCATGTTTTCAATGAATCTGTCCAGAACTTCCAGTGCCTGCCTGGAAAGCCTGATATAACCCTTTTTCTCCAATGCTTCGGCATGAGCTGTGAAGTCCATGACCATACTGCTCATGACATGACCGGTTTCCTGCCACAGGTCAGTCAGAGCATCCATCTGGCGCAAAGTGGTGTTCAGGTTTTTGATGTTTTTCATCAACAGAACCATCATTTCTTTTAAGTCCCTGCCGTCTACCTTGACATTTTCCAGCTCAAGCTCTTCTTGCAGCGAAAAAAGGGCTGAGTTTCCGACATGGTTGATATCTTTCACAAAATCTTCAACACAACTTTGCTTTATCTTGAATTCCCGGCTCAGAGCAAGGAGTTCATCCATTTTCTGTTCGAGGTTGTTTACATCCAGCTTTTTATCCATGACCATCACCTCCGGTTATGATTGAATTTCCTTGCCTGCCATGCTCATGAGAGGGGAAACGGGCAGGTCCATGCCCTTGAGCAGCAGATGCCAGTAAGACCAGCGAAACATCATTTTTCCATAGTGGTTCATGTTTGTTTCCTTTAGCAGGGTAAACGGACCAATACCGGGCATGGGAAATTTGCCCGGCAGCGGCTCGGTTTTGTAGTTGAAGTCTATGAGCAGGGCCTTGTTGAATCCTGATTCGATGAAACAGTTGGAGTGGCCGTCATACTTGGGCAGGGGGTCAAGCCCGTCCAGCCAGCGCAAAATGTTTTCCACAAGGATTTCGCTTTCAAAGTGGGCCACAGAGCCGGCCTTGGATGTGGGGACGTTGGTCGCGTCGCCAAGGACGAAGATATTGTCAAATTCTTTGCTCTGCAGGGTATGGTTGTCCGTGGGAACCCAGTTCAGTTCATCCCCCAGGCCGGATTCTTCCAGAAAAGAAGCTCCCTTGTTGGTGGGAATGCTGACCAAGAGATCAAAGTCGATCTCCCGGCCATCAAAGGAGACAATCTGTTTTTTTTCATTATCCACGTGGCTCAGGGCGAACTCAGGAACAACTTCAATACCTTTTTCATCGCAGATATACTGCAGGGTCTTGGACGCGAGAGGTTTGGTGAAGGGACCGCTCAGGGGAGTGGAGAAAAAAATCTTGACCTTGTCCCGCAGTCCCCGTTCGTGAAAGTACCAGTCAGCGAGCATGACGAACTCAGGCGGTGCTACAGGACATTTGACCGGCATTTCAGCCACGTTAAGGACCAGGTTGCCGCCGTGAAAATTGCGCATGGCCTTTTGCAGCTTCATGGCCCCGTCAATTGTGTAGAAATCAAAGATACTTTCCTGCCAGTGTTTATCCATCATGCCTTCCTGCTCCGAGGGGTCTATGACGGAACCACTGGCGATGATCAGAAGATCATACTCCAGCTCTCCTTTTTCCAGGTAAACCTTGTTCTGCTCCGGGTCCACCTTTTTGATCCCAGAAACAACAAACTTGGCTTCCCTGGGCAGAAAATTATCCCTGGGTTTGACCAGGTCGTGTTTATCCTTGTAGACTCCGAACGGGATAAACAGCAGGCCGGGCTGATAAATATGCTCCCTGTTCTGATCGACAATGGTTATTGAGTATTCATTGTTTTCAATTTCATGGCGCAGGCTTTCGCAAAGCCTGTTGGCCATCATTGTGCCACCGGTTCCAGCGCCAAGAATTAGTATTTTACGCATGTTGTCTCCGTCTTTTATAGGATGGTTGAAAGTATGAATAACAAATTTCAAACTTAATTGGTATGAAATATGTTCAAAAAATTTTTTATTAGAAATGTTGCATAAAAGCGGCAACAGGCAGAAGGAAAAGAAGTCAGGTGCTGCTTCCAAAAAACGTAGATTGTATTTAGTTTTCATCCGGAAAGTATACTTTCCGGATGAAAACTATTTACTGGCCAGCTTCCCTGCTTCAGCTGCGAGAACCAGCCTGGTAACCGATCCCAGTCCCTTATAGAAGTCCGTCTGCGCGGCCTGTTCTACTTTTGCGGCGAAAACAGGTCCCCATTTGCCGATGTGTTCCCTGAAAAATTTCTGCCTGAATGTTTGAAATTCATGAGCCTTGTGGTTGTTGCTGTCATTTAAAGCTGCCTGTTCCTGATGATGCAGATAATGCATGAATTCAAGCTCTACCGTGATGTGATCAGCCGGGTTGTTAAAGTCCTCGTCCATGTGCAGGCCAGCTTGACGATACATTTCCGCCACCTCTTCCGTTGTCTCATCCATGATCATTTTTTTGCCGGGGTTAAGGTAGACAGAACCGAACGGCGGCGCCAATACTCCAAAAGGTCCCAGAAAAAGCCTGGAATAATCAATAATCATTTCCGTAAGGCCGCTGTTCTGTTTCTTCAGGTAGTTAGTCATTGATGCCATAGGTTCCCGCGCCTTTGGTACCCATGATCTGAGATTTTCTTCAAGCTGGATTACTAATCCTGCCAGGTTTTCATCAGGTGGAAAGTAGCATCCTGAAAGAGCACTGTAGATGTTGATTATTTCGATATTATCTTGATCTGGCATGGACGTCCTCCACAGGTGTCCGGATTGAATCCCGGTCCGCCAGGGTTTCTTATGACGGACCGGGGTTGGATATGGTTTCGCCTCCTGGCAAAAACGCTACTCAGGAGTGGCCTCAAGCCTCAGATATTTGACCCCGATGGAATAGATAAGCAAAGACAAAGAGAGGGCCAGGAGGATAATTCCGAATTCATGCATGCTCGGGAAGTAGGAAACGAATTCCGGACGGGTTTCTGCCAGGTTGCCCACGGGCTTGACCTGGGCTGACAAAAGCATGACCAGGCGGCCGAAAAACATGCCCACCAGGACAAAGCTCGAAGCCAGGATAATACCGGCTCTTGAGTTGCGCACACTGGGAATGATCATCATGACAAAGGGAATGATCAGGCCCAGCCACATTTCAATATTGTATATTCCTGATCCGGCAATATGTCTGAAGCCGTCAAAGGCCTCCTGCAAAGAGGTGTGTCCGATCACGGCCCTGAGAATGAATATGAACAGAGCCGCCCCCAGCAGTCCAAGGAACATTTTGGATACGTTGTCAAAAATGGGTTTTTGTTCTTTGGGCATTCCTCCAGTCAGAGCAAAATGGAAGTGTGAGGCCAGGACCAAAACAGCCATGCCGCTGGTCAGGGCCGTCACCGCGAAATAAACAGCTGTGAAATGTCCGAAAAAGGCGGGTCTCGCGTCGGCTGTGCCAAAGACTATGCTCAGGGCGGTATAGGACATGAACATGAGCAGCAGGGCCAGAAGCCCTGACGTTTTACCGCCAATGCTGTGCCACTTGTTTTTATGGATGAAGTAAAACTTGATGATAACTACCGTTATATATATTCCGTATAGAACAGCCATCCACCAGATGGGGGACATAAAATTGGGTGACAGGGCCAGATTGATAGTATTGAGCAGGGTGGACAAAGGACCAAGGTCCAGGCCCTTGCACATTACCCCCACCAGCAGGGTGGCTCCAGCCAGGAGGGATGCTCTCTTGGCGATGGGATAATACTGTTTCATCCCGAAGACCGAAGGCAGGGACGACAGAAAAGTGAGTCCGGCAGCAGTCAAAGCGAAAAAAAGGTATCCCGCCATGGGCAGAACCCAGAAGGTGATGTCATTGGCGTTATACACTCCCAGTCCTTTAGACATTACGGTCAGGGCGGTGAAAAGCCCCACAAGGACCCCAAGTCCCAGCAGGCCAAACCATAATTTACTCATATCATCCTCCAGAACGTGCTGTTTTTGAACAGGTTTTTAATTTGTTATGTTCAACTGCTTGTCTCGTAAAATCGTGGTCTTCTCTGGGGGTAAAACCCGGGACTACTGATTATTGACAACAGTCTGCTGCTTGAGCAAAATTTTATTTTGGCACAGGAATCAGATCATTCCCTTGCCTGGTTCATAGGCGCATGGACAGAATTCCCGGATATAAAAAACCTTGGGCCTTGTGCCCAATTCAGGACGAAGCTGTTCAGCCCTGAACATGCCCAGAAGCTCATTGACTTTGCTGTTGGGGTCGTCCAGATCCCCGAAGACGCGGGCGTTACTGGGACAGACTTCAACACAGTACGGGAGATCCCCGGCTTCCACCCGGTGAAGGCAGAAATGGCATTTTTCAATCACCCCGGTAGGCCGTATAGCCTTGTAATTGACATCCGGATCAGGGTTGAAGATGGGCCAGCCTTTCGCGTCTACAGCATTTACAAGTCCCCTGGGTGAATAGGTGCAGCCCGGGATGATCTCTGTATTGTCCTCCCATTCCTGGTGGGGTTTGTTCCAGGTGTAGTTGACTGCACCGTAGGGGCAGTTGACCATGCAGTACCGGCAGCCGATGCATTTATCAGGGTCATGGGCAGTGATGCCGTCTTTTGTTTTGTACAAGGCCCTGGTGGGGCATCCCCGGACACACGGCGCGTTTTCGCAATGATTGCACAGGGTGGGGCGGTAATGGTAGCGGACATGGGGAAACCGGCCCAGGGTCTCGGTAATTTTGTTGGACCAGCGCACCCCCTCAGGCAGATTGTTCTCGTTTTTACATCCAATGATGCAACCACCGCAGCCGGTGCAAAGTTGCAGATCTATAACCATCGCGTAATTGGGCATTTATTTATCCTCCTGCCGGGATATTGCGTTTATCCGGCTGATCTGTTTTTTTGCCAGTTAGCTTCATGTTTATCTTAACCCTTAACTTTTTCACGTTTCACCTTATACTTTTTATTTTTCATAAGGTTAAACCTTTTCCACTTTTATCCTGATATGACCGTAAAAGGCTGTTGATCCGCTCAAGCGGTCATTGTCAGTGGGGATGATATCGTTGTTGTTGGCGCCCCTGGGCTCTTTGCCGAAAACCTTTGCGGCCCAGCGACCATATGCCCAGTGCCCCTGGCCGAAGGCCTTGGCCACGGTTCCGGGCTGTGTTCCCTCCCACAGGGCGGCAGTGCAGGTGATGCTGCCAATGGGAGAGGTAAGCCTGACCTTGTCCCCGGTCTTGATGCCCAGCCTTTCACCATCAACAGGGTTGAGCTTGGCCACGTCATCGTAAGCCAGATCTCCCGGATCAAGGTCTTTGAGTTCCATGTACCATGGACAGTTGGCGCTTCGGCCTTCCCTGTTCAGCCTGGCCTTGTAGTCCACGAACTTGAAGGGGTATTCCTGAGTACTCCCCCATTCATAGGGTTCTTCGTGATGGGGGACAAAGGCCAGCTCCCCCCGGGCCTCGTAGTTGCATGCCTCCATGACCCGGTCCACGCTTACCCCGTGCTTCTGGGCATGGTTTTCCAGAGAATCCTTGAGGGTCTGGCTGTAGAATTCAAACTTGCCAGTGGCCGTGCCCATATTACTCCAGCGGGCCCGGTAATTATAAGGATCTGAGTTCCAGACCCCGATTTTCTTGAATTCCTCCCAGCCTGAGAACTTGTCTCCACCTTTGGTAGCAGCCGGATCCCAGAAATGCTGCATCAGGTGCTTGCAGGCGTACAGGTCGAATTCTTCTGCAGTGGTCGGGGTTCTTCCGGTTTCAGGGTCAACAATTGTCTTTAAGTATCTGTGCAGATTGTCAAACCCTCGCTCAGCCAGTTTTTCCGCCAGGATCCAGGAAAATTCGGTCTCCATGGCTTTGGCGTCCCAGACAGATTTTATAGCCGGCTGGCTCAGACTCACTGAACGGTGACCATTGCTGCAGTGGTCCAGGCTGGCCCATTGCTCAAACATGCAGTTTTTGACCGGCAGAACCACGTCAGCGTAAAAGCTCATTTCCGATGCGTGGGTGGTCAGGTGGGCAAAGAAATCAACCTTGGACATGGCCTGGTCCCAGCGCTTTGTTCCGGGACAGGAAAAGTTGAAATTGTTGAAAAAACCCACCGCGACCTTGATGTGGTAGGGATCTTCACTATTAATGGCGTCCGCCACGTTATTGGTGTTAACGCCCGCTCCAGACCCCCCTCTGGCCAGGTTGGGCCATTCCAGGCGGCCCCGCTGATCGATTTTTTCGTATTTCAAACCTTGTTTGGCAATGTCGTCCTGGAAATCCCCGGGAGAGGGGTATCCCTTGTAAGACCTTGAATTATAGGTCAGAACACCACCTTCATTGTCGCATCCGCCTACCAGTCCGCTGAGGGCGTTGGCAGCCAGACATCCATAAGAACCTCTTGGCTGCATGGCCGGACCTCCTCCCACCCAGGAAATGCAGTTTGGGGCAGCTGCAGCGAACCCCAGGGCCACCCGCCTGATCTGCTGGGCAGGAACGCCGCAGATTGTTTCAGCCCATTCCGGGGTGGCGTCTTTGAGGACAATGTTCCACCACTTGACCAGGCCGTGGGTGTGCCTTTCCAGGAACATGTGTTCATTAACTGTTTTTCCGGGCTCAAAGCGGTTGACCTCGTCAATGAAGTCACCCACAAATGGCTTGTACCACATGCCCTCTGTCAGGATGGTGTGGGCCATGGCCGTGGCCAGGGCACCGTCGTAGCCTGGTTTTACCGGAAGCCACTCATCGCACTTGGAGCCTGTTCCGGACAGCCTGGGTTCTACCGAGGCGATGCGGGCATTGTCCAGGGCGTGACCCCAGCTGTTAAGATAAGAAGACGCACCTCTGTTGGCCACCAAAGGGTCCGCGCCCCATAAAAGGACATAGCGTGTTTTGGGAATGTCGTATTGCATATACGCCCACTGGCCTTCCTGGAAGTACCGCATTTTTTCGGCTTCAGCGCAGATGGAGCTGTGGGAGATGTTGTTGGGGGAGCCGATGATCTTGGGGACCCGGTCGTAAAGAAGAGCGTTGAGAGCAGTATACCTGCCCCGCATAACCATGAACTTGTGGACTTCATTGTCCCGGCGCAGTTCAATTATCCTGTCGGCCAGCATGCCCACGGCTTCATCCCAGGATATGGGCACGAAGCCTGGGTCTTCATTGCGGCCCTTACGCGGGTTGGTGCGTTTCATGGGAGTTTTGAGACGGTCCGGGTCATAACATTGCTGCAGGGCCAGGTGAGCCCTGGGACATGAATTGATGCCGTTGGATTTTGAGTTGGGGTTGCCCCTGATTTTTACGGCCCTGCCGTTGACCACATAGATCTGTTTGGTGCACCAGGCCGTACATCCGGTACAGAAGCTGCTGACCCATTCCCCCTGGGAAAGATTTCCGGCCTGGGCAGTGCCTTTTGTGGACAAGGCCCGCAGTACAGGGCCGCCCATGGCCATGCCGGCACAGGCTACTGCCGTGCCCTTGACGAACGTGCGTCGGGTCAGCTTTGTTTTGCTGATTCCCTCACCTTTTTCAATCTGCAATTTCTTCATATCCCCTCCTGTTTCGATTAACTTATTGATGTTCTGAATATTTTGACAGTTGCGATAAATATAAATGGCCTTCATAAAGATTGGTGATGCCAATTATCATTCCAGAGTAAATCGGTTTTCAATTATTTCCCTTGGCAAGCTTTGTGCCACAAATGTCGAGACTGCCATTTACAACTGTGATATCTACCAATTATGTGTGTTATTTTAAAGAAGGTCATAGAAAATAGAACTGAAAAATATAAGAATCATGGTTTAGGTATATTATCCATGTAAAATTTTTAGACAGTTGACGCGCCTTAGGAATTATACCTATTCTTTTCAACATATTAATTGTGTGTTGAATTTGGACACTTGAATGGATTTACAATTAAGAGGGCAGTTTTTTGTATATCTTGGTTGAAAAAGATTAAATTAAGGGCTAATCAGATTCTGGATATCATAAACATGAACCTGCAGAATGATGAATGATCTCGTATTAAACATGTTAAATAGTATTAATAAGATAAAACAGCTCCTTAGGAGGCAGTGATAGTGAACGATAATAGAGAAGCCTATACGCAAAAGCTCAAAGCTAAAATAGATGAATGGAATGCTGAGCTGGACAGGCTGGCTGCTAAAGCTGATCAGGCAGATGGAGAAATAAAAGTTAGATATTATAAGCAGATGGAAGAGTTAAGAAAAAAGCGTAATGATGTTGAACAAAAAGTCCAGGAGTTAAAGGACTCAACCGAGTCAGTCTGGGATGACATGAAACAGGGGGTTGAAAATTCCTGGGCAACCTGGAAGGAAAGTTTCACCAGAGCAAAATCCGAGTTTGAAAAGGCCTATAAGGAAGGCAGGGATAAGTAGCAAGCCTGGCCTTGAAAAAAAGTTTAAGATGAATATGTTAAGACATGCTTGGGAGAAGCGGAATCCAGACAAGGAGGATTATGCCTGTGAAAACCGTCAAGTTGATTGTTGTTTTGATTCTCAGCCTCGGGCTGGTGTTGATCACAGCACAGAATACTGATCCTTTTGAAGCTCAATTCCTCTGGTTCAGGGCAGAGGTTCCAGCAATTCTGCTGTTGTTTCTAACAGCCGTGGGAGGATTTATTTTGGGACTGCTGGTGGCTCTAATCTCCGGGCTAAAGTCCAGATCAAGGTCATAATAGAATTTGTCCCGGCGCAAAAGCTTTTTTTGTGATGTTTTTATTGGGGTATAATCAGAGGAGGAGGACATGAGCACTAATGCCTATCGCCATCGCAAGGTAGCTATCATTGGGACCGGACTTGTGGGCATGTCCTATGCCTATGCTTTGACCATCAAGGGACTGGTCAGGGAAATTGGTCTGGTCAACCGCACTCCGGCCAGAGCTGAGGGGGAGGCCATGGATCTCAGCCATGGTCTGCCTTTTGTTAAGCCAGTTGATATCCGGGCAGGTGGTTACAATATGTGCCGCGACGCCCAGATTGTGGTCATCACTGCCGGGGCCAGCCAGAAAAAGGGAGAAACCAGGCTGGATCTGCTCAAGCGCAATGTATCAATAATTGAGGAGGTTGTGCCCAGAATTCTGAAGTATAATCCAGACCCGATTCTGCTGATTGTCAGCAATCCAGTGGATATCCTGACATATATCGCCCTCAAAGTTTCCGGTCTCAAGCCCGGCAGGGTTATTGGATCTGGAACTGTTCTGGATACCATGCGTTTCCGCCACCTGCTTTCCACACATTACAATGTGGATTCTCGCAACGTGCACGGCTATGTGATCGGTGAACACGGTGACAGCGAGGTGCTGGTCTGGAGCCGGGTGAATATTGCCGGGATCCCTCTGATTAATTATTGCCAGGCTTGCGGCAAATTCATTGAAGAAAAGAAAAAATCAATAGATGAGGACGTCCGCAACGCCGCCTACCATGTAATCGAAAAAAAACATTCCACTTACTATGCCATAGGCCTGGCCATGGTCCGGATCACTGAGGCCGTGCTTCTGAACCAGCAGAGCGTTCTCACGGTCAGCACATTAATGCGGGGAGAGTACGGCATGAAGGACGTCTGTCTTTCCCTGCCCAGCCTGGTGGGGTCCAATGGTGTCAGCCTGGTGCTGTCGAGTCCTTTGGATGAAAATGAAGAAGACGCGCTTCTCAATTCTGCCAGGATTCTCAGGGATGGTCTAAGTTCTGTGAATTACTAGAAACCTGAATTAAGTCTGAAAGATGCTGGTCTGGGAGCTATCTCATGGCCATCCACAAACGAATGGCCCCCAGGAAGAACAGAATTCCAGCCAGGACTCGGCTGAAGGATAGCTCCAGAAGCAGGATAAAGAACGCTCCGGCCATAAGAAGAATGGCCATGCCAACTGGACGCATAAAGGCCCGGATGTATTCGTCTATTGATTCAAGAGTGTTGCGCGAAAGGCGAACCTTGAGGTTGCCTTCGCTCATTTCCGTTATTACTGTCTTGACCCGCCTCATGGTCAGGGGGAGGGCGACAATCTCCCTTTTTGCCGATGATATAAGGCCATCCTCCATGCCCAGGGCTTCTGGAAGCTTATCCTTGAGCACCGGCAGGATATCTTTAACCCCGTTGAAATTTTCTATATAGGTTGTGCCCAGTCCTTCGATAAGGGTGCTGGCCCGCATGACAAATACAACTTCCTGGGGCAGCTTGAAGGGAAAATCCTTCATTGAATCCATGACCTCAAAGGCCAGGGCCTGCATGCTTGCCGCGCTTAGGTTCACATTGCTGAAGATATCAAACATGCGTTCAGCGAATTCCTGGATTTGGACCGGGGGAGCAGTGGCTGTGATCAGGCCCAGCCGCTCGCAGGCGGATGTAAATAATTCAAAATCACGCTCATTGGCTGCTTTGAGCAGTTCAATCATGGCCACTCTGGTGGAATTGGGCAGACGTTTGACCATCCCGAAATCCAGGATCATCAAAGAGGCATCTTTCCGGACCAGGATATTTCCGGGATGCGGGTCAGCGTGGAAAAGTCCTTTGACCAGCATCTGCTGCGTATACCAGGAGATCAGGTTTTCCATGACCTGGGCATAGGAGATGCCCATGCTATTCAATCCATTCTTGTCATCAACGCGCAGACCCCGTTCAAAGCTCATGACCAGAGCGTCATGGCTGCAGTATTCCGGGTAATATTCCGGCATGTATATGTTGGGGTGCTGGTAGGCATCCTTGAACTTGCGCAGGTTATCCAGCTCTATGGCCATGTCCACCTCCTTGACGATCATGGCCGAAAACTCGTTGAGCACGGCTTCCAGGGAATTACGGGTAAGCTTGCTGAAAAAAGGCTGGAACAGCGTGAGAAAAAAACGCAGAATGCGGACATCCACCCTGACCCGGTTTTCGATATCCAGACGGCGGATTTTTACAGCCACCAGGGTGCCATCCTCAAGCCTGGCCCTGTGGACCTGACCAATGGAAGCGCTGGCTATGGGTTTTGCTTCAAAAGAAGCAAAAGGGGATACAGGGCCAAAAGCCCTTTGATGCATTATCCACAAATCCTGTTCCGGCATGGGAGCTACTTCATCGTGAATGGCGCGCAATTCCCGGAGGTATTCCTGGCTGAAAAAATCAGCCCGGGTGGCCAGGACCTGAGCCAGTTTGATAAAACTTACACCCAGATCCAGAATAATTTCCTTGAGTTTCTCGGGTGAAAGAGGGGATAATCCCAGGAAACTTTTTTTCTGCATACAGATGACAAAGATAGTCAGCAGAAAACGAAAAGCCTTAATTGCCCGCAAAGGGTGATAGTACTCAAACATCTTTGCTCTTAAGCAATTTCTCAAGCTCTTTTTTTAGTTCCTTCAGGTCATCTCTGGTTGCCAGATCGAGATCTCTGACTGCTTCCCTGACTTTTTCACTGATCAATCTCTCCAGATTTTCTTTATCCCTGGGCATGCCCTGTTCTTTATCCTGGAGAAATTTTCTGCCCTGTTCACAGCTGTGTTGGACTGTTTTTTTAAATTCAATGAATTGTTCTTCAATCTTTTCCTTTGCCAGGGAAATCATTCCCAGACTCAGATAGAAAATGTCATTCTTTCGCATGGCATTGGCCTTTTTTTATTTGGTTAAGGTTTTGATGAATACCAACATTGAGCGATTTTTCTATGTCATTGCGAGGGAAGCGAAGCATTCTCAGTCATTTATTATTAGATTGCCACGCACCCTTCGGGTTCTCGCAATGACAGGCTTATCAAACAGTTACAGGAAAAATAGCTCACTTCAGGGAATTTTGTCATAATCTTCTGTTCCAGCTCTGTAATGTCCTGAAAACATGGTTATTGGAAATGAACCGAGGTTTTTGTGTCCAGATAATTATTAAGCCTGCAAAGCAATATAATTAATTCAATTGTAGAATAAATTCTTTAGTTGTCAATGTCGGCATAACTTGCTGGATCATTAATAGAAGCATCAATTTTGCTTGACAGGGTTATCAATCATGTCCTAGCTATAAAACATTGTTCTATACGTCACAATGTTTAATAATAAGGAGGTTAGCGGTAATGAAAAGGTCCTTGGTTATTGGCGCGCTATTCATTTTTGTTCTGGGTTTCCTGGTGATTCCCACTCTTTATGCTGGTTTGACCTATCAGCATGAAGGCAACTACCCAGATGATATGATGTTGTATCCCCCCTTAGAGTATGAAGAAAAGTATGGCAAAAAGAGATTGGCCCCTGTGCCTTTCTCACATGATGTCCATTTTGAATATAGCTGTGACGTCTGCCACCATACCGGGGACACCTTTATGGGCTGTATGGAATTCGGCTGTCATGACATGGCTGAAAATGAGCCTGTTACCAATGTCATCATAGCTGGAACCCGCATGCAGGGTGATATCTACTATTTTGAGGACGCTTACCATCAGATGTGCATGATGGGTTGTCATATGGAAGAAGAAAACGCTCCCACGACTTGCATTGGCTGTCACCAACGTTAAGTTGTCCTTTTTCCTGCCGGACGAGAGATGTTTTTTTGAAGGTTTCTGTTCCTCCTAAGCCGATCAACTGGACGCTCTCCTTCCGCGATAATTTTACTCTGTCATCAACGCCACCGGCTCAGCCGGTGGCTTGCTGAGCCCTTGGGGCTTTTGTTGACTTTCCCCTGATGAGCAACCATTCACAGCTTCCCTTAACAGGGTGAAAATCTCCCGATTGCTGCGTCGCTTCTCCTTTCACTTGGAATTTTTGAACGCCCTGCTGAATATGGACTTTTTCAACACTGTTACTTACTGAAAAAACTGAAAATCAGACTGCCGTGATCAGAAATATTATCCAGACAGGTCTTGGATCATGCTATGATCTTCACGGAAATGTGATTCCCTGTTTTGATGCTGGACAGGATGCCTCCTTTCATATTGGTTGCCCCTGGCCTGATCCAAGGTTTTCCATTCTGGATGATGACCTGGTCAGGGATGAGCTTACAGGGCTAATCTGGACACGCAAGGCTAACTTTTTTGACTTTCCCCTGACCTGGGATGAGGCCCTGCATGTAGTCGTAGCAATGAACTCTGGTTCTTTTGCCGGATATCGGGACTGGAGACTCCCTACCAGAAGAGAGATGCGCTCCATTGTATCTCATGGCCATGCAAAGCCGGCCCTGCCTCCGGACCACCCTTTTACAGATGTTTTTCTTGGCTGGTACTGGACATCCACTACCTCTGCAATGTCCCCGGCCCATGCCTGGTATGTGCATCTGGAAGGCGCAAGAATGTTTTACGGCGGCAAAGAACAGAGATATCTGTCCTGGCCGGTCCGGGGGGGATCGGACCTTATCCCCAGAACTGGGCAGCAAAAGTGCTTTGACAGCAGAGGTCAAAAGATTCCATGTTCAGGCACAGGTCAGGATCCTGAAACAGGAAGGGGTCAGTCCTGGCCTGAACCGAGATTTTCCAGGCAGGGCGGCGAAATCCTGGATCGCCTGACTAATCTGGTCTGGCATGATCCCGGTGGTTTTCAAACCAGAGCCCTGAGCTGGGAACAGGCCCTTGAGGCTGTTGAGAAAGCAAAGGGAAATGCTGGATGGAGATTACCCAATATCAACGAGCTTGAATCTCTGGTGGATGCTTCCGCTCACTCACCTGCCCTGCCCATTAACCACCCTTTTACAGGACTGAATGACGGGTACTGGTCCTCAACTACAAGTTTTTTTGAGCCTGACTGGGCTTATGTTCTGTATCTGAACAAGGGGGCTGTCGGGGTTGGTTTCAAGCCGGGACCTGAATTTCATGTCTGGCCGGTGCGAAGCCGGGACCAGCATGAGGTTTTTTAAAAATCGTCGATTCAGAATAACCCTTTTCAGATGCGCCTGCCTAAAGTCGGAATGCAAGTCTTTCAGGAAAAAATAAGCGTCCAGCTCTTTGTTTTTACTGACACCTGACGCCTGCTTCCTGACCCCTGAGACTGCAAAATTAGTTTTTGCAGTTAAATCTTTTCAAGTAATGCTATTTATTCTTGGTCAAATTGCTCAGGCAGGGCCAATCCTGATTGTCTGCGGCACCATGCCAAATTTTTCTCCCAGAGGTTTATACCTTGCCCTATCGCAACCCTCTGATTTTTAAGCAATTTGTCTTTTAAGCTCTGTGATTGCAACATAACTTGCCGGGTTTCACATCATATCAATCTGATTAATTCAGCAGATTGAATCCGCGTTAAAAAAATAAATTTTTTTGGTCATTTGATCTAAGTCAAGGCGCCAGATTTGAGAAACAGTCATACAGGTCTTGCGCGGCCTGGACAATCAGGGGACGTTTTTAAAGACAGCCCGCTGAGTTTTTCAAAAAGCCCGCAAAAATATAATTCAAACCCAGGGAGAATATAATTATGACCAAAGAATTGCGAGATATCGTTGAGATTGATGAGGAATTGTGTGATGGTTGCGGATTGTGCGTACCCGGTTGCGCTGAGGGAGCCATTGAAATCCGTGACAATAAAGCCAGATTGGTAGCTGATAAATTTTGTGACGGCCTGGGCGCCTGTCTGGGTCATTGCCCCAGAGGTGCAATTAAAGTTATCAAACGTCAGGCTGATGCCTTTGACCAGGAAGCCGTGGAACAGCGACTGGAGGAGATTGATCTGGCAAATCAAACGGCTGCCGGGCAGACGGAAAAATTATCCAGGCTGGGCTGCGGATGTCCAGGATCGGCCATGTCCACTTTTGCTCCAGCCAAAGATGAAACAGGTGTTAAAGAAAATTTCCAAGTCCAGTCAGCCCTGACCCACTGGCCGGTACAGATTCGCCTGATCCCGCCCCATGCCCCGTTTCTCAGGGGCGCGGATCTTCTGGTGGCAGCTGATTGCGCGCCTGCAGCCTATCCGGCCCTGCACCATGAACTGTTGCCTGGAAAAGTGATCATGCTGGGTTGTCCCAAATTTGATGACACTCAGGAGTATCTGCTTCGATTCATTGAGATTTTCAAGCAGGCCGGGGTAAGCAGCGTGACAGTGCTGTCCATGGAGGTTCCATGTTGCGCCGGGCTGGCAGGGATTGTTCGCCAGGCAATATTATTGTCCGGCCAGAAAATTCCGTTTCAGGAAATTATTGTTTCCCGGCAGGGCGAGATCCTCACTGAACCCAGAGGTATGAATCCATTGTCAGGGGTTTTTCAGCCTGCCAACGAGCAGCTGTTGTAATTGTTTTTACGTAATGTTGAAAATCACAGGCCAGATGAATATGTTCTTGAAAATCCATTGGCTGGATTTTTGGAGATAAGAGCTGTTTATCCAGAGGCATAAAGACGGCTGTCAACCTGGACTCGCGTTTCGATTTTGATTTTCGCGCCATGATATGAGTTATAACCAGTAAGGAGAAAGTCATGAAAAAGGTTAATCTTTATGAAGCAAGCGGATTCAAGGAATTGGGGATGAAGACGTTTCTGGTGCATGATTCCCCATATTTTAAAATCTTGAATTTTAATTTCAAGGCTGGTCAACAATTGCCTATTCATTCACATGACATCGAGGGCCAGCTTTCCATCGTAGTTCTGGAGGGAGAGGGAGAGTTTCTGGCCCAGGACAAGACCCTGCCAGCCAGAGCAGGGGACGTTCTGGTTTGCGATATCAGCTTGCCGCACGGCATAAGGGCCAACAGTGACATGCGAACCCTGGTGACCATCGCTCCGCCCATATAAGGACAATATGCCAAGCCAGGCGGGATTTCTGGGGCACAGCTCCACTGGCCCGCCTGGTCAAACTATTCTACCCAGCTGATACATTCCACAGGGCATGAATCAATGGCTTCCTGAATAAGCTTTTCCGGACCGCCTTCAGACATTATTACGCTTGATTTTCCCAGTTCAGCGTCCAGTTTGAACACCTGGGGGCAGATAGATTCACAGGTGCCGCAGCCGATGCACTCATCCTGATCCAATGTAACTCTTTTACTCATCATTATTTTCCTTTCAAAGGCGGCTTCAGATCCATAAAAAGCCCGGCCCGTGTATACAGGCCAGGCTTTTTAACTCGGGAAGCGTGGTATTTTTGTCAAAACAAAATATGTTGATCTGTTTCTAATTTCTGACTCTTTTGTTGAGATCCCAGATAAGTTCAGCTTCTTCAAACTTTGGCAGATACTGAAGCCACTTGTGTGAATCAAGGTGTTCCTGGCTCATCTGCAGCTTGCGGCTGTGTTCCTTGATAGGGGGAACTATTTCATAAATGTCTCCTTCAAGATCCGGCGCTATGCCGTAATTGGTGGCCTGCATGGCCAAATTTACAGCCTGCTGACTGTATTGCTGGGATTTAGCCAGTGTTTCAATGGCCTTGGCTGTATTGTGGAAACCGGCACTGTTTTCCGCGGAGACCCAGTCCCAGAACATCTGGCCTTTGCGGATCCTCTCCCTGGCCTGGATCATCAGCTGGTCAAAATCGTCCCGTTTTTCCCCCTGGTACTCAGATGCCAGGCGAACTGCCTCGTGGGCTTTTACTGAAACCTCCTGCGCGGTAAGGAGCTGTTCCCAGGTCCTTTCCTGGCTGTATATGACGCGTTCTTTGAGATAGTCGGGCTGTTTGTCAGCATGGCACTGCAGACAGGACTGTTCAATATGCTTGAGAGGCGATGTCCAGCGGTGAGATGATATTTTTTTCTTTCCGTCCAGACGCACATAAGGCATATGGCAGTCAGCACAGGAGACTCCAGCAGCTCCGTGGATTCCATCATGCCACATCTCGAACTCTGGATGCTGGATCTTGATCATGGGAGTGTCTGATACAGGATGGGTCCAGTCGATGAACCAGCCTTCAAAACCTTCCCTGGTGGTGGAGCCGAATCCTTTGTAGTATTCATACTGCTCCTGGGGATTAAAACCCTCAGTCCATGGAAATATGGGTTTGGCAGCCGGGCCGAACTTGGGGTCCTGAAAATAGTATTCCACATGACACTGGGCGCATACATAAGAGCGCATTTCATTACGGGTGGCGTTTTCCAGGTCTATTCCGATTTTTTGAAAGGCTTCCCGCAGGGGAACGCTGGTGATCCGAAGATCCATGGTTTCAGGATCATGACAGATATTGCAGCCTATTGAATGATCTTCAAGATCGTGTTCTTCCCGGAACTGATGAAATTCCATAGCCCAGAATTCATCTCCGTATTTTTCTATATAGCCGGGCATCTTATTGGTTTTGCAGTTCCAGCAGGTGGACGGCAGGCCTGCCTGCTCGCTGTACCTGTTCAGCCGGTCAATATCCAGAAGATCGTGCACCGCGTAGGTATGACCCCGGGCCCGGTTGTATTCATAACTGAAGGGATATCCTGTCCATAAGTTTTTGAGGTATGGCTGGCAATACTTATAAGCCTGAGGCAGGTCCCCGCACAAATGCTTTTCATGAGGAACAGAGCCCCCATATTCGGTCATCTGACTGTCATCGTCGTTCTGGAGGTAGGTTTGGTAGTGAATGGGAAAAAATTCCTTAAAAGCGCTGTTTTTTTCTTCGCTGGCATCCAGAGTGGTTTCATAGGACGGGGTTTTGGGTTCTGGGATCTCGGTACACCCGGCAGCAAAAAAGAAAAAAAGCACCAACATGACTATCCAGTAAATATAATTATTCATCAGCCACCCTCCTTTGAGCTACGGGCAATTTACTTAGGTGAGGAACCTGCCTGTGACAGTCAGTGCAGTAAGGTTTCACTGTTTCCACGTTAAGGGTGGTCATGGCGTGACACCTGGTGCAGTTATCATTGACCACATCTTTGGTCCTGTCTGTTGCATGGATTACGTCATAAACCTGGCCCAATGCGTTTCTGTACATATCCTTCATGCCGGCGTAAGATTTGAATGTCATCTTGGACACAAAAGGGTCAGGCGTATGACACTCATTGCAGTCAAGTTTGGCGTGGACCGAATGCTGGTGAGTACGTACGGCTTCGTACATGACATGGCAACTGCCGCAGAACTGGGCCTGATCAGTGGCTTTCATGCTGAATCCGGCACCGGCTGTCAGGGCAATACCCATCAGGAGTATGACCAGGACAGTCGTCAGGGGAATTCCTGGGCTTTTTTTCATAAATCCACCTCCTTAAATTTTAATTATAGATACTAACCCCACAAAGACACATGTCCAATGTTCTTTTTGGTCAAGGCTGTAAGAAGCGATTTTTCTGTATGCCTGATGCTTCTGTTATTGCGCTTCGCCCACAATGGCATATATAAATCGCTCGGTTCAGGACTATGTTTTGGGCACAAATGAGCACAGGTTTCTGTAATGGTTGTCAGGGAAATTGATTTTTATACATTATTAAATAAGTCATATCCCCGTCAAGAACGGGGCTATGACCAGGCAGAAGCGCTTGTCAGGGGCAGGGTAATGTTCACTGCTGAAAGACGAAAGAACAAGAAAATGAAATTCACAGATCCCTATCCCAGAATGGCTTTCAGATCATCATCCGGTGTGGAAATGGGCTTGATATTATAATTTTCCACCAGATAATTCAGAACGTTTTCACTGAGAAAAGCGGGCAGAGATGGTCCAAGACGGATGTCCCTGATCCCGAGAGCCAGCAGAGAAAGGAGAATGGCCACTGCTTTCTGCTCGTACCAGGAAAGAATCATTGATAAAGGCAGGTCATTTACCCCGCATTCAAACGCGTCAGCCAGGGCCATGGCTATTTTGACCGCGGAATAGGCATCGTTGCATTGTCCGACATCCAGAAGCCTTGGGATTCCTCCGATATTGCCAAGATTTTTGTCAAAAAACCTGAACTTGCCGCAGGCAAGGGTCAGGACGACGCAATCCTGGGGAACCTTTTCAACGAATTCAGTGTAGTAGTTGCGGCCTGGCTTGGCCCCGTCGCATCCGGCTACCAGGAAAAAGTGTCTGATTTTTCCGGCCTTGACCGCTTCAATAACTTTGTCCGCCACAGAAAGAACCGCGTTTCTGCCGAATCCCACCATGACTTCGCCCTTGTCTTCATCCTGAGTAAATCCTTCCATGGCCAGGGCTTTTTCAATTACCGGTGTGAAATCCTTGTCCGTTATATGGGTTACCCCTGGCCAGCCCACAAGCCCTGTGGTGAAAATATTGTCCTTGTAGACTTCCTGGGGTTTCTGAATGCAATTGGTGGTCATGAGAATGGCGCCGGGAAATTTTGGAAATTCCTTAAGCTGGTTCTGCCAGGCTGTTCCGTAATGGCCGTAGAAGTGAGGATATTTTTTCAGTTCCGGATAGCCATGGCAGGGAAGCATTTCACCGTGGGTGTAAATATTGATCCCCCTGCCTTCAGTCTGCTTGAGAAGTATTTCCAGATCCTTGAGGTCATGCCCCGAAACAAGGACAGCCTTTCCCTTTTTCGCGCCCAGGGGAACGCCGGTGGGTACTGGGTGTCCGTAAGTTCCAGTATTTGCCGTGTCCAGAAGTTCCATGGTCCGGACATTTACCCTTCCGCATTCAAGAACCAGCTCGATCCACTTTTCAAGTCCAAGATCATTCCTCATAGCAGAGGCCAGGGCTCTTTCAATGAATTGGTAAACAGCGTCCTCCTCCTGTCCCAGGATGGCTGCGTGATCGGCATATGCGGAAATCCCCTTGATCCCCAGGATAAGAGTCTGCTTGAGGGAATGGATATCCGGGTCAGGGTCTTTTTCTGCCAGGATTCCATGCTCTTCTCCCTGGGCCACCATTTCATCCAGGTTTTTGCCTGGCTCAAAAGACACGGCCGTGGAATTGGGAATCTGTCCTCCAGCCTGGGTGACTTTTGCCTTGAGTTCATCCCTTTTTTTCACTGTCTCCTGGACCAGCCGGGCGATTCTTTCCGGGTCGAAATTGACATTGGTCAGGGTGGAAAACATGGCTTCAGCCATAAACCTTCCTGTCCCGGGATCAGCAACCCCCTTTTCCCTGCCGGCCAGGGCCACCTGGGCCAGTCCTTTCTGGGCGAAGATCAGAAGATCCTGCAGCGCTGCCGTGTCAGGCTGTTTGCCGCACACGCCGATCTTGGTGCATCCTTGTCCTTTGGCTGTCTGCTCACATTGATAACAAAACATTTTATTGTCCTCCTTAGTTTTGAAATTAGTTGACTTGAGGTCTAAAATAAGGTTTCAGGAATTATGTGCTTTGACCTAAGTCAAAAGGGTAAAAAAAATGCAAAAAAAATTAGAAATGTTTCCGATTTTTTCTTCTCTTCCCAGAGAATATCTGAGCAAGATGGAAAATATATCTCAGATTCGCAGGTATCCAGCAGGCAAATCCATTTTTATGGAAAACGATCCCGGAATTGGTTTTTACGGAATTATAGATGGAAAGATCAAGATATTTAAAATTTCCCCCTTGGGTAAAGAACATATTCTGCATATCTTTGGTCCGGGTGAAGTTTTTGCCGAGGTGGCCGTGTTCACGGGCCTGGATTTCCCGGCAAACGCCCTGGCTCTGGAAGACAGCGCCCTTGTTTTTTTCCCCAGGGACAGGTTTAGAACCCTTCTTTCCGAAAATCCCGACCTTAGCTTGAGCCTTCTTGGACTTATGTCCGTGAGGCTGAGACAACTGGTTGCCAAGGTTGAAGAGTTGAGCTTGAAGGAAGTCCCGGCCAGACTGGCCACTCATCTGCTTCTGCTCAGGGAAAATACAGGCAGGGATGAATTCGATCTGGACGTGAACAAAAGTCAGCTGGCAGCCATGCTGGGCACCATTCCTGAAACCCTGTCCCGGGTTATTCGAAAGATGAAGGATGAGGATCTGATCAGAATCGAGGGAAGCAAAGTTGAACTGCTGGATGTGCAAAGCCTTGGCCAGCTGGCTGTGGGAGAGTTCAGGCTGTAGTCATTTATTATCCTTGACTCCGGAGTAAGTGAATGATTTGGCGATCATCTTGTAATAGCTGCCTTTG
This sequence comes from Desulfonatronovibrio sp., assembly GCA_003566455.1. Taxonomy (GTDB): domain Bacteria; phylum Desulfobacterota; class Desulfovibrionia; order Desulfovibrionales; family Desulfonatronovibrionaceae; genus Desulfonatronovibrio. The sequence goes on from PXDF01000145.1 coordinate 21,505, forward strand.
TCCACTCCGATAACCTGGCCGCAGGGACAGCATATTCTTCCTTCTGTTTCCTCATATTCAAATTTTCTGGTCATCCTGGCCTTGTGGCAGCGCAGTACCTCCCCAGGACCGATTTTTCTGTACTTCCAGAGCTTTCGTTTACATCCCGAGCACTTGATTGTAAGCATGATTTATCTTCCATGTTCAATTTTCAATGCCTGCAACGCCTCTGGCGTGGTTCAAGAAACAATTTTCTAAATTTTCTATAGGAAACAGCAATTATGCGGGTTAATCATCAAAGAATCATACAGCTCAAGGTCGCGGAAGAGTCGCCTGGCCCCATAATATACTGGATGAGCAGGGATCAGAGGATAGATGATAACTGGGCCCTTATCCACGCCCAGGACCTGGCCCTCGAAAAAGAGCGTTCCCTGAGGATAGTCTTCTGTCTTGTGGCCGATTTTCTTCAAGCCGGGCTGAGACAATACGACTTTATGCTCAAGGGCCTTGTCAAATGCAGCCTCAGGGCGAGCTCCAGAAACATTCCTCTGGACCTGGTTCAGGGAGATCCCGCGATTACTTTGCCTCAATACCTGACAAAAATCAAAGCTTCTTGCCTGGTCATGGACTTTGATCCCTTGAGGATTAAAAAAATGTGGCAGAAAAAGGTCCAGGATCAGATTAATACTCCAGTCTTTCTTGTGGACGCCCACAACATTGTCCCGTGCTGGGTCGCTTCAGAAAAACAGGAATACGCGGCCAGGACAATCCGTCCCAAAATACTCAAAAAACTTAATGAGTTTCTTGAACCTTTTCCCGGACTCAAGGCTCATCCTCAGAAAAAAAACAATGCAGTTTTCAACTTGGAAAAGGTGATGCGGTCTTTGAAACTCAATTCAGAGGTTCCTCCTGTTGACTGGCTGAAGCCGGGGGGGGATGAAGCGGGCAAGGTCATGGAACGTTTCATTGCTCAAAGGCTGTCCAGGTATAAAGAACAGAAAAACGATCCCAACCGGGAAGTCTTGTCCGATCTTTCCCCTTATCTGCACTTTGGTCAGATCTGCTCTCAGGCCGTGGCTCTTAAAATAATGAAAAATCCGGACACATCAGTGGAATCAAAAGATTCTTTTCTGGAAGAACTCATCGTAAGAAAAGAGCTTTCAGATAACTTCTGCCTTTATAATAAAAATTATGATAATTTTGAAGGATTGCCTGACTGGGGCAAGAAAACTCTGATTAAACATCAGAGGGATAGACGGACCTTCCTGTATACCCTTGAACAGTTTGAAAAGGGCCGGACACATGATCCCCTGTGGAACGCTGCCCAGATGGAAATGGTTGTCAGGGGCAAAATGCATGGTTACATGCGTATGTACTGGGCCAAAAAAATTCTTGAGTGGACAAATGATCCCGGGCAGGCCATTGAATGGGCTATATACCTCAATGATAAATATGAGCTTGATGGCCGTGATCCCAATGGATACACTGGCATATTGTGGTCTATGGGGGGTCTGCATGACCGGCCATGGAAAGAAAGGGAAATTTTTGGAACTGTCAGGTATATGAGTTACCAGGGCTGCACAAGAAAATTTGATGTTGATGGATACATGGAAAAGAACCTTCAGGGAGGGTGATTATGAGTTGTTTTATACTTGGGGGAACAGGTTTTGTAGGCAAGTTTCTGCTGAAATTCATCCTGGAACAGGGTGAGAATGTTACCGCTCTGGTCAGAGATGAATCCAAAATAAAAACCCGTTCTTCAAACCTCAAGCTGATCAAAGGAGATCCTTTGAAGCAGGGAGAGTGGCAAAAGGAAATAATCCAGTCAGATACCATAATAAATCTGGTTGGTTCTCCCGTTATGACCAGCTGGACTGATAAAGCCAAGAAGAACATTCTTTCCACCCGGGTTGATTCCACAACAAATGTGGTCCAGGCTCTCAAGGACAGTCAGCCCAAAACCTTCATATGCGCTAATGCTGTGGGTTATTTTGGGGCCCGGGGAGACGAATTAATTGATGATCATCAAGGACCTGGAAGCGGTTTTCTCTCAGAAGTGGCTGTTAAATGGCAGGAAGCAGCCATGGGCGCTTCCAATTTCGGCCACAGGGTTGCAGTTTCCAGGTTTCCAGTGGTACTGGGTCCGGGTGGCGGAGCCCTGGCTGAGATGATTCCGATTTTCAAGCTAGGACTGGGAGGAAGACTGGGCAGCGGGAAACAATGGTTTCCCTGGGTTCACATATTTGATCTGGTCAGGGCCCTCTATTTCATCGCTCAGAAAAATCAGATCAAGGGTCCTGTTAACGTCTGTTCTCCCAAGACGGTAACCAATGCCCATTTCACCAAGGCCCTGGCCAAGACCCTGAAAAGGCCGGCTTTATTGGCGGTGCCCGGATTCGGATTGAGAATCCGTTACGGAGAGATGGCCAGCATGCTTTTGTCCGGGCAAAGATGCATACCCAAAGTCCTGCATGAAGCCGGGTTTGAATTTAAATTCGAGGATATTGAATCGGCTTTGGCCAATATATTGGCTGAATGGGACTGAAGGGTCAAGGAGCAGGGGCTTTAAAACAAGGGGGACAAAGGTCTCTAATCTAATATCCCTGCCCCCCTTAAATTTAAATATTTGGTTTCGCGTAAAGCTCGCCGCCATAGGCGTCATTTACCACCAGCACAGGAAAGTCCTCGACTTCCAATTCCCGGATGGCCTCAGGCCCCAGGTCTTCATAAGCCAGAACCTTTGCTGATGTGATACGCTGGGACAAGAGGGCCCCGGCTCCGCCTGTAGCCCCGAAGTATACTCCGGTATGCTCTCTCAGGGCCTCCTTGACCGCGTCTCCTCTTTTTCCTTTACCTATGCTCGCCTTGATTCCCATGGAATGCAGCAAGGGGGCGTAAGTGTCCATGCGGTAACTTGTGGTGGGGCCGGCTGATCCAATGGGACGTCCAGGAGGCGCGGGAGAGGGCCCGACATAGTAAATCACCGCCCCCTCGAGCTCAAAGGGGGGTTTCTGTCCTGCCTCAATATCAGCCAGCAGCCTTTTATGGGCCGCGTCCCTGGCCGTGTAGATCTTCCCGCTGAGAAGAACCTTGTCTCCGGTTTTAAGCTTTAAAATATCCTCATTTTTCAGAGGCGTAGTCAGTTTAATTTCTTCAGACATCAGATTATGACCTCCTTGTGCCTGGCGCTGTGACACTGGATATTTACGGCCAGGGGCAGACTGGCTATGTGACACGGGGCCATTTCAATCTTGACTCCCAGAGACGTTGTATTGCCGCCCATGCCCATGGGACCTATGCCCAGGTTATTAACAGCAGCCAGGAGTTCATTTTCCATGACCGCGATTTCCGGATCCCTGTTTTTTTGATCCAAAGGCCTGAACAGGGCTTTTTTGGCCAGGATGGGAGCATAATCAAAGGTTCCGCCAATGCCCACTCCAACGATTGTGGGAGGGCATGGATTGGGGCCTGCTTCAGCCACCCTGTTCACCACGAATTTTTTAATCCCCTCCCATCCCTGGGCCGGAGTGAGCATGGTAGCCCTGGACATGTTCTCGCTCCCCCCGCCCTTGGCCATGAATCTGATCCTGATCTTATCTCCTGGAACCAGGTCCATATGGATGATGGCCGGGGTGTTGTCCCCGGTATTCTTGCGGGTCAGGGGGTGACAGGCTGACTTTCGAAGATACCCTTTTTCATAGCCCTGTCTGACTCCTTCATTTATGGCCTGGTACAGATCTCCCTCCACCCGGCAATCCGAGCCCATTTCCACAAAGAACACAGCCAGACCGGTATCCTGGCACAATGGAAGGCCTGTTTTGCCGGCCAGTTCAATATTTTCCAGGAGCTGCCCCATTATTTCCCGGCCCGCGGGGCTGGTTTCGGTTTTAAAGGCGTTTTCAAAGGCCCTTAAAACGTCATCCGGAGCTTTAATATTGGCCTCGACAACTGTTTTGGACACAACATCGGCAATCTCACCGGCAGTAATTGTTCGCATAGTTCTGTTCCTTTTTTGTAACTCTTTATAATCTTGATCAGTTATCCCTCATCCCGGCCGGATTTCTTTTGTTGCAAACTCCCTGGCGCGATTCCGTAAGGCAAAACCTGATAATCCTCATCAAATCCGGACATGGTCCTGGCTTTGTCTAACGGAATCGCCGCCGGTCAGACAAGCAACAATGCGAAATCCGGCCGGAATGAGGGCTTGGCCGGCATGTCACTTTTTCATAAAAACTTTTGGTTCATAGACGCAGCGAATGGATTCATTAAAAAAACATGGTGAACATAAAATCTACAGTAAACACGTAAGAATCTGATCTTTCTAGTTTTTCCAGGGAATGATCTTTTTCAGAGCGTACATCCCCATCCTGCGGCGGACAAAGGCAAGCTGATCCTGCAAAGGCAAGTGTTTGGGACAAACATCTTCACAGCCGAGAAGACCCATGCACCCGAAAATGCCCTGGTCTGTGCCCACCACTTCAAAGTAGTCTTTTTCCTGCCTTTTGTCCCTGGGATCAATCATGAACCTGGCAATGCGGTTAAGAGCCACCGCTCCCAGAAAATCCTCACGCATCTGGGCTGTGGCGCAGGCCCCAACGCAGCATCCGCATTCTATGCACCTTTCAAGCTCGTATATTCTTTCCGCCACCTCATTTTCCATGCGCTCTTCTTCAGCCTGGGGGTCAAACTTCGCGTCAGTGTGGATCCAGGATTCGACCTTTTCATTCATGGACCGAAACCAGGTTCCGGTGTCCACGGACAGATCCCCCACCAGCCTGAATCCGGGCAGAGGGGTCAGGGTGACGTCCACGGGCAGGTCTCTGGTCTTGGTATGACATGCCAGGCCGGGTCGGCCGTTGATGACCATGGCGCAGGCGCCGCAAATCCCGGCCCGGCAGCAGAAATCAAACTGCAGGGAGGGGTCCTGTTCCTCCCGGAGTTTGTTCAGGGCTACGAACAGGTTCAGGTTTTCGGTTTCTTCCAGTTTGTATTTCTTCATTTCTGGTTTGGATGAAGGATCCATGGGATTGTATCTAAATATTTTGAATATCAGTTTTCTAGCCATGTCTTATGCCTCTCTGGTTTCTGGGCTGATTATCTTTCCTCCGCCGTATCCGCGATCTCCTGGAGGCAATTCCACAATTTTGGTTGACGGCTCATATTTGAGTTCAGGCAATTCACCGCCTTGCTTCCAGTAGGCCAGAGTTCTAACCAGCCAGTCCCGGTCATTTCTTTCCGGATAGTCTTCCCTGGCGTGTGATCCTCTGCTTTCCTTTCTCTCCAGTGCCCCGTAGGCAACACAAAGGGCCAGCCTGACCATGCCGGGCAGGCGCAGGGCCATGGCCATTTCTGGATTGGCTCCAAGACCGTTGGATTTTAACTTTAAATTCAGGGCCCGCTCATGAATCTCCCTGAGCTTGTCCACGGCCAGGCCGAGGTCATTTTCATTGCGGAATATCCCGACATAGTCCATAAGCACGTCCTGCATGGAGTCCCGAACAGCGTATACTTCTTCTCTGCCCTGCCCGGAAATGAGATTTTTGATTCTTTCCTGTTGATTCTTAAGGGCGGAATCGACTGTGCCTGTATCAAAGCCGGTCTCTTCTCCCTTGAGGAATTCAACGATCTTTTCCCCCACGATCATGCCGGCCACGACAGTCTCAGCCAGAGAGTTGCCGCCAAGTCGGTTGAACCCGTGCATGTCCCAGCAGGCTGCTTCTCCGGCTGAAAAAAGTCCTTTAAGTCCGTAGGCAGCCCCGTCTTTGTTGGTCCTGACCCCGCCCATGCTGTAGTGCTGGGTGGGCCTGACTGGAATAAGTTCATTGATGTGGTTTATGCCCAGGAAATTATTGCATATTTCATAAACTTCCCGCAGCTTGGTGGTTATATGCTGTTCACCCAGGTGTCTGATGTCCAGCCAGAGATGATCACCATAGGGGCTTTTCACTCCCAGGTTTTTTCTCATATGATCGGTCATGCGCCTGGAAACAACATCTCTGGAAGCCAGCTCGGCCTTTTGGGGCTCGTATATGTGCATGAACCTCTCCTGGTTGACGTCCAGCAAGGTTCCGCCGTCTCCCCGGCAGCCCTCGGTGACCAGAATGTCCGTGGGCACGATGCCGGTGGGATGAAACTGGACCGCCTCCATATTGCCCAGAGGTACAACTCCGGTATCCAGGGCGATGATCAGCCCTCCGCCTTCATTGATGACAGCGTTGGTGGAAGCCCGGTAGATGCGTCCGAAACCGCCGGTGGCGATCAAGGTGGCCTTGGCAAGGTAGGCCCTGAGTTCCCCGGTTTTAAGGCATCTGACCACCGCGCCCATGCACTTTTCACTGTCATGAATCAGGCTTATGGCCTCGGTCCGGTCATGGACCTTGACTCCACTTTTTACAGCCACGTTGTCCAGGGTATAAAGCATGGCATGGCCTGTGCCGTCGGAACAATAACAAGCTCTCCATTTGGCCGTGCCCCCGAAATCCCTGGCTGTGATCAGGCCTTCCCGGTCTCTTTTCTCTTCCTTATCGAATTTTTCCCCGCCCTTGAAGTAGCAGGATTTTCCAGCAACCACCCTGTTCCAGGGAACTCCCCAGTATGCCATCTGACGTATGGCTATGGGCGCGTTGTCAGCGAACATTCTTGCCACTTCCTGGTCACAGCCCCAGTCGGATCCCTTGACAGTGTCCTGAAAGTGAACATCAGGACAGTCTCCCTCGCCCTTGATGCAATTGCCAAGGCCGGCCTGCATGCCTCCCTGGGCCGCGGAAGAGTGAGAACGCCTGGGAGGGACAAGGCTTAAACAGATGGCGTCGAAACCGGCCTGGGCGGCTTCAATGGCCACTCTTTCTCCGGCCAGTCCAGACCCGATACAAAGTAAATCAGCATAAATTATCTGCATGTGCGCGCTCCAGATTTATATTTTTACAAACAGAAAACGAATCAAGGTCACAAGTCCCAGAAGAATAAAAAAGCCGGTAAGGTAGAACTCGAACCTTTTAGCCTTTTTTCTGGCCTGGCTCTTGATAAAGCCCCATTTTACACCCAGCCGGTACCAGCCGATACCAACATGCAGCTCCACCATGGGCAAAAGGATCAGATAAAAAGTAAGCCAGAAACCGCTTTGGATTCTGGCCGCGCTTTTATCCGCGCTAAAGGGCATGTCAGTGAGAACCACCCACATATGAATGGCTCCCATAATCAGGATAATCATTGCTGAAACAATCTGAACCACCCACAGCCAGGTATCCCTGTGTGCCAGCATTTTACTTTGAAACCAGAGCTTTTTCTGCTGTTCGGAACTGAATGGAATTTTTCTGGCAGCCAGTATGAAGTGAGTCAGAAAGATCAGAAATATAATCGGTCCACCCACCTGGGCCAGATAATAATGCTCGAAAAAATGGGCCAAAGCGTTGAAGGCCCTGGTTCCAAAGATAATACTGGCTACAAAAAGGGCATGCAGATACATGAACAATACCAGGCAGATCCCTGTTAACATCTGCAGCCAGTCCAGATAAGCGGCCTGCCTGGAAACGGCCGGCACGTAAACTGTACTGTCAATTCGCATATTTCCTCCTGTTATATTACTGAAAATCTGTTGTAAAATTCGACTATTCCAAGCTTGCTGAGGATTTTCTGTTTTCCATGCTTTTTCATTTGCCCCGCTTTCGGCCGGTGGCTTTCTAATCCCCTGGCTGAAACTTGAGCTCCAGTCCTATGGGACAGTGATCAGAACCCATGACATGAGGTTCTATCCATGAGCGGACAACATTATTCTTCAACTCTTCAGAAACAAAAAAATAATCTATGCGCCATCCGGCATTCCTTGATCTGGCTCCAAATCTGTAAGTCCACCAGGTGTACTGATCCGGCTCCTGGCTGAACATCCGGAAAGTGTCAATATATCCGTGGCTGATGAACTTATCCAGCCATTGCCTTTCTATGGGCAGAAAACCTGATCGGTCTTCATTGGCTTTGGGATTTTTCAGATCGATTTCCTTGTGCGCGGTGTTGAAGTCGCCGCAGACCACTATGGGTTTTTTCCCCCTGAGTTCTTGAGCGTATTCAAGAAAAGAATCATAGAAATCCAGCTTGAACTGAAGACGCTCATGACTCATCTGGCCATTGGGAAAATAGACATTGAAAAGAAAAAAAGCATCATATTCCAGGAGAATCAGTCTGCCTTCGCCCTGAAACCTTTCATCGGGCAGACTTCTGGATATGCTCTGAGGCTCGATTCTGTAAAACGCGGCCACTCCGGAATAACCCTGTTTGAGCCTGGATGGATTCCAGAATACCTGGTAGCCATGAACAATCCTGTCTTCCTGGTTCAATTGGTCCGGCCTGGTCTTGATTTCCTGAAGGCAGACCACATCTGAATCAGCCTGCTGGAACCAATCCCAGAAACCCTTGCCCACAACCGCGCGAAAACCGTTGACGTTCCATGAATGAATAATCATTATGCCTGCCTCAGTTGGGCATCCAGTTTCTGTCCGTCAAAGCTTATCCTGACGTAACCTCCTGAAGCAAAAGTTCCCGGGTTGATGACTATGGTTTCACCAAGATGATCAACAGATCTGGCCTCATGAATATGGCCGGTTATACAGACCTCTGGCTGGATTTTTTCAATGAAGTTTCTTACGGCCCTGCTGCCGGCGTTGATCCCGGAACTTAAAAGGTCAGTGCTGGTATTGTAGGGTGGAGTGTGGGTCATGAAAATCAGGTGCCTGACCTGGACGGCCTGGTCCTGGATGCCTTCCAGCCATTGCCGGATCTTGCTTTCTTCAACTTCCGAGGGAGTTTTAAAGGGAGTAGGGGTTGAGTATCCAAGCCCCAGGAGATGGACATCCGGGGAGAGCCTGATCAGCCTGTTGTGAACGTTAGAACCTGATTCATCCAGGTATTTCTCAACATCCCTGGTGTCCATGTTTCCAATCTGGGCGAATACATTTTCATTCAGGGCCTTGATTTCATTTATTATGGCGGCTGCTCCGGCTTTGCCGCCCACATTGGTCAGGTCACCGGAAATCAGCACCCCCGAAGCTTTTGAGATATCCCTGATTTTATGAATATTGTTTATTCTTTCATGCACGTCGCCAAATGCTATCCAGAAGTTTTCCGCCATTTTCCAGGTCCTGTAATTTCTGTTAAATATTTATGGATAATGCCTGATGAGCTTTTTCCCCACTGCCGCGATCAAGCGCGCGTGCATGCCCATCCGGCGCCTCACCGGTTTTCAATCTTTTTGTTTTTCAAGCAGTTTTTACAGTTTATAAACCCTGATCCCGGCCTGGGTATCCTCAACCCTGAATCCCATATCCAGAATATTCTGCCTGAGTCTGTCAGCCAGGGAGTAGTCTTTAGCTTTTCTGGCCTGGGTCCTCTTCTCAAGAAGTTCGGACAGGTCAGAAGGGTATTCTTTTGTGGCCACAGGCAGATTGTCCCAGTCCAGAATGCCCAGAACATGGTCCACTATCTTAAGGGAACGCAGACATTCCTGGGCCTGGTCCTCTCCCATGTTCCCTTCATCTGCCAGCTTGCGCGTCTTTTTACAGAACGAGAAAAGGTCTGGCCAGAATTTATATATGGACAGGTCGTCTTCAATGCATTTGTCCAGGTTATGGCGCAGTTTATGGCAAAGATCTTCAATTTCATCCTTAGCGGTATCCGCCTGACCCAATTCACTTACAATCAAATGGGAGTATAGATCCTGAATCCTGTGCCAGTTTTTCAGCCACATGGAAAGATTTTTTTCAGAGAATAAAAGTGTCTTGTGGTATGAACCGGACAGAAGCCAGAGGCGGAGAGGGTGAAAGCCGGCATATTCTTCAGCCATTGCCCTGAGGCCGGGCATTGTTTCTCTTCCAGGCTCAGGCTTAACGGACTGGGCCGTTATCCAGCACTGCGGGACAAGCTCCATGGCTCCTTTCCATATACTTCTGAGGTTGTCCAGATGCGGGAAAAAGTGAGTTTCTCCCGCGAAAACCAGGTCCAGGTGTTTTTCAGTTACCGCGGCAGCCATCTGTAAATACCAGGAAGGCCTGACATTTCCCCATCTGGTTTTAAGAACATTATCCTCTTTGAGGTCTTTGAGGCTGCCCCTTTTAAGGAGAGTGAAATCCCTGGGGCTGTCTTTGACATAATCTTCCAGGTCAACGGTTTTTCCGGCAATTATGGTCGCAGGGTCGATTCCAGCCAGTTTGCCATAGTCGCTGTCCCTGCCTACGTCAAAGTAGACTGATCTAAGCTTTTCATAGGCCAGTCCCCTGGACAGGAGCTTTGTGCAAACCTGGATGCTTTCATCAAGATGCTGGGATGCAGGTATAAATCTGAAATTTTTGCTGAGGTTCATTCTGTGTGACAAGGCTTCAAGCCCTGAGATTGATTGCCGGCTGAAATCCTTTAAACTCAGACTTTCCGCTCTCACCACGTCCAGGGTCCGGTCGTCATAGTCAGCCACAGCCACCATTGGCCTGGGATCATCACCCCTACTGCTCAGATATCGGTTAACCACATCCAAAAAAACCGCTCTTCTCCAGAAATCAGGATCATCAAGAAAATCAGTCCTTGGGCCAATGGTGAATAAGACCGGTCTCTTGGCAGTGCTTTGCAGAGAAATCTGTTTTCTGGTTTTCAGATCAAAAAGTCTGATGCCATCCATTTCCGGAATGCTGAACAGTGCGGTACTTAAATATCTTTCACCACTGTCAGGAAAGATGGTCACAATGATTCCGGACTCAACCTCTTTGGCCAGGCGAAAGGTAGCGGCCATGGCCGCTCCGGAGCTCATGCCCACAAAAAGTCCTTCCTTGCGGGCCAGTTCCCGGCACATGAAAAAGGCCTCCTCATCCTTGACATGGACAACCGTATCCAGGGCTTTCTTATCGTAAATGCCCGGAGGATATGATTCCTGCATATTCTTAAGCCCCTGAATTTTGTGTCCGGGATAGGGCTCGATCCCAATGCACCGGACATGGGGAGCTGTTTCGCGCATCTTTCTGGTAATGCCCATGATGGTGCCGGTGGTGCCCAGGCAGGCGGTGATATGGGTGACCCGGCCTTGAGTCTCCTCCCATATTTCAGGGCCGGTTGTCTGGTAATGCGCTTCAATGCTGGCAGGATTGTTGAACTGATCCATGAGTACGTATTTGTCCGGTTCTTCCCTGGCCATACGGTAAGCTTCTTCAATGGCCCCGTCAGTGCTCAGGTGACCCGGAGTAAGAATTATCTCAGCGCCATAGGCCTTCATGATTTTTTTTCTTTCTTCAGAAGCAGCGGAAGACATGAGAAGTTTTATGGGGTAACCCTTGACCGCGCAGACCATGGCCAGGCCAATGCCGGTGTTGCCTGAGGTGGCCTCTATGACGGTCTTTCCGGGTCCAAGATCTCCCATTGCCTCAGCCCTTTTAATCATTGCCAGAGCGACCCTGTCTTTGACTGAACCTCCTGGGTTTTTCATTTCAAGCTTGGCAAATATTCTGACTTTGGGGTTGGGAGAAATATTTCTGATTTCCACCAGAGGGGTTTTTCCAATGAAGGAAAGAAGATCTTTCATTATTGCGCCGTTATTGAAACCGGTTCAGCTTTCCAGAAATTGTTGAACAAAAAAAACAAACAAATTAGATAAATCCGGATGAGTTTCTTTTCAAGTAAAAAAACACCGGGTAATTTTCAATAGATCGGCCAGCACATGCTTAATCAGAGAAAAGCATATCTTTACGCTTTGCTCACTGTGGCCATCTGGTCAACAGTGGCTTCGGCCTTTAAAATATCCCTGCGTTACCTGGATCATGTGCAGCTTCTTTTCTATTCCTGTCTCACATCAACCCTGGTCCTGGGAATTCTATGCCTGTATTTTTTCGGTCCCGGATTCTGGAGGATGATATCTCCGGGCAACATCAAATCTTCACTGCTGCTGGGCTTTTTAAATCCGTTTCTCTATTATCTGATCCTGTTCAAGGCCTATGATCTTCTGCCGGCCCAGGAGGCTCAACCCTTGAACTACACATGGGGCATCACTCTGGCATTGCTGTCCATCCCTCTTCTGAAACAAAAAATCACAGGAGGACAGATCCTGGCCATTATCATCAGCTACAGCGGCACTCTGGTCATCTCTACCAGGGGCAACATACTTGGTCTGGAATTTTCCAGCCCCCTGGGAGTGGCCCTGGCCCTGGGCAGCACCATTGTCTGGTCTCTTTACTGGATATACAACACCAAAGACAGCCTGGAACCGATTCTGAAGCTGTTTTTAAATTTTTGCGCCGGACTCATCTATATTTCCATATTTCTGCCTTTAGTCACGACCTTTGGTTTTGAGGACTCGCGGGGGCTTTACGGCGCCATTTACGTGGGTGTTTTTGAAATGGGAATAACCTTTGTCTTCTGGCTTATGGCCCTGAGACTTTCCAGAACAACTGCCCAGGTCAGCAACCTTATATACCTGTCTCCTTTTCTGTCCCTGGCCTTCATATACCTGCTGGTGGGGGAAACAATATTTTTATCAACCATTATCGGCCTGACACTGATCATGACAGGCCTGATCATTCAGAACCAGAGCAGGCAGTAAAGGAGCATGGATCGTGTATTAAGATGCTGGATTGAAGCCGGGATGGTTCATCAGGGGCTCCAGGACCTTGTCCCTTGTTCCTTTTTTGGCCTTTACTCCGGGGCTTGCCAGGGATATATTAAATAAATTAATTGATTATGGCCCTTGGTTGTCAGCCGTGGATTATCTGTTCGCCAGCTTTTTGAAAAAATACATTCAATGTTTCGAGGCATCTTAATTATTTGTCACTCTCTGCCAGGAAGGAAAATATGAAAAACACCATCATAAACAGTCTCAACAAACGCAGCGCCCTAATAGGAATCATAGGTCTGGGCTATGTGGGTCTGCCCCTGGCCCTGCGTTATCTGGAGGCGGGTTATCCTGTTCTGGGCCTGGACATCGATCAAAACAAAGTTGACAAACTCATGGCTGGCGAAAGTTATATCCGGCACATTTCTGTCGAGCCCATTGCTGATGCCCTTCAAGCTGGACGCTTTGAAGCTGTGACTGATTTTTCAAGGTCTGGAGAGGCCGACGCCCTGATTCTTTGTGTACCTACTCCTTTGGACCGTCACCGAGAGCCTGACCTGTCCTATGTGATCAATTCTCTGGAAGAGGTCTTGCCTTTTCTGCGTCCAGGGCAGGTGGTTGCCCTGGAATCCACAACCTATCCAGGCACCACGGATGAGGAGCTTAAGCCCCGAATTGAAAAGACGGGATTAAAAGTGGGCAGGGATGTTTTTCTGGTTTATTCCCCTGAAAGGGAAGATCCGGGTAATCCCAGTTTTAACACCCGGACCATTCCCAAAGTCTGCGGAGGCTTTACCCCTGAGTGCCTCGAAGTGGGCAAGGCCCTTTACGGGCAGGTTATTGACCAGGTGGTGCCGGTATCATCCACCAGGGCCGCAGAAGCGGTCAAGCTCATGGAAAACATTTTCCGCAGCGTCAATATCGCTCTGGTAAATGAACTCAAGACGGCTTTCATGAAAATGGACATTGATATTTTCGAGGTCATCAGGGCCGCCTCTACAAAACCATTCGGCTACATGCCTTTTTATCCAGGTCCAGGCCTGGGCGGACACTGCATTCCCATTGACCCCTTTTATCTGACCTGGAAGGCTCGGGAATATGATGTGGTCACCAGATTTATTGAACTGGCCGGGGAGATAAATACGTCCATGCCGTATTTTGTTGTCCAGCGCGCGGCAGAAGTGCTCAATGAACATGAAAAGGCCCTGAAAAATTCCAGAATACTTCTTCTGGGCCTGGCTTACAAGGCGGAAGTGGACGATGACCGGGAATCGCCCACATACCGGATTATGGAACTGCTGGAAAGAAAGGGGGCCATAACCCGATACAATGATCCTTTTGTTCCGGAGATAAGGCCATCCAGAGAATTTTCCCATTTTGCCGGTCGTAAGTCCAGCCCTGTTACAGGAGGTTACGATCTGGTCATCCTTTGCACGGCTCATCCGCAATACAGGGAACTCAACCCTGCCGGGCTGAACGTCCCGATCCTGGATACAAGGGGATTCTTCCCGGATCTGGCAGGGGTAGTCTACAGGGCTTAGTCTGCGTACCGATATAAGAGTGCGGAAGAAATGGTCAAGGCAATTTTTCGCCATAAAACTAAGGCAAAGCAACCCCTTTTCCCCAATGAGATTGCCTTGGCGGGCACCTGCATAAGAAGAGGGTTCAGTCCAGATAATGGGATTATACAGGTGCCGGCCTCACAATGACATTATTGGAAATTATTAACCCTGTAAAATGATTGGTTCAGACCTCAGGGATGAAAAATCCAAAAACTGTCAATTGGATTCAGGTCAGGAAACAGCATCCTTGAGCAGCTTGCCTGCCTTAAACTTTGGAGCACGGTTAGCAGGAATATTGATAGCCTTTCCTGTCTGAGGGTTGCGACCTTTTCTCGCCTGTCTCTGGGCCACTGAGAAAGAACCGAAACCGGTCAGGTTAACCTTGCCACCAGCTTTCAATTCTTCAGTAACAATTTCAATAAGCCCGTTCAGGGCCTCGCCTGCCTTGGCCCTGGTCATGCCGGTTTTTTCCGCGAGTTTGGCTGTTAATTGTGTTTTGTTCATAGAGACTCCTTTTGAAGCGGGTTTGATTCTTTACTGGACTGGGGTTTTCCTAATACGAAGCTGTACAGATCTCAAGTCTGCCGGCTGGAACCGGTCCTGATTTCCGGAAAAAAAGAACTAAGCGGTTAAGCATACCTGACTAAGGACATATTACCTGAGCCGGCGTATTTTCCAGGCAGTCGGATTCCACAACTTCCAGAAAAACCTCCACCAGGTCAGGATCAAACTGAGTACCTGCGCATTTCCTGAGTTCTTCCATGGCCTCTGCAAATGACATGGCTTTTCTGTATGGCCGATAGTTAGTCATTGCATCATAAGCGTCGATAATTGCCAGAATCCGGCATTCAATGGGAATCTCTCTCCCTTTCAAACCCAGAGGGTAACCTTCTCCATCCCAGCGTTCGCGGTGCTTAAGGATGAGGTCGGCTATTTCAGCCAGATCAATGCTGGCCCGGGCAATTCGATTTCCGTTTTCCGGATGCTTTCGCATTATCTTCCACTCTTCTTCAGTCAACGGACTTGGCTTGAAGAGAATATGGTCTGGAATGCCAACCTTGCCCAGATCATGAACCTGGGCCAGAAGGGCCAGATCTTTCAGCTGTTTTTCAGAAAGCTCGACCTTTTTCCCAACCAGACGGCATAGACTCTCCAGCCTGTGCAGGTGGCTGTTATTTGCAAAAGTCCGTTCCTTCATGGTAGACATGAGGGATCTGATGATCTGCGTGCGTGCTGTTACATCCTTTTTCATCTTATTAAGGTACATGAGATCATCCGCTTCTTTGAAAACAGAGGCTATATCTTTTTCCGCATCTTCGGCAACAGCCATGCCCATGGAAAAGCTAAGGGGCAGCTGGTCCTGTTTTGTCTGGTTGTGTTTATCAATCCTGTCTCTGATCCGGTCTATGATTTTTTTGCCGGTCTGATAGTCGGTTCTGGGCAGAAAAGCCACGAATTCATCCCCGCCGTACCTGGCCAGAATATCAGATTTGCGCAGGGCTTCCTGCAATAGAACAACGCATTGTATTAAAAGTTTATCCCCGTACTCATGGCCGTGAGAGTCGTTGATGAGTTTCAGTCCGTCCACATCTATGGAGATGATTGTGACAGGGTATTCCCTGCTTTTGTTAAGGCGTTTCATCTCATTTTCAAAGTATGCCCGGTTGTAAACACCAGTCAATTGATCATGAAAACTAAGATACTTGAGCCGCTCTTCTGTCTGCTTGCGCTTGGTTATGTCGGTATGGGTGCCGAACATCATCAGTGGTTTTCCGTCGGGAGTCCGGGTAACAACCCGGCCTCGGCTATGTATCCATATCCAGCATCCATTCTTGTGTTTCATTCTGCATTCAAAATCAAAGTGGGATAATTCGCCAGCGAAATGGCGCATCAACAATTTGTTGAATCGGCTAAGGTCGTTGGGGTTGGTAAGCTTTTCCATGGTCTTGATGCTTATTGGAGACAGCTCATCAAGGCTATAACCCAGGATTTGCGTCCAGTTCTCATCAAAAAAAGCTTCCCCGGTCTGAACATTCCATTCCCAGGTGCCGACATTGGAGCCCTGAATTATGTTTTGCAGGCGCAAACTCTGCCCCTGAAGAGCTTCCTCGGATTCCTTGTGTTTAGTCACGTCAATGATGAATCCCTGATAATGGCTGATATCACCGTTTTTATCCCGGATTGCCCGGGCACTTATGGACGCCCAGAATTTGGAACCATCGCAGCGAAGCAGGCGGCATTCATAATTGACCACTTGACCATGAAGCTCCAGGAGACACTGGTATTCTTTTCTTTTACCGGGGTCGGCGTATACTTGTTTGGCAATATCATTTATTGACTCAACCATCTTTTCAGGGGTTTCATAACCAAACATTCGAGCCATGGCAGGATTAGCTGACCGGAAATAACCCTGGGGCGTTGACATGAAGATACCAACAGGGGCGTTTATCACCAGGTCTCGATGCTCATTAAGACTGACTTTTTCAAATTGACAACTGAATTTAGGGCAGTAAATGCTTTTTAACATTTCTAGCTCAGATGTGTTAAAGGTGGTAATTTTTTTATTGTTTCCCCTGCAGGAGGATTATATAAAAAACAGAGTCAATAGACATTTCGTTATGGCAAGAATTATACCAATAAAAGAGGCACGATTGTGAAACGCAGGCGCTGTCATAATAATTACCGTAATTGAGCGATTATTCTACGTCATGGCCACGCCCGGCACCCGCTTGGGTTAATATTATCTTGCCTTATATCATTATGAACATCTCAAGTGTATGCCGGGCGTGGCCATGACGGGTTTATCAGAAATTTACAGGTGAAATCCCTCAATTGAGGTATTAATAAAGGGAGCTGGACTTTAGCCATTCTGAATAAGAGCACAGAAGACATTCTTCAGCCATTCCCGGATGTCAGGGTTTAACCAGGCTTATCTTTTCTGGTAAAAATAAAAATTAGTCCTAAAAAAACAGACCAATCTTATTTTTCAGGATAAAAAGTATTTCGCACGAATATCATTTCGCGAGGTCATGACTGAGCTTGTTGTCTAAAAAGCATTTCATGGCAGTGTTAATATTTTTTTCAGTTGATTTTTGCTTTGAGGGGGAGAAAGCATAATCTGGCTGATTTTCTGTTTCTCCTATCAGGTTAAGAGTATAATTCTTGCAACAAAATTTGTTAAGATTTGTTTTATCAGCCAGATTATCCAGATTGATAAAACTCGAAAAAACACCGGCACAAAGATATTTTATCGCCATAAGAGGTTAAATATGCCAGAATCTAAAGTTTTCAGTGAAAAAGAAATTCACCTGGCCAAGCAGCTTCGCGACCATGCCAAGACAATAAATGAATACCGCAAGGCTTTATCCGTGATTCTGGTTGCCGAACATAATATTGACGTGGAACAGACAGCCGAGCTCCTTGGAATAAGCCGAAGAACGGTTTTCCGTAACCAGGAATTAATGCGCGATCAAAAGATCCCATCTCAATAAAACCGGCAGAACCAGGCGGGCTCTTCCATGGCTTTTGAAAAGGAGCAAGATTTATTGGCCCAATGGGAGGAAAAAAGTGGCCGACAGAGAAGATTGCCTGATTTTGACGATCTTGAAAGGTAAATATAGATATCAGGAAAACAGGAATAACAGTATTTCAGGAGACTGATGATGAAACTATGGGAGAAGGTGTTTGTCTTACTGGCAATAATTTCCCTTACCTTCTTCGGTTTTGTTGACTCCGGTTGGGTTTTCTTCCTTTTGTCTAATTCACTATCTCCCATTGACCGTCAGGACGTCTGCAGGCAGTACCGTAACCCTGCTGGATCTGGCCGCCTACGATAATTTCTGTCTGGTATTCTCTGCAGTACTGTCCAGTGGTTTGAACCCGGTAAGTCTTGACAGGCTGCACTCTATACGAAGTCTGAGTGTCTGGATTATGCCACTGAACAGGCTGGCCGGTGGGGACGGTTTCAAGGGTTTGATTCAGTTGAACTCTGTCCATCCTGTCCATTCTGTCCAGGTAACTGCCAACATAACCACCCAGGGCGGCGCCCAACAGGGTACCCCCTATGATTGCGGCAATATTTCCGGTACCCTTGCCGATCTGAGCGCCCGCGATACCGCCGCCGATACCGCCCAGTGCAGCTCCGCCAACGGTATGCTGTTGTCCGGCGCATCCTGTTAAAAGAAATAAAGTTATAACCAGACCGGCCATAATCTTTTTCACAGACATATCCCCCTCCTGGGTTAATTTGTTAATTCCATTGTTGAAGCCGGCAATGAAGTCAGTCTGTCATTGTTTGAACAGACTGCCCTGACTAATCTTAAGAAGTTGGAACGTATTGGTCAATATTGTATTAAGCAAAATAGATACCAGAAGCTTATAAAAAATTATACAATGATTTTGGTATGATATATAGGCGAGGGCTTTGGCCTGGGTGCTGAAAAAGATAAAGTGCAAAAAAACAATGCACAGCTGTGCAAAAAAAGTAATTATCGAATAAGAGCATAAGTTTTAATCAGCCATACGCGGGGCATCTAAAAAACATGGAGACAGCAAATCCACAGCTGACTTCAAAGAATCGAAAATCTTCAAAATTAGTCAAAGAAAAGTTCTGTCTCAGAGTTCAGGCAGGCAATAAAACGCAAAGGGTCAATGATTCATGGCCTTGAAAAAAAGATTGAAGACCGACAGCGTTAAGAACACAATAAAAAGTGCCTGGGCTAACCATGACAGGGCTCCAGCGATTCCGGAAAAGCCAAGAATTCCAGCCAGGATTGTCACAATCAAAAAGATAAGGGCCCAGTTGAGCATAGGATCTCCTTTAATTCTGGTAAATAAGATGATTGAGAATCATAATAAATTCAATTTTATCAGCAACCTTTCGAGTTAAGGTGCTTTCCTGAGGAATCAGCGGGCAGTTCAAAGCCATCCTTTTCTTTGTCCTGGCAGGCTTCGGGAACATGTTTTTCCCATGATTCATGCTTTTCATCGTGTTCAAAATATTCAGGAACATCATAGTCCAGAAATTCATCAGGATCACCCGGATTTTCAATGTAAGGGGCAGAATGTTTTTCCTGCTGAGAGTCCACCTGTGCGTGGATGAACATTGCCAGCACCAGCACCAGCATTAATAAAATGCTTGTATTTACATTGGAAAATTTCATGATGATTTTTTTAAGCATCACAAACTCCTTATGTTTTATTCATTACTGATCAAAATCAAGAGGAAACTGAACCATAACAGGTTTAAATAAATTTTTCTTATATTCAGTATGATTCAGCAATGGTTGAGCATGACCTTTGGAGTTTTTGGTTATTATGCTTATAAAAACCCTTGCAAAAGGCTTTTGTGCCTTGAGTTATGGTTGCCCATCTGTTTTGTTTCATGGATTTGTTCCAAACAGTATCTACGAGCCACTGCTTTTCAGCAACCCTTGTGCCAAGATCAAGAATAACAGAAAACGTTCCGCAATGATTGGGTTTTTTTCTTTGACCCGAGATTATAATCAGTGTCTTAAAGGATTCTGGAAGCTATTGGTGGGCAATTATTGTGATGGGGTGTGCAATAATTGTAACTTTTGAATGTGGGTAAAGCTGTGACTTAAAGAGGTCCAAAGGTCTGAACGCAATGCTTTCAATGTTCGGATAATATTAAAATCAGATGCCGGGGTTTATCCTGAATCGCTCAGTTTGGCGCTTTGTTCCCGGGGAAATCAGCTCTTCAGTGATGCTGCAAGATTATATGATAGAACAATGAATCGCATTTCCCCTTGTCATGAAAGGTCATCTGTTACAAGATTTCACAGAGGGACGGGTCCAAAAAGCTCAAGCCTCTGCTGCTCGCACTTTTGGTGCAGGTTTTCATCAGGTTCAGAGGCGGAGAACAGAATTGAAGGATTATCTTCATTTGGATTGTCTTCCAGGCATACTCTCTGATTTCTTTTCTGCAACCAGCTGAATTTTAATGTTAAAAAGGTTAAATGGTCAGGGTATTTTGTGGGGTGGTAAGTATGGCAGTCAAAAAGATATTCTCAAGAATGAGCATTACATCCAGGTTGCTGGCCTGGTCCCTGGTGCTGATGGCGATATTCTATCTCATCATAATTTATTTTTTTCACGGCATCCGGGACCTGGTTTCAACCACCGACGGCATAGTCAATAAAGATTTTGAAGTGGTGGCTATTACTGAGCAACTGGTGGACACGACCCTGCTTTTTGTTGAAAGCAGACGAAAATACGAGATTCTTGGCAGGTATGAGTATTACCAGGCATCACTTGACCACCTCAATGCTTTTGAGAGGCTTTTGAGTGATCTGCCCCAGGATGCTGATTTTTCCCTGATTGAAAAGGGAGCTGGTTTACTGGGAATCAACCTGTTAGATGATTCGGGCCAACAGGAAATTACTTTGCCCGGTGAGGAGGCTTTGTCGGTCTGGATTCAGAGTGTCACCGAACTTCGAGGTGATTACCTGGACCGGATCAGCCTGAGGATGCAGAGCATGTATAACCGTGGTGTACAGGCCCAGAGACTGGGGTTCATGGGTCTGGGTCTGGTAACCTTTATGGGTCTTTCAGGAAGCCTGGCCATCGCCTTTTTTTTGAACAGGTCCATGCGCGAGTTCCGTAAAGGGATCTCTGGAATGGCCTTTAGTGAAGATTTTAAGCCAGTAAATGTGACATCTCATGGAGAGCTGGGTGAACTGGCCATGGCGTTCAACAGGATGGGGCTCAGGCTTAAGCGGGAGGAAGAAATGCGATCACAATTCATATCCTTGCTCAGTCATGAGATCCGCACACCCCTGACCAGCATCAGGGAATCCATAAACCTGGTCCTTGAGGGAGTTGCAGGCAACAAGCCGGGCGAAGAAGCCAGATTTCTGCAAATCGCCCGCAAGGAAACCCTCAGGCTTTCAGAACTGCTGCAACGCCTGTTGCAGACATCAAGCCTTGAATCCGGGAAAATAAAACTGGAACCGACCATGTTGAATATTTATGCATTGCTTCAGCAGTCAATTGACAGGATTCTTCCTGTGGCGGAAGGGGCAAATGTTACCATAGATCTGGAGAGTACTGAAAAAGAAAGGTATATAAAGGCGGATATTGCCCATATTCAGCAAATATTGTTTAATCTGCTTGGAAACGCGGTCAAGTTTTCTCCCCCTGGAAGCCGGGTTATTTTAAGTTCTGTGTTTGTTCCCGGAGAAAATGCCATGCGCGTCCGCGTTACGGATCAGGGACCAGGAATCCCTGATGAGGAAAAAGAGCTTGTGTTTGATCGTTATTACAGAGGAAAAAGCACGGAAAACTTAACTGACGGGGCCGGGCTGGGGCTGAATATTTCCAGACATATAATCAGGGCCCATGGCGGTGACCTGTGGCTGGAAAAAAGTTCTTCATCCGGAAGCGTGTTTTGTTTCACTCTTCCTGTTGCAATAGATTAACCCTGGAAAATGGAGGTAATACTCTTTTGTCTGGATTAAACAGATTTTATCCGGTTACCGTTTTATTGTTTCTGATTTTGATCTTAAGCGGTTGCGCCGCCCCCAGAACCGAGGTCCGGTTGCAGGAGCCAGAACTTGCCGGGGAAGAAAAGAGATCCCCTGAACAGGTACAGGAAATTATAAAAGAGGCAATGGACCGCTTACGCAGGGGACTTTATGAAGAAGCAAAGCAAAGCTTTCTCAAGGCTGAGAGGAATTCCGAGATTCCTGAGGTGCGTCGGGAAGCCAGGACAGGGTTTATACTGGCTGGCGCAATTTCCGCCAGGTCCTGGCCGGAGTCCATGGTCTGGAAGGAAGAACTCGATGTTTTTCTTGAGCAGAACCCGGATAAGATTTTATTGCGTTCTGAAGTCCTGGAGTTTTTCGGCAGGATAGCCAGAGAACACACAAGCCTGGAAGAAGAAAATCTTATTCTTAAAGATCAAAACAGAAACTTGAACAGTCGACTGCTGAACCTTGAAAAAGAGAATATAACCCTTAAAAGACAGATCCGGGACCTTGAGGAACTGTCCAACCTTATTGAACAGCAAAAACGGCAGCTTTTGGAATAATGGTCAGCATCAAACCCCAAATATCAGGACCTGGCAGGTTTTCCATCCTGGTTGTGGACGACGATCCCAGCATTGTCCAGGTTCTTGAGGCCAGGTTATCTGCGGCGGGTTACAGAGTTTTTACCGCTGTGAATGGAAAACAGGCCCTGGAAATTATCAATGAGCAGGCAGTGGATCTGGTGTTGTCTGATGTAAAAATGCCGGGTATGGACGGGCGGGAGCTTTTAAAGACCGTAACTGAAACCTGGCCCGGCATTCCAGTAATTCTGCTCACGGCTTACGGTAACATTGCCGATGCGGTCAGCTCCATTCATCAGGGCGCTGCCGACTATATCGCCAAGCCATTTGATGGCAGCGAGCTTGTTTCCAGGATCAACAAACTTCTGACCAAAGCTTACCCTGCGGAAGATGTCAAACTGGATTCAGGCCATGGTCTGGTTTATGGAAAAAGTCCGGCCATGGCCGCCTTGAGCCGGGTCATGAGGCGCATAGCCCCCAGCGATGTATCGGTCCTGATTCAGGGAGAGTCAGGCACAGGTAAAGAACTTGTGGCAAAAGTGCTTCACAAGTGGAGCAACAGGAGTACAGGTCCCTTTGTGGTCATTGATTGCGGGTCAACCCAGCCCACCCTTCTGGAAAGCGAGCTTTTTGGACATGTTAAAGGGGCATTTACCCACGCGTTTCAGGATAAAAAGGGTCTGATTGAAACAGCCCACAAGGGCACGCTTTTTCTTGACGAGATCGGCAATATCTCTGCTGAGATGCAGACCAGACTCCTACGTTTTTTGCAGGATAGATCAATGCGCAGGGTCGGGGATACCCGCTCCATTGACGTGGACTGCAGGATTATAGCCGCAACCAACGCTGACCTGAGAGAAATGGTCGGGACAGGAAAATTCAGGGAGGACTTGTATTTCAGACTGAAGGTGATCAGACTGGAAATCCCTCCCCTCCGCGAAAGAGCAGAAGACCTGCCGCTTCTGGCTGAATATTTTCTGGAAGGACTGAGCAAGAAAACCGGTATTGAGCGGCCCAGAATTTCAAATTTCGCCATGGATATGATGCTGAAATATTCATGGCCGGGCAATGTCAGAGAATTGTTCAATGTTCTGGAGGCGGGAGCACTTCTGTGTCCAGGTGGAGTGCTGAGGCCGGAGGACTTGCAGCTTGAAAAAGGCTTAACCCAGAGAAGTCATGAACATAAACCTCTTTCTCTGGATGAAAGTGAGAAACAAGCCATTATCCAGGCCCTGGAAAAAACAGGCTGGGTCCAGAAACACGCCGCTGATATTCTGGGAATCAGCAGAAGAGCCATTCATTACAAGATTCGAAAACATAATATTGTCATCGGATCCAGAAACCCAGTCTCAGATCAGGACATGGGCGATGATCCTTCATGAAATTTTTGGATTGACAATTATTTGATCAGTAAAAGGCCTGGACTCAGGTTTTAAGAATATGTTGATCTTCCGGGAAATAATCTCAATATCCCTGACAGCCGCTCCCTGGCTATTGCTTGGTCTGTTTGCCGCGGGTTTGATCAAGGCATTGATTCCGGAAGGATTGCTCAAGCGCTGGCTCAGCGGTAGCGGCTTTTGGGCGGTTTTTCGAGCTTCCGTTATCGGCGCGCCCCTTCCATTGTGCTCATGCGGAGCTATCCCCACTGCACTGACTTTATACAGAGGGGGGGCCGGGCGAGGCCCTGCTGTGTCTTTTCTTATCGGCACACCCGGCATCGGGGTGGATTCTGTTTCCATCAGCTACGCATTGCTAGGTCCCTTCATGGCATTGATGCGGGCGCTGGGGGCTGTGGCTGCCGCTGTGAGCACAGGCCTGCTGGTGGCGTCTACGGATAAGTCCGCTCAGATGACGGGCAGAGTCTTTTCATCTTGCGCTGCAAACTGCAGGTGGGAGTCATGTTTAGGTGAGGAGGCTGTAACCTTTTCAGGTCCGGCTCAGCCATTGTTGCAACGGATTGGCGGGGGCCTTGTCTATGTCTTCAGCGATCTCCTCGACGATATCAAATTATGGATTCTGATTGGACTGGTCATCGCGGGCTTTATCATGGCGTTTTTTTCTCCGCATGCCATGGCACCTTATGGTAGCGGAATTATTCCCATGCTGCTCATGGCCCTGATAGGGATCCCGCTTTATATCTGCGCGGCAGCGGTGACTCCCATCGGCGCCGGCATGCTCATGGCCGGGGTATCTCCTGGTACAGTACTTGTCCTTTTGCTGGCCGGTCCCATCACAAGCATGTCAACCTTGGGTGTGCTGCGCCGGGAAATGGGCAACACTGCCCTGGCTTGTTATCTTTCAGGTATCCTGGCGACATCCATTCTGTTCGGATTAATGGCTGACCAGGTGGTTAACCTGACAGGCATGGATGTTGCCGGTCAGATTGGAGCTTCCCGGGAACTTCTTCCCCAATGGCTTGAGTGGACAGCTCTGGCAGTTCTTGTAATACTTGCTTTGCCCCGGGCTCGTGGAATTCTGAAACGGATCAATACTTCTCTCAAAGGCCGATTAAAAAAGGAGTAAAAATTTATGGCAGAAAAAAACCTTGTCTACCGCGGAAAGTCAAAAGATGTTTTCAATATTACAGAAGGGCCTCATGCTGGTAAGTATCTGCTTGTCTTTAAGGATGAAGCAACCGGTTACATGGAAAAAGGAAAACCAGTTTTTGATCCTGGATACGATACTGTTGTTGGAGACATTCCCGGGAAAGGTGCCATTGCCTGCAGGTTTGCCACCCATTTTTTCAAGCTGCTCAAAGAAAAGGGCATCCCTTCACATTACATCGATACTGTCAGCGAGAATGAAATGATTGTCGAACCAGCCGACCCCCTCAGCATGCCGGTGGAATCTCCGGAATTCCCTGGTTCGGCTCCTTTGTTGAATCTTGAGTTTACCTGGAGGAATAACGCCACAGGCAGTTTCTGGAGGAGGTATCCTTTTGTGAAGCCATGCAAAAATCTTAACAAGGTGGTTGAAGGGTGGACAAAAGGGGATGTGGACGTCCTTATTACCATGGAGGCCCTGGAAGAAACAGGCGCCATGAGCAGGGAAGAAATCGACCATAGTGTTGGGCTGGTTAAGAACATCGCTGAAATCGTTTCTCAGGAGTTTCAGTCAAAAAATCTGCATGTTATTGATGGCAAGTTCGAACTTGGCAGATTGAAGCAGGGAGATGGGAAGATCGTGATTATTGATGAAATATCTCCCGATGTACTGCGAGTGTGCAGGGGATATTCTCCTGATAAAAAAGGAGACTGCACTGGCTATGAACAATGTACGCTAACCAACTACTCTCAAGGCAAGAGGACCATTAAAAATAAGAACCAGGTTTCAGGATCTGATTTTGTAAATATCTTTCTATAATGAACTTACCTGTACAGACGATTTTTTTCAGGCTGAGTTAATGAGCACACCCGAAGCAGTCAATGCAACGGCAGCCCGAAAAAAGCTGTGCATCTGATTTTTATTGCGGCTTCTGGTCAGGGCGGTGAAAAAGTCTTGGCCGGGGAGCTGCTTTTTATAGCCTGCTGTCAGCTTTATCTGGGTCTGATCCAGGTTTTTTGAGATTTTCATGTTCCACTCCACTCCATTTCTGGCACTGTCATTTATTCTCTTATGGAATTCCGGATTTATAGGCGCGGAATTTGGCCTGCCATATGCCGAAACTTTCACTTTGCTTTTCTGGCGATATTTTGCACTGGCATTAATTCTATATCTGTATCTAGTCCTGCGGAGCAGGGTTCAATGGCCGGGGTGGAAAAGAGCAGGGCCTGTGATCCTGGTTGGGATTCTCGCGCACGGGGTCTGGCTGAGTTGTGTGCTTTTCTCATTACAATACGGGGTGCCGGCGGGAATCGTGGCATTGGTCGTGGCTCTTCAACCGCTGGCAACAGGAACATTATCAGGAATTGTTGTTGGAGAATATACTCCGATCCACAGATGGATAGGGCTGATTTTGGGTTTTTTCGGGGTATCAGTGGTTGTTTTTGCTCGTATGGATCCAAGCGATCCTGAATCGGTTTTCGGTTACCTGATCCCCTTTGGATCAGTCGCTGCAATGACAGCTGCCAGTCTGATTCAGAGGAGGATGGAGGTGTACGGCAGCTCTGACCGAATGCCCCTGGACCAGGAACTTTTCTATCATTGTCTTGCAACCTTCCTGGTTTTGATCATCCCGGCAATAGCGTTTGAGAGCCTGTCAGCGCAATGGACCTTTCAGTTCATTGGAGTCATGCTCTGGCTTGTTTTTGCTGTATCTCTGGCCGCGTATGCTTTGCTCTGGCTATTGCTCGCTCGCATTGACGCGACCAGGGTGGCGAGTCTGTTTTACTTTGGGCCTCCCGTGACCATGGTTATGGCCTGGGCGGCTTTTGGCGACACCATCCAGCTGATGGATGTTGCAGGCTTGATTATTGTGGGGGCAGGGGTTTTGCTGACACAGATACAGGCGCGGCAAAATTAAAGACGCTCTGAAGCAATTGAATCTTACTCTGCCAAATAGTTCTTGACTATGACTTTAAACGGCGCTTAAGTTTCATATGAGATCAGATGTTGCACTGAATTTTTTCTGGTTTAGAAAAACCAAGAACAGCCCATGACAAAAATGGACCCTGACCACAATGCTCAGCTTGATCCCCGGCCTTATTTTCAGAGCCTTAACTATCGCGTCAAAGCCTGCTGATCAGGCTGTGATTATTAACGCCCATCATCGCATAAGCCGCGAAAATGGGTTTTTTTAACCCGATTTCGCTTGAAAAAATCTCGTAGCCAGGCTTTTGATTCTTTATTGGGATTGGATTTCAGAAAGCAAGTACTAATCTTATCAAAAGGAGGTAGGTCATGAAATGTTATCGCCTGTCAATGCTGGGAGCGAGCCTTTTGCTTGCCGTTTTGATCGCCACTCCAGTTGCCGCTTATAATCAGCCTGCGGTCAACCTCGGCTTCACCAGCTTTCTGGACGGAGCCCCACCGGCAGGACCGGGATTCTACTTTTCTCAGTATGTTCAGTATTACACTTCAGATGAACTGGTGAACGGTCCGCCCATGGATCCCAAACTGGACGTCTGGGTCAGCCTCAGCCAGTTTCTGTATCAGTCTGACCAGGAAGTTTTTCTGGGCGGCAAATGGGGCATTGATGTAATCGTACCAATCGTCAGCTTCAACGCGGCCAGTTTTCTCAACGACAATGGTACCGGACTGGGGGATATATTGATCGGCCCGATTCTGCAGTGGGACCCGATCATGGGCCCCGATGGCCCCAAATTCATGCATCGCATTGAGCTGCAAACCATCTGGCCAACGGGAAAATACGACAAGAAAAAAGGGCTCAACCCGGGCAGCAATCATTTTTCCTTTAATCCTTACTGGGCCGGTACCTACTTTTTTACACCCAGGCTGACAGGCTCCTGGCGTCTGCACTATCTCTGGAATGACAAAAACAGCGATACCAAGGTTAAGCCGGGCCAGGCAGTTCACTGCAACTTTGCTGCTTCCTATGAGCTGATCCCCAATAAGTTCCGGGCCGGCATCAACGGTTATTACTTAAAGCAGGTGACTGATGACAAGGTTGACGGAAAAAGTATATCGGGCAGAGAGCAGGTGCTTGGAATTGGTCCTGGAGCCCTTTGGAGCATATCCCAGAGTGATCATCTGTTCTTCAACGTCTACTTTGAAAGCAATGTCAAACACCGTCCCAAAGGGGAGCGATTCCAGGTGCGCTGGGTGCATCATTTCTAAAAAGTCATGGTCGCTCGGGATTGGGCGGGACACCCGCCCATTCCTGGAAGGATGAACATGTTGTTTATCCATGCCTCGCGGAAATCTCTCTGGCCGGGATGATGCCTGTTGCTGAAGCGGAAACGATGTTTCCAGCCACTCCAGGACCGTCTCCAGCCACGAAAAGGCCATGGATGGCAGTCTCAAGATTGATGCTGGTTTCAACCTGTGTGGCAAAAAACTTTATCTCAGGGGCATAGAGCAGTGTTTCCTCGTTTGCGACACCAGGTACGACATTATTCAGCTTTTCAAGGCCCTCAATGAGGTTGCGAACTATACGCTCGGGAAGAGCCATGGCAATGTCCCCGCAGGTGACATTTTTCATGGTCGGCTTGACAAAGCTGTTGTTCACCCGGTTCCATGTTGAACGGCGTCCGCGCCTGAGGTCTCCGAATCTCTGAAGAATAGGCCTGCCCCCGCCTATGATGGTCGCAAGGCGGCCAATGGACTCCCCGTAAGCCTGGTTGTTGGTTACAGGCTCTTCAAGAACAACTTTGGACAGGAAAGCGAAGTTGGTGTTTTCCGACTTTTTATTGATAAAAGCATGGCCATTGACGCAGACAAAGTCCTGATAGTTCTCAAGAGCCACAAAACCGCCCTGGTTGGTGCAGAATGTCCGGGTCTGATCGTCGTAGGTATTGGTCCGGATAAAAAAAGTCGGGTCATAAATAATATTGCACAGGTCCTGCATAATATCCCCATGAACTTCAACCCGCACCCCCACTTCTATTCCGCGCTGGGAAACGTTCAGGCCGTGGCTCTGGGCAAGGGATCTCATCCATTCAGCCCCCACCCTGCCCGGGGCAATGATCACGTTGGGGGCGCGGTATTCTGCACGATTGGTCACCACTCCCGCAACTTTTCCATCCTCTACAATAACATCCTTTGCTTCTTCTGAAGTGTGGAAGATCACCCCCTTGTTTTTGATATAGTCAGCCATTGCCGTGATATGACCAGGCAGATTTTCACTCCCCAGGTGTTTCTGTCTG
Organism: Desulfonatronovibrio sp.; assembly: GCA_003566455.1. Lineage (GTDB taxonomy): Bacteria > Desulfobacterota > Desulfovibrionia > Desulfovibrionales > Desulfonatronovibrionaceae > Desulfonatronovibrio. The sequence goes on from PXDF01000145.1 coordinate 50,452, forward strand.
ATGAGCAGCAGGTCAATGCCGTTTTTCAGGGCCTGCTTGCGGATATTTTTGGCAGCTTCCATGTCAGTGGGGTAAACTAATCCATCCATGTTGAACCGGTTGAAAATCTCTTCGGTCTCGTCAATGAGTTTTTTGGCCTGGGCAACAGGCATGAACTGGGTCAGGTCGGTTTTTCCAAGCTTATGTATATAGTTAAGCTTGCCGTCAGAAAAAAGACCAGCGCCTCCCACTCCGGACAGAATTTCGCAGGGTTTGCAGCGGATGCATTCCTGGTCGCCGTTTATGGGGCAGTTCCGTTTATGGGAAGGCTTTCCCTTTTCAATAACAAGAACATCCAGGCTGGTGTGTTCGCTGAGGTAATAGGCGGAAAAGAGTCCCGCGGGGCCGCTGCCCACAATAATCACATGGAATTCTTTTTTCCCGCTGTATTTCCGGGTCATTTTTCGCTCCAAAATAGTCAGGATTACAGAAAAATCATGAAAGACGCGCGAACATCCCAGTCTGAAATATTAACCCTATGATTTCCAGTTTGCAAGCCCTTCCAGACCTGGAAATTAGAAACCTGAAGCGCATGGTTCATGAATTTTCTTGACCATGACCTGCCGCTTTCTTATTTGGAGAGCTATAAATCAGCAGGCAGTAGTCGTTTGTCAGTGCATAAGAATTGAGGAATTGAGGCATTCAGGAATTGAGGGATTGTAGAATTTTGGGAATGAAGGATTAGGGGATAAGAAGGTGCAAATTGTTTTGATCAGTTTTGATAAACAGGAGGTTGTATGGCCACGGTGGCTGAAAGACTGGCTCAGACACTTGCTGAGCTGGGGGTCAGATACGTATTTGGAGTTCCCAGCGGAAACTGGGTGGATTATTGTGAGGCAATACGTAAAACAAAAGGCATTGAATTCGTGCTGGTGAGCAATGAAGCCAGTGCGGGCTTTATGGCTGACGCGTACTGGCGATCGACCGGCAAGCCGGCAGCCTGTTTCGGGACCTATGGGCCAGGAGCCTGCAATCTGAGCACCGGTCTGTGCTGCGGGTTTCTGGACCGCTCTCCCATGCTGGCTTTTGCCGATGAAATGACCGATTCAATGCTCAGTAGAACTGCCCAGATGAATATGGATCAACAGGCTTTTTTTAAACCCATTTCCAAGTTCCAGACAAGACTGAAGCAGGACAAGGTCGGTGAAATCCTTTATCAGGCCTATGAGATTGCCGTAAGCGAGAGGCCTGGTCCTGTTTACATCGGACTTCCCACCGGCATGGGCATGGATGAAGCCATAGAAGAATACCCCAAGCTCCTATCCCTGAAAATGGTCCCTGCAGCGGACCAGACAATCCTGGGTGAAATGGAAGAGATTTTCAAAAAATCGCGCAAGCCCTTGCTGGCTGTGGGCATTACCTCTACCCGGGCGGATGTCAGGTCTTTGATACTCAGGATCGCGGAAAAGTTTCAGGTCCCTGTTGTTCTAACACCCATGGCCAAAGGAATGATTCCAGAAGACCATCCCTGCTACGCCGGTGTCCTGGCCCATGCTTTGTCTGATCTGGTCGGACTTACTCACCAGCAGTCTGATTTGATTGTGGGCATTGGTTACGACCCGGTGGAGATAAACTATGAAGACTGGATGCCCGAGGTGCCGCTTGTACATATTGATACCATGCCGGCTGATCTGGACCGGACCAGGTTTATCCTTGGCTGTGATGTGGTTGGCGATTTGAAGCATTCACTGGAGCGCCTTCAGGATATTGAACACGGGAGAAAGGATTGGGACATGCAAAGCCTGGCTCAGAGGCGGAAACAGATGTTCAGCTGGCTTGAACCTGTTCCAGGCAAATTTGACGCGCGCGCGGTTCTGTCCGGACTGCGGGAGAAGCTGCCCAAAAACGGAATAATGACCTGTGATGTGGGAGCTCATCTGCACCTGATTGGTCAGCAGTGGCCGACCCCTTCTCCTGAATGTCAGATTATTACCAACGGATGTTCTTCAATGGGCTTTGGCATTCCCGCTGCCATCGCGGCAAAGCTTGGCTGTCCTGATCGTGAAGTATGCTGCGTTGTGGGAGACGGAGGTTTTCTGATGATGGTCGGTGAAATGACCACTGCCTTGCGGCTCGGAACAAAGGTGATATTCGTACTCATGTCTGACCAGGATCTTTCCCTGATTCGAATCAAGCAGGAGCGCAAAGGCTGTAAGCCCTATGGCACCAGGCTCATGGACAAGGATTATATTGCATCTGACAACTTTTTTGGAGTACCTGTTTTGGGGGCAAATAATGCCCGGGAGTATCAGAATTCTCTTGATAAGGCTTTCGCGGTTGAGGGTCCGGTCATAATAAAGGCTTCCGTAACCAAAGCAGATTATCAGGGACTGATCCTTAAAGGAAACAAGTGATGAAAAGCGTAAAAATTATTGTGTGCGGATTGGGCCGGGTGGGCAGGGAATTTATCCGGCTGCTGGCTGATGGTGCTGATGACCTTGAGAAAAGATATGGTTTGCATTTTATCATTTGCTCGGCCGCTGATATCGGCGGAGCCGCCATTACAGAATCAGAAGCCGGGCTTGATGCTCCGCAATTGCTGATTCATATTCGAAATGGAGGTGCTGTTGAAAATTTCGGCCGGTATGGCCGGCCCGGGCTCACCGGTGAGCAGGCAATCAGGCAGGCACACGCCGGCGTGCTCATTGAAACCACGCCAACCAACCTGACTCACGGCGAGCCTGCCAAAACCCATGTTCTCGCGGCCATTGAAAAACATATGGAAGTAGTCAGCGCCAATAAAGGACCTTTTGTGCTCTTCTACCGGGAACTGCACGAATCTGCCAGAAAAAACAACTGTGGTCTTCACATCAGCGCTGCCACTGCAGCCGCTCTTCCCACTCTTGACGTGGGCAGGGTGTGCCTGGCCGGAACAAGGGTGCTGTCGATTCAAGGGATCCTTAATGGCACAACGAATTATATTCTGACTGAGATGGGCCATAAGGGAACCTCTTATGAAGCGGCCCTGAAACAGGCGCAGGAAATGGGGATCGCGGAAACCAATCCGGATTATGATGTTTTAGGCAAAGACACGGCCAATAAGATGATCCTGATATGTAACCGCGTTTTCAATGCTTATTTTGGACTTAGCGATATAACGGTCCAGGGCATAACAGAAGTTACACAGGAAGTTATCGCCCAGGCCGCCGGGCAGGGCAGGGTTATCAAGCTTATTGGGTCTGCCGAAGCATCTGGTGGGAAAATTCATCTGGAGGTAGCCCCAAAGTTGCTTGATAAGGGCCATCCCCTGGCAGGGGTGAATGGATCTGAAAAAGCAATAACCTATGTTACCGATACCATGGGCACCATTACCGTGACCGGAGGCAAGAGTTCTCCGGTTGGAGCCGCCGCAGCCCTTTTGAAGGATCTGATCAACGCATTTGTCCAGGAATGAGATGGAAAAGATGGTTTTCCACCGCATGGAAGAGGAGCTGGAACTTCTCAGATGGCCTGATCCTGATGTGGATCTTACTCTGTGCTCCAACAAGAATCCTGGAGCTTTCAGGCTGGTATATGAACCGCTGAATTAAAAATGAGTCAACTTTCTAGAAAGGTTTCTTTTTTCTTGCTTAGACCTGATAAAATAAATCAGATATATTGGCACTTGCCTGCCATTTTTTTCGATGATCTTCCATTTTACATATAACCGATAACCTTCATAACAGGTTTTGTATGCATCCTGCCAGTGCCCTTTAATATGCCAGTCTTCCTCTGATTTGCTGAAATCAGTTTGTTCTATATTCAGCAATGCATCTTTAATTCTTGCCAGGTTGAAATTGAGGGTGACTGCTGTAACGAATGCGGCCTTAACAAGAATATAGTTGTCTGATGCCACTAATTTTTTTGCTTTTTTCAGATCATAGTGAGGCTTCCATTTAGTCAAGGCAGTCTTCCAAGATTTATAGTATCATTATGATATCCTGGTTGAAATTGTCAAGCTTAACAAACTTAAGTTTCATTTCTTCTTTTATAATCAAGAACGTCCGCATGATTCCCCGGGGAACAGGACCCCAGAAAATGTATATTTATTTGACAATGGGCGAATTAACTGATGCGATCTTAAGAACCCCCATGGAGGTTCCTGACCTTGAAAAAGCTAGAGGTATACACCTTAACTTGACCCATTTTTTGTCCAAACAATGAGGGAAGCCTCATTAAGATCATTCCCTTTAACCTCTGCTTTTTTCATTCCTTCTCCTCCCAGCCATGACCTGGGCTTGGCAGGGCAAGGTTGTCCTCGTCACAGACGGCGACACAATAGTCTTGCTGACCGAAGACAGGATCCAGGTGCGCATAAGGCTCTACGGCATAGACGCCCCTGAGTCAGCGAAGCTTCAGTTCAAAGTCAAAATTTATTAATAACCTTTTTTATATCTAAGCGTTACAGTCTTTTCACCCCCATTTGGTGTGTAGATTTTTAATATTTGCTGTGATACCAAATTTCACACACATAAGTTCAATACCCCCCGCCAGCTGATCGTTGTTTGCTGAGTCTTCGTTGACCCTTGTCATAACAGACTTGTGGATAAATAGAACAAAACATAACAACCAAATAAAATGTCATCGAAAAAATATTCCCTGAATTTTACTACTGGAGGACTGTTTATCTCTGAGTCATCCTTGTTTGTTAATCTTTATCTGAAATTGTCCGATTGGAACGAGGTCAGAAAAAAAGTCATAGATGATAATCTGTTGCAGGTGAGAACCGTCAGCAGCTCTCAGAAAATATCCGGCCAGATCTGCACCCGCCTCAAAAGACTTTCTTCAAAAGAAATTGCCTGGTTTGCCAGGGCTTCAGAGCTGGAAAAAGGCTATCTGCTTTGGATCGGTGCATGCAGGACATACTTGTTTATACGTGAATTTGCTGTGGAAGTCCTCAGAGAGAATTTTATCAATCTGCTGCCTGAAATATCTCATGAGGATTTTGATATTTTTTTTAATGCCAGGTCCCAGTGGGATGATGATCTGGACAAAATTAAGCCCGCCACAAGACTTAAGCTGCGCCAGGTACTATTCAGGATGATGAGAGAAGCCCGGTTGATTACTGATGAACTTAAGATATTGCCGGCTGTTATGAGTTCAGACCTGGCATCCATCATATTTGAACGGGACGGTCAGGACATGTATGTATTTCCAATGAAGGTGTGGAGTTAAAAGGTTGAGCCAGATGAATAAAGATGAGAACATGATGCCTTTGGACCAAAGGCTTGAACATCTGTTCAAAGTTGTCAGCAGCAGCAGATTTCTGGAGAAACAGGGCATTGGCAACGAAGTTCCCTTTTTTATCTGTCCCTACAGGCCGGAAGAAGCTGTTGAGATGGACAGGGTCAGACGACAGCTGATTAATCGTTTGAACCAGACAGGAATCAGAATTCTGGAGATAAACTTGTATGATCTTTCCATCGAGTTATTGAAAAAAAGAAACATCTGGGAAGATATTATGAGCATAGAGGAAGAACTCCCAAAAGATGAACTCCTTGAAACACTTCAGGGCGTTCTGGACTCCCAAGCTTACCTTATTCCGGCCATAGGGGATAAAATCGGCCAGTCAGAGTTTGAGGTCATGATCATCTCCGGGGTTGGAGAAGTTTTTCCATTTATCCGTTCTCACAATGTTCTCAACAACCTGCAAAGCACGGCTAAAGACAAGCCGACAATTATGTTTTTTCCAGGGGCCTACACCCACTCCCTGGGAACAGGATCTTCCCTTGATCTGTTTGGCAGGTTGAGGGACGATAAGTACTACCGGGCTTTTAATATCTATTTTTACGAAGCGTGACAGGGTCATCAATTGACAAAAACTTGGCGGATAATTTTCTTTTGAATATAACATTGCCTTTTAATGCCGAATGAGGGTTAAGATGAAGCTGAAAGAAATTTTTCAAAAACCGGTTGATCGGCCTATTGAAGGAGTGATCAAAGCAGATGATGAGGCCAGCCTGTTGCAGGAAGTTGAGGAATATGTCCTGACCAACGAAGTTGAAAAATCTCTTGAAGCCTTTCTTGCTGCATATAATAACTATGATGGAGCCAATGGAGTCTGGATCTCAGGGTTTTTCGGTTCTGGTAAATCCCACCTGCTCAAAATGCTTGCTCTGCTCATGGAAAACCGGGAGATTGAAGGCACCAGGACCCTGGATCTTTTTCTGCCCAAATGTTCAGACAATCAAATCCTTAGGGCTGATCTCAAAAAAGCGGTAAACATCCCATCCCAAAGCATTCTCTTTAACATAGATCAGAAAGCTGATGTCATCAGCAAAACCCAGATAGACGCTCTGCTGGCCGTGTTTGTCAAGGTCTTTAATGAAACCAGAGGCTATTATGGCAAGCAGGGCCATATCGCCCAGTTTGAAAAGGACTTGGATGAAAGAGGTCTTTATGAAAAGTTCAAGGCGGCTTTTCAGCAGACAGCAGGTAAAGCCTGGAACCAGGGACGTGAACAGACAATCCTTGAAAAAAAGAACATTGCCAGGGCCTTCGCGCAGGTTTCAGGGGACAGTGAAGAGCATTCCATGGGAATCATTGAACAGTACAGAAATCAGTACAAGGTTTCCATTGAGGATTTCGCTGACCAGGTAAAAGCCTATGTGGATAAACAGGGTCAAGGGTTTCGGCTGAACTTTTTCGTGGATGAGGTAGGTCAGTTTATCGCGGAAAACGTCAAGCTTATGACCAACCTGCAGACCATCGCGGAAAGTCTGGCCACAAAGTGTCGGGGCAGGTCCTGGATCATTGTTACTTCCCAGAATGATATGTCATCCATGCTGGGAGAGTTCAGCAGGCAGCAAACCCATGATTTTTCCAAGATTATTGACAGGTTCCGAACCAAAATGCCTTTGACCAGCACCGATGTGGCTGAGGTGGTTCAGAAAAGACTTCTGGCAAAAAATGAGCACGGAACTGAGCTCATTTCAGATCTTTACCATCAGCAGTCAAACAACCTGGGCACGTTATTCAGCTTTACTGACGGCTCCAGAGCATACAAGCCTTACAG
>PXDF01000082.1 GCA_003566455.1 Desulfonatronovibrio sp.
CAACTGAGCGCTCACTCGGAGGTTTATAATGTCATTTAAATCGCAAATACTTGAATCAGCTTCAGAGCTGTTCGCTGAAAAAGGCTTCAAGGAAACCTCCATATCTGAGTTGTCCAGACTGAGTAAGGCTGCTGAAGGAACAATCTTTTACCACTTCAAAAGCAAAGAAGATATCCTCATCAACCTCCTGCAGAAAGTTAAAGATGATATCCTGGACAGGGTTGATAAACATAAGTGGACAAGTCAAAGCGGCCTGGAAATGGCCGAGGAAGTTGTGCATTTTTATTTTGATCTTTCCCAGGAAATGGAAAACGAGTTCCTTTTATTGTTTAGAAATTATCCCTACCAACTGGCAGCGGTTAACCCCAAATGCAGGGAGTGTATTGAGGCCATATACAATTGTTTTGTGGATCTTCTGGCCAAAGCCGTTGAAAAGGGCCAGGCTGACGGTTCCATCAGGGATATTCACCCGGTAAAAGCAGCTTTGATAATATTTTCCATGGCCAACGGCATGGCCAGATTCAGCTTTTTCAACCTGTTTCCTGTTGTCCCTGTATATGATGAGCTTATTGAAGCCTGCAAAAGAATACTGAAGCCATGATGTATCTTAACGGGTTGATATCACGATTCTGTGTCAGAAAAATAGATAGCTCAATGGTTTTGTGGAAATAAACGGTCAGGAGATTTTTATATGCGTGTACTGGTTATTGATGACGAAGCAGTGTTCCTGGACACACTTGTTGCAAGGCTGAAACTTCGCGGGCTTGAGGTTCACGGCTGCCAGGATGCGGGAAAAGGGCTGGATCTGCTCAAATCGCAGCCATTTGATGTTGTTGTTTTGGATGTAAGCATGCCTGAAATCAACGGTCTTGAAGCCTTAGAGATGATCAAAAAAGAAAAGCCCGCACTGCCGGTAATACTTCTGACCGGTCATGCTTCTCTGGCATCTGCTGCCAGAGGCAAGCAAATGGGCGCTTTTGATTATCTTATGAAACCTCTGCCCATTGATGATCTCACGGATAGAATTGAGGAGGCCTGCCAAAAGTTTTAATATTTTTTTAGTTTTTAACCAAGTGAGCGCTCAGTCGAAAAAGAACTTTGAGCATAAAAATATTTTACCTGCCCGGCAGTGTCCTTGAAGGAAAAAATACCTGAACCAGTATATAATAACAGGAGGTTACTTTCATGTCATGTGGTTTTAAAGCTGTAATTATTTATCTTATCACCTTAAACCGGTTTAAAAAACAGGAGGATTAATCTCATGCGCTTTTTTAGAGAACAGTATGAGATGCTCAAGATGAGTTCAATGGCTTTCGCCAAATGGGACTATGAAACATCAATGAACATCTTGAAAAGCAGAAAAAGGCTGCTTATTCTGGGGATACTGCTTATCCCGTGCATAATCGGAGTATCCATGTCCTTTGCTGACATTCCCGAATATCTGGGCGGCAAGTATTCGTACATGCCCAGTTTTTATTCTCCTTCCATTTTCTTTGTTTCCATTATCATTGGTATGGCAGCGGGCCTTATAACCGGATGCATCGGAGCCGGGGGGGGATTTATAATCACCCCTGCCCTGATGAGCGCTGGAATTAAAGGAATTCTGGCCGTTGGAACAGATCTGTTCCACATCTTTGCCAAGGCTATTATGGGCACAGTCATCCATAAAAAACTTGGGAATGTTTCCGTGGCCCTGGCCCTGGCCTTTCTTGTGGGGGCCATTGGCGGCGTAACCGGCGGCGGAGTAGTCAACAGGACTTTATACGAAATAAACCCCATACTCAGCGATACCTTTATCAGCGTAGTTTTTGTGGTATTGCTGGGATTTCTGGGGTTCTATTCCATGCTCGATTTTCTCAAGCAGAGAAAAGTTGATGTTGTGGATGTCCACGGTGGAAGCGGCGGACATGAGGCTCATCCCACCAAGCCAACTTTTTCTTCAAAACTGCAGTCAGTAAACATCCCGCCGATGATCACATTTGATAAAGACCTTGTTCCCGGCGGGAAAAGGCTTTCCGGCGTATTTGTGGCCATATGCGGAGCCTTTGTGGGATTCGTCGCGGCCATAATGGGTGTTGGCGGCGGATTTCTGACCTTCCCCATATTTGTATACCTCATGGGCGTGTCTTCCTTTACAACCATAGGCACGGACATCCTGCAGATTATTTTTACAGCCGGATACGCGTCCATTACCCAGTACGCCATTTACGGATTCATATTTTACACCCTGGCCATGGGCATGCTCCTTGGCTCTCTCATAGGCATTCAGGTAGGCGCTTTGACCACAAAAGTGGTTAAAGGCATATATATTCGAGGCTTTTACGCTATTACCATTCTTGGCGGCTTTGTTAACCGACTTTTCGCTCTTCCGGAAAAACTCGGACAAATGGGATATATAGAAATTTCGAAGGCCATGGGCACCAATCTGACTGTAGCCGGCAACTGGCTTTTTTTCGGTATAATCGGATTTTTCGCGGTCTGGGTATTTTACATGTTTTTCAAAAACATGAAGCTTTTGCGCGGGGAGGAATAAAACATGATAGCCAAGAAAGAAATGGGCATGGGCCTGACTTTGTTTATATCTTTTTTTATTGTTCTCTTTATTATGTGGACCCCCTGGTTTGGAAAGGATATTACCGGGAGAGGCCTGAACGCCTTTCAAGCGGCGGACAATCTGTTTAATACCATTGCCAAGGGTTCATCGTATTTTATGGACGCATTAAGGGAGTCCAACGCTGATTTTACAGGCAAAACCGACCTGGATATGCGCGTACATATCCCCAGTGATGCCATGCTCCCCCTGGTGGGAACCATTCTGACAGCTCACGTCCAAGAGCTGGAAATTGAAGGGAACATGGTCTATTTTCAGGGTGATCTGACAAACCTTGTTGACGCGGCCATTATTGACGCTGATGACATGTATCACAACCGGTCAAGGGAACTGGCCCTGAGATACGGCCAGGATGAATCCCAGGTCCGCAGGATCGGATACGCCTGGTATGTCTTTCTAAAAAGCCTGGAAAGAGAATTCAACAACCAGGAGAACTTCAGAGAGGCCAAACATGTATCCGAGCTGGTCAACAGAGGAATTGAAGTAGGGTATAATTTCTATGGGATTCAGCCTGAAAGTGCCAGGTCCAAGATAGGTATCCTGAGCTTTTCCCTGGTATTTTATGTAGTTTACACCTTATGGTGGGGTTATGCCATATTTTTTCTCTTTGAAGGTTTGGGGCTCAAGATGACCAAAGGCAAGAAAAAGGAAACTTAATCTCTGCTGAATCAAACCACCGGACAGTCCTGAAATAAAGGGTGTTCTTAACGTAATTTCGGGCTGTCCGGGAAAAAGATACGCTAACTTAAATAGACTTGGTCAGGAAAGAAACAAAATTGTCGGCAATGCTGTGGCAAAAGCTTAAGCGCCTTCTTTATGTCCAGAAGCCGGAGCTGAATCCGGAACAGATCGTGGACAAAAAAACAGAGCTTCACAATAAGTATATCAGCTTCAAACAGCTTCTGGACGCCAACAATAATGCTCTAAAAGCCATGAATGAACTGGAAGGTGCACTTCGTTCATCCAGGCCTTTTGGAATGGTTTTCATCAGCGGCCAGACATCCAGGGCCAGCATCAGCGTCTTTTCAATGATCAGCCATCTTAACGCCCTGTCCGGAAATAAGTACAGAAGACTGGAGCCGATTTTTAAGGATATTGAAGCTGAAATAAAGGAAATAATCGAGCAGAAACACGTTCCGTCATCAGACAGGCTCATCATCTCTCTTTCAGATATAAACAAGAATCACACAGACCTGGTGGGATCCAAAATGGCTGTTCTAGGAGAACTGTCTGAAAAATTTCCCGAGTTGAATGTACCGAAAGGATTTGTAATTACTTCAGCTGGTTATAATCTCCTTATGGAAAATTCCGGCCTGGAAACCGAGATTCAGCGGCTGATACGTACAGCTCTGATAGAAAACCAGGCCGACCTGTACCGGACAAGTTCGAAAATTCAGATGCTCATAATCAACACAATATTGCCGGAAGCTTTAGCGCGGGCCATCAAGCAGGCATATTCAGAATTTGAAAAGCAGGTTGGTTTCAACGCGCCTGTAGCCATGCGTTCCAGCGCGGTAGGAGAAGACGAGACTGGAACGTCTTTTGCCGGTCAGTACAAGTCAGAGCTTAATGTCACCCCTGAGAATATTTTTTCAGTCTACAAGGAGATAATCGCCGCCAAATACAGCGTCACCGCCATGAGCTACAGAAACAGAATGGGGATTCCTGATGAACTTGTTCCCATGTGTGTGGGCTGCATGGAAATGATAAGGGCCAGATGCGGCGGCGTCGCTTATTCAAGGGATCCCCTTAACATGTCGGAGGACAGGGTCATAGTCAGCGCTGTTCCGGGGTTGCCAAAACCAGTGGTTGACGGAAGTCTTACTCCGGACCGATACGTCTTCACCGGAGAAAATCAGAGCCTGCTCCTGGAAAAAAAGGTCAATATCAAACCATTCAGGATTGAGGTATTGCCGACAGAAGGTATCAAAAAAACTGAGAACAGCCTGGAACTTTCCTCTGCCCCTTCTTTGACTGACGAACAGGCCAGGCTCACAGCCAGGACCGCACGTCTGCTCGAAGAATATTTTAAGACCCCTGTGGATATGGAATGGGCTTTTGACCATAATGGCCTGCTGGTAACGCTCCAGGCCAGACCCCTTGCTGGAGCTGATACTCCCAAAGGCCTTGAGAGCCAAGCCCCTGATGAATATCGGGAGCGCCTCATCATCCAGGGCGGGGAAACCGCCTGCAAAGGATCAGCCTTTGGTAAGATTTTTCATGTCAAAGACAACCAGGATATGCTTCAATTTCCTGAAAATTCCATCATGGTGACCAGGCTGGCTCTGCCACGCTGGGCGTCAGTCCTTTCCAGGGCCTCAGGGGTGATAACTGAACAGGGCAGTGTAACAGGCCATCTGGGAAGCGTTGCAAGAGAGTTTTCCGTACCGGCCATATTCGGACTGAAAAACTCCATGGATAAGCTTGAAAACGGCCTTGAGATTACCATGGATGCTGACGGCAAAAGGGTATACCGTGGCGAAATCAAAGAATTATCTGGGCAAAAAGTCACTGCGGAAGGGATCATGCAGGGGACAAAAATCCATAAAATATTGACCCGGGTTTTGAAGTTCATAACACCTTTACATTTGACCGACCCCGACAGTGTTGACTTTCGACCTGGCAATTGCCGCAGCTTGCACGATATCACCAGGTTCTGTCATGAAAAAGCTGTCCATGAAATGTTTGAGATGGGAAATATCACTGATTTGTCACAATCAGGGGGTAAGCGGCTGGTTGTGGATGTGCCCATGCAGTGGTGGGTTCTTGATCTTGAAGACGGATTCAAAGAGCCGGTTGAAGGCAAAAACGTGCATATTTCCAATATAAACTCACTCCCAATGCTGGCCCTCTGGAAGGGGATCACCGCCATGACCTGGGAAGGCCCTCCTCCTATGGATGGTCGCGGATTCATGTCAGTCATGGTTCAGGCCACCAGCAATCCTGATCTTTCTGATTCAGGACCATCTATATATGCCAATAAAAATTATTTTATGATTTCAAGATATTTCTGTAATTTGACATCAAGGATGGGCTTTCATTTTTCAACAGTGGAAACCCTGGTCGGGGACAAAGCCTATGAAAATTACGCCCGTTTTTCTTTTAAAGGCGGGGCAGCGGACATGCGCAGGCGAAAAATGAGGACCGGTTTCATCGCTGAAATACTCAAAAACTATGACTTTCAGGTTGAAAGCTATGACGACTCCATTTTTGCCAGAATAAGAGGCGGTTCTGATGAGTTCATGGTCCATCGCCTGCAAATTCTTGGTTATTTGACCATTCACACCAGACAGCTGGACATGATCATGCTTAGCCAGGAAAAGGTCAGTTATTATTATGAAAAAATCATCAGAGATATTGAACGGATTTTTCCAATAAATTAAGAAGGATAAAAACAATGCCTGTGATTATCGTTAATTCAGCTTCATTCTGCGGAGCAGAGGAAATACTGGACCAGATGACTGCTCAAACCGGATATGTTCTTCTGAATGATGAGGATCTGGTAGCTGAAACAGCTATTGAAAATAACGAAGACATCACTGAAATAAAAAAGTTTTTTGTAATCACAAAAAACTTTTCCGGCAGGATGAAGATGCAAAGATCACACGCTCTGGCCAAAGTCAAAACAACTCTGGCCAAATATATGCTCGCCCAGGAGACCATAATTCACGGCATTTGTTCCATGATGGCGCCAAGAGACATTTGTCACGTTCTTAATGTCGGCATTATGGCTGACCTGGAGTACAGAACCAAACTGATCATTGATAAAATGAATGTTTTTGAACCTGACGCGCAGGAAATACTCAGACAGGATGATCTGTCCATGTCCGCCTGGTCTGAAGCATTGGGCTTTGGTGACCCATGGGATCCAAGCAAATACGACCTGTTTATCCCCATGCACAGGAAAACAGTTCAGGACGCTGTAAAATCAATAATTAAATACAGCGGACGCCGTTATGTTAACAAAACCGATCGCTCAATGGAAAAGGCCGGAAATTTTTTACTGGCTTCAAAGGTTGAAACGGCTCTGGCCAGAGAAGGCCATGAGGTTAGGGCCAGGGCTTATGGATCGGAAGTTGTCCTGACCATACCCAAAAACATTATCCTTCTGCATAAGCTTCAGGGGGAACTGCTCGAAATAGCTTCAAAAGTTCCGGGAGTGGGTAAAGTGAACACGGAATTAAGCAAGGAATTCTATAAGAAACAGCCCACTGGCTCAGACAGGCAAAAAGCTGGGGCAAAGCTCTTGCTGGTGGATGATGAGCGTGAGTTTGTCCATACCTTGTCAGAAAGACTGCTGATGCGGGAAATAGGATCAGCTGTTGTATATGATGGAGAACAGGCTTTGGCCTATATTGAGGAGGAGAATCCTCCGGTAATAATCCTTGATTTGAAAATGCCGGGCATTGATGGAATTGAGGTTCTGCGAAGAGTCAGGGCCACACATCCTGATATTGACGTGATTATCTTGTCCGGTCATGGCTCCAGGGAAGATGAGAAAAGGTGTCTTGAACTGGGGGCTGTGGCTTATCTGCAAAAACCTGTTGATATTGACAACCTGACCAGTCTCCTCAAAAAAATACACGATGAAAGACATGATCTGAATAGGACAGAATCAGGTGAAAATTAGAAATATTATAAATAAGATCAAGCCCAGGTTCTGGGATGAGGCTATCCACCAGGACCAACCCGGTCTTTTCAATTACAGAAGGATCTGGAAACTGACAGTATTTTGCGTGTCCTTTGTGGCCATCACTCCACTTATGGTGTTAAGCTTTATGGATTATAATCTCAGCCGCAAAACCCTTCAGGCTGAAGCGTCTTTCCCGATCATGCGCCTTGTTTCCAACACCACCCTCAATGTTGGCACTTTTCTGGAGGAAAAGACCGCTCTGTTAAGATTTATAGTTCAGAACAACAATTATCATGATCTTATCCGTCCTGGCCATCTGGAAAAACTTCTGTCGGACATCAATTCTTCTTTCGGCGGTTTTGCCGATCTGGGCGTCATTGATTCCCGGGGAATACAAATCTCCTACACAGGACCCTTTGATTTTCAGGGCAAGGACTACAGCATGCAGGAGTGGTTTAATGAGGTGGTTGAAAAAAACTTATATGTGAGCGAGGTTTTCAGGGGCTACCGTGATGAACCCCATTTTGTAATAGCCTTCAAAGAATATTTACCTGGTGAGAACTGGTTCATCCTCAGGGCTACAATTGACACGGAAGAGTTCAACCGGCTCCTGCAATCCTTGAATGTAAGGCCCTCTACTGACGTTTTTTTGGTCAACAAAAACGGAATACTTCAGACCCCAAGCGCCTTTCACGGAGATGTCCTGGAAAGGGTAAAAATTGACCTGCCAGGACCTGATGTAAAATCTTCTGACCTGGAACCTGCTGATTCCAATAACTTCAAGAATCTTCTGGGATGCGTTTCAAGAGAATCATCAATCCTGGAGATCAATGACTCAAAAGATTCCAAGAAGTTTCTCGGGTGCGCGTTGATAAATAACAGCCCGTTTATATTCATGGTCATCAAGTCTCAAAGGGAACTCATGGAAAACTGGTGGAAAATGCGCATGGAACTGATCGGGTTTATGCTAATCAGCGTTACAAGTATTCTACTGGTTATCCTGAGCGCGGCCACCTATCTGGTCAGCCGGATCCATGACGCGGATATTAAAAGAGCTTCAGCCCTGCACAAGATTGAGCATACCAATAAAATGGCCTCTATTGGTCGACTGGCTGCTGGAGTGGCTCACGAGATAAACAATCCTTTAGCCATTATCAATGAAAAGGCTGGGTTGCTCAAAGACCTTTTTGGATATTCAGAAAAATATTCAAAGGATGAGAAACTGAACAGCATTGCTGACTCCATAATTCATTCCGTGGAGAGATGCAGCGCCATCACCCGCAGGCTCCTGGGCTTTGCCAAGCACGTAGACGTGGAGTGGAAGAAAGTGAGAATAGACAACGTTGTCAGGGATGTCCTGGGGTTTCTGGACAAGGAAGCCCAGTACAGGGAACTGGAGGTCAACCTGGAAATTGACGGGGAAAATCCCGAACTTATCAGTGATCAGGGCCAGCTGGAGCAGGTTTTTTTAAACATCATCAATAATGCTTTTGCTGCTGTGGATGATAAAGGCAGGATCGACGTAAAAATCAGTACTTACCCTGAACATGTTCAGGTCAGGATTGCTGATAATGGATGCGGAATCGCACCGGAAAATCTCAAGAAAATTTTTGAACCATTTTTCACCACCAAGGGCGAACAGGGAACAGGCCTTGGGCTGTCCATAACTTACGGGCTGGTGAAAAAACTTGGCGGTGATCTCAGTGTGGAAAGTGAACCAGGCAAAGGATCTGTGTTTACTGTCTGCCTGTCCAGAAAATTCAACCCCAAAGGGACAGTCAGTCTGGATTGTCATAAATAACAAGGCATTTCATCCACGTATCCCACAGGATGAAAAAAATAATACAGGAGTGCTGTCTTGAAGATACTGCTTGTAGATGACGAAATAGAGCTGGTCTCAGCCATGTCTGAACGTCTAGGCTTAAGAGGCATTGAGGCCGATTTCGCCACAAACGCTATCCAGGCGCTGCAAATGGCTGGAGAAAAAAAATATGATCTCGCGGTTCTGGATGTGAAAATGCCCGGGATCAGCGGGCTGGACCTTTGGAAACTGTTAAAGGAACAATACCCGGAAATGAAGTTTATTTTTCTCACCGGACACACATCACAGGATGACTTCAAGGCCGGGACAAAGACCGGTCATAACTATCTGCTAAAGCCCATCAGTTTTGACGCATTACTGGAAAGGATCAACCAGTCGATATCCGGTTCTCCGGAAAGGGAGGGTTAAAGTGAACAAGGAAGAGTGGGAAAAATGCTACGCCCGGGGCCTGGCCTTTTTCGGCAGAATTTCCGCAAATGTGTCCCATGAAATCAAGAACCACCTCGCAGTGATTAATGAGCTGGGCGGTTTGTTGCAGGATCTGAGCATAATGGCTCAAAAAAAAGACGGCCTCGACCCTGACAGGGTGGATCGTCTGGCTGGCAATATCACTGCTCAGGTATCCCAGAGCGATAAGATTGTCAGGGCCTTCAACTATTTTTCCCATAGCGTGGACAGAACCCAGACATCTGTAGATCTGGATGAATTCGCGGAGATCATGGTCACAATCACCAGAAGACTGGCCGCAGTCAAAGGTATGGAACTTGTTTATAATCAGGAAAAGAGACAACACTCACCCGTATTTACAAATCCCTTTTTACTGGAACAGCTTTATCATTTTTGTCTGGAACATATTATTGCGCAGGGAAAATCAGGTTTAATAATTTCCTTGCGAATCGCCAAGGAAGGCACAAAGGGGAAACTTTCCTTTTCCTGCCCTGAGCCTGTTATGGGGAATATTCCTGAAGATGATTACCTTGATCTGCTCAATCAAGAGCTTAAGGCAAGCATAGAATGTGGGCGGGACAAAAGAGAGCTTGTATTGACCATTGAGCCGTTATCCTTTTAGCGGCTTTTTTCCAAACTGGTGAGTGCTGGTTCATGGGGGGTTAAAATGGAAAAGATCAAAGTTCTGGTTGTGGATGATGAGAAAACATTTCTTGAAACCATTGTTGAGAGGCTTGAGTCCAGGGGTTTTGACGTTCAGGGAGTTGCCAGCGGGAAAGATTGTCTTGACCTCATGTCCATGGAATCTTTTGCAGTAGTTGTTCTGGATTTAAAAATGGCCACACTCTCAGGTCTGGAGGTTTTAAAGGAGATCAAGAAAAAATGGCCCACAACTCAGGTTGTCATGCTCACTGGTCACGCGTCTGCTGAGACCGGAATTGAGGGACTTTCCCTGGGGGCGTTTGATTATCTGATCAAGCCGGCTCAAATGGAGGATCTTGTTCGCAAAATATTCCAGGCAGCGGAAAGCAGGACGGCCCTGCTGCAAAAACGTGAAAACCTGGTTAACCAATAAATTAGGAAGGAGAACTCAATTATGTCGGAAGAAAAAGTTTTACTGGTGGATGATGAACAGGACTTTCTAAAAGCTTTGTCCGAGAGAATGCAGACCAAAGGTCTGCAGATAACCAGCGCCAATTCAGGAGAAGAAGCCATCAAGGCGGTGGGTGATGAATTTTTTGACGCTGTAATCCTGGACATGAAAATGCCAGGTCTGGACGGAATAGAGACCCTTAAAAAGATCAAGGAGATCAACCCTGATGTCCAGGTTATTCTTTTGACCGGCCACGCAACCGTGGACAAAGGAATTGAGGCCATGAAGCTGGGGGCCATGGATTTTCTGGAAAAACCAGCGGAAATCAATTCTCTGATGGAAAAAATCAAGACAGCCAAAACAAACAAGATGCTTATTCTGGAAAAAAAGACAGAAGAAGAAATAAAAAGTATCCTGAATGAGAAGGCCTGGTAAACTCAGCACGAACCTGAAAAAGGCATCAAATCCATTCAGAAAAGCTTTGCTTGTTTAAATGAAGCCATCGGCAAAGCGTGAATCGTTGCTGAGTGTTAACCGCAACAGCCTTATTCTTTCCGGCAGGGTGCGGCAAGCCGGACCCTGCCCTTGTTCCGGCACTCCCTGAAACAGGGACTCAGGACATTTCCGCCCCCCTGTTCCCCCGTGTATGACCCCTAAACCCCGACTATAACCCAGACCATGAAAATGACAGTTTTGAAAACAGCGATGTTTTGCAATTTCCTGTTTTCAAAAATGTTTGACTGCTCTGGGCTAAAGCCTTAAATACTTGTCTCTTCAGGTAGAACCTCTTTTATAAATTAATGTTGCAATGAATCAAAAACCAGCAAAATCCAGAATAGAACGCGAAGTCCTCAAAAGAAGGACTTTCGGCATTATCAGCCACCCTGACGCGGGCAAGACAACCCTGTCAGAAAAGCTGCTCCTATTTGGCGGGGCCATTCAGATGGCCGGGTCAATCAAAGCCAAGAAGGCTGCCCGCCACGCCAGGTCCGACTGGATGGCTGTGGAGCAGGAACGCGGAATCTCAGTTACGTCCTCAGTCATGAAGTTCATCTATAATGATTATGAAATAAACCTTTTGGATACCCCCGGACACCAGGACTTTTCAGAAGACACCTACCGCGTTCTCACAGCCGTGGACTCGGCCCTGATGGTCATAGACAGCGTCAAGGGCGTTGAGGCTCAGACCAGAAAACTGATGCAGGTCTGCCGCATGCGCTCCACTCCGATTATGACCTTTATCAACAAGCTGGACCGCGACGGACGGGATCCCTTTGAACTGCTCGATGAAATAGAGCAGACTCTGGGCATCCAGGCCGCTCCCCTGACCTGGCCAATTGGAATGGGCAAGATATTTCAGGGAGTCTTTGACTTGAGACGCGGAGAAATACACTTTTTCTCTCCTTCTGATAACAAGGGAAGACGACCAAGGCAAAACGCTGTCATAACCGAATTGTCAGACCCCCGGCTTGATGAACTCATAGGCGGGTCCGCGGCTGAAGAACTGCGGCATGATGTCGAGCTTATCCAGGGAGCAGGTTATCCCTTTAACAGGGAGTCCTTTCTTGAAGGCAGGCAGACCCCGGTCTTTTTCGGCAGTGCCGTGAATAACTTCGGGGTTCAGGAACTATTGAACACTTTTGTTCAGCTCGCGCCTCACCCCAAGCCCAGAAAGGCTGAGACCAGGGATGTTTCCCCGTTTGAAGAGGATTTTTCCGGGGTTGTCTTTAAGATCCAGGCCAATATGGACCCTGCCCACCGGGACCGCATAGCCTTTTTGAGGGTATGCTCAGGCAAATTTGAAAAGGGTATGAAGGTCCGTCATCATCGGATCAATAAGGACATCCAGATCTCCAGTCCCATAATTTTCATGGCCCAGGACCGGACTGGCGTGGAAGAGGCCTGGCCTGGGGATATAATCGGAATCCATAATCATGGGACCATAAAAATCGGCGATACTCTGTCCACTAGAGAAGAGCTCAAGTTTACAGGTATACCCAATTTTGCCCCGGAATTTTTCCAGAGGGTAATCCTGAAAAATCCTTTGAAATCCAAACAACTGGAAAAGGGTCTTCTGCAGCTTACTGAGGAGGGCGCGATCCAGCTCTTCAGGCCGGCTTCGGGACGCGACTACATCCTGGGAGCCGTAGGGGCTCTGCAGTTTGACGTGACAGCGGCCAGGCTGGCATCTGAATACAGCGTGGAGGCCTCCTACCAGCCTCTGGACTTCTCCGCGGTCCGCTGGATATCATCCAGTAATTCAAAGAAAATCAAGGAATTCCGGCAAAGATATTTTACATCACTGGTTGAGGATATTGAGGGATTCCCGGCCATGCTTTTTGCCAACAAATGGCGACTTGACCGGACCAGAGAGGAATGGCCTGATATTAATTTCATGGAAGTGCGTGAACATTAAGGGGACATTATGTTGCCGGTTTAGCTATGTTGCAAGTTTATCCTAATCCAGGCAGGTAAATGGAACAGGATGTGGCATAGTGATGAACAATGCCGAAAAGATGAGATTTTTCAAGGATACGTCACGCAAATTACAGCAGAACACTGGCTCTATCCGGAAAAATCTCGTCAGTATGTTGATAGTGAGTGAGAGTCCAGTGGAAGCCTGACAATATTTAGGTAGGAAATATTCGAGCACGCCTTGATAAGCATCTGTTTGTCAGCTTCGCTTAATTCAGAAAAATCCCCTTCCTGAAAATAGGTCAACGCCCTGACTATTTCCTGAATGGGCGCGTGGGGCCAGAACGATAAAACGCATGAAAGACCTTGTTCCAGGGATAAACCGCTTTTGAGCAGAAAGGCAGTATCAATATAATCTTTGGCCTCCACCCGCTGGAGAACGGTTTTCAGCTTATGGCCGAATAAATCCAGAAGAGAAGCAACCAACATGGTATTTTCTTCAGTGATCAGTGGCGGCTTTACCCTTCCTGTTTCAACACCCCAGAAAAAAGATAGTTTTACCGGGCCATCACTGGATGTGATGATACTCAATGTGTTTTGTCTGGACTGAGTAATCTCAAGCGGGCCTAAAAAAGAAGAAACAAAAGCATACAGATAGTCGCTATCAACAGGATCAGAAGAAAAGAAATCAAAATCAATGGATGATCTATGTCCCAACTGCAGGGCAATGGCTGTGCCGCCATAAAGAACAAAATTTTTAGGGATGTTTGCCAGCTTGCTCCATATTTTTTTTTGGGCCAAAGGCAAAACAGACAAGTCGGGCCTGAAACTGTTCATCAAATTCACCCTCTATGCATTTGCCAGGCTCGCCTGGGCATCTCCGGGATATCATTTTCATTATCAGCAAGCCCCAACCTGTAATGCCAGAAGTGCCAGGCACGGGCGGTGAAAACACCGACGGGCGGATTTTTCAGGACATCAATCAAATCATTTCTGGAAAAGTTTTCTTCCATCCAGAGGGTATCTTTCATGGTGGCATAGGTCATGATAGAAGCTAGAAAATGTCGCTTGTCTCGTAAAGCGAGTTCCGGGCTTTTCCACCAGATGTATTTTCCGGCCATTTCGAGACATTGAGAAGTATGGGGCAATATCCTTTCCATCTTGTAACCATGCCACAATCCGGCAGGAAATTCAATCCATTCTGGATATTTTTGAAAAAAAGGAAAAACAGACCGGTTTTGCCTTGAATTCCACCTTAGGTGCATTATACGGGACCCTGACCCAGAATTATAGCTTTTGTGGACCACTTTACCTGCAACAAACCCCTTGAATGTTAAAAATTTGCCATCTTGATTAAAGATCTGTTTCCTTTCAGTTAAAGGTAAACCCGAACACTAGTCGCGTCTGAAGAGACAGGAAATCATTCTTGCCACGAAATACGCAAAAAGGGGTTCAGGCTTAAAAAACCTGAACCCCTTGAAATTTGTGGTGCCGAAGGGGGGACTCGAACCCCCACGGGCGTGGCCCACTACCCCCTCAAGATAGCGTGTCTACCAGTTCCACCACTTCGGCAGCAAATCTGTCCCATAACAGGCTGATGAACAGTAAAGTTCTGCTTTTCTATGGGAATACATTTGTCCATGATTATTATTCATCAGATTCTTTGGGCTTTTCATCATCGGACGGTCTCGCTCCTTGCGAGGGGAAGGCCGGAGCCATATCATCCATTCTCCTTTCATCAAGGATGATGGAACTGGGCTGAGTGGAATGCTTCTTAGCGCTCATATAGGTGAATGTCAGAGAAGTGCAGAAAAACACCGCTGCAACCCCGACAGTAAGCTTGGTCAGGATTCCTCCGGCCCCGCTGCTGCCGAAAAGACTTCCGCCGCCGCCGCCGAATATTACTCCCATGCCCTGCTGTCCTGACTGAAGCAGGACCAGAACCACCAGGGCAACGCATGAAATGATATGAATTGTTACGATCAGGGTTTGCAAAAAAAACCTCCATACTAAATATTGACCAAGACTTTTCTCAGGCCTGTACAATCCTGGAAAAGGAATCAGCCTTTAAACTTGCACCACCTACCAGCACACCATCCACGTTGTCAAGCCATATAATGCTGCCGCAGTTGTCCGGCTTAACACTTCCTCCATAAAGTATCCGAATCTGTTCCCCGTGATCAAGAAAATCTTTCAGCTTTTTCCTGATAAAAGAATGAACCTGGACTATATCTTCGTTGACCGCGGTTTCTCCCGTACCTATGGCCCATACTGGCTCATAGGCTATTACCAGGTCCAGGGCTGAAACATTTCTGTCAATTTTTTCAAGACCTTTTTCCAGCTGACTGGTCAATACCTGTTCAACAAGGCCTTTTTTCCGTTCTTGAATCTTTTCCCCAACACATAAAATTATCTTCAGCTTATTATCCAGGCCATAAAAGACTTTATGGGCCAGAAATTCATCCTTTTCTCCCAGAACATGCCTTCTTTCGGAATGTCCAACCAGGGCGAACCGGCATCCAGCGTCAATTAATTGAGCGGGGCTGATCTCTCCGGTAAAGGCTCCTTCTTTTGCCGGATAAAAGTTCTGCCCGCCCAGAAAATAGCCTTTTTGACCGGCAAGCGTTTCACTCACCCCCCTGAGGGCTGTAAATGGGGGGATGAGAAGGACCTCTCTATCTGATGGAAGATCCTGGCCAATGGCCACAATCAGTTCACGGGCGGTTTGCGTGGCTTGTTCCCATGTTTTAAACATCTTCCAGTTGGCAGCCATTAATTTTTTTATCATGATTCATCACCTTTTTTCCAGGGCCTTAAACCCGGGCAGCGGCTTTCCCTCAAGAAATTCCATGAAGGAGCCGCCCCCGGTGGATATGAAGCTGAACTTTTCACCTATACCCAGCTTGTGAATAAGGGCGTTTGTATCACCCCCGCCCACTATGGTTTCCCCGGGAAGATCCGCCATAAGATCTGCGATATTGTATGAACCCTGGGCATAAGCCCGGTTTTCAAAAGCGCCCATGGGTCCATTCCAGACTATTGTTCTGGCTTTGTTGAGGACCTCAGCGAAAAGTGTGCACGTGGACGGCCCGATATCAAGGGCCATTTTATCAGCAGGGATGTCCTGAAAAGGGACCACCTCAGAGTCTTCACTGGAGTCGATCCCCTGTCCAACTATAAAATCCACGGGCAGATAGAAGCTGACCTTTTTTTCCCGGGCTTTATTTATGATCTGCCTTGCCTCTTCCAGCAGATCATTCTCCACCAGAGAGGTGCCCACATCATAACCCATGGATTTAATGAATGTATTGGCCATGGCACCACCTATAAGCATGGCGTCTACCCTGTCCATGAGGTTGTTCAGAACCCCGAGCTTTGAGGAAACCTTGGCGCCCCCGGAAACAAGGATAAAAGGTCTGGCAGGATCAAGAACCTTGGAAAGATATTCCCATTCTTTTTTCAAAAGCATCCCGCCCATGCACAGGTCAAAATATTCAGTCACCCCCACTACTGAAGCGTGAGCCCTGTGTGATACGCCAAAGGCGTCATTTACGTAAGCCTCGCCCATGGAGGCCAGTTGCCTGGAAAAATCAGGATCATTTTTTTCTTCTCCAGGATTGAAACGCAGGTTTTCAAGCATGAGCACCTGTCCAGGTCTGAGATTTTTGGCCATGGTCAATGTTTCCTGGCCAGCGCAGTCCGGAGCAAGGGGTACATCCATATTCAGGAGCTCTCCCAGCCTTCTGGCGGCTGAAGCAAGTGAAAGTTCGGGATTGACCTGACCTTTGGGTTTTCCAAGGTGGGAACATACCACAATGGACGCGTTCTTATCAAGGGCCAGCTTCAGAGTGGGTATGCTGGCCCTGATCCTGTTGTCATCCTGGATTTCACCACTTTTCAAGGGCACATTGTAGTCAACCCTGATCAAAAGCCTTTTGCCGGATATGTCCTGGGTGTCAATAAATTTCATGTTTTCTCCTGACATCAATAAAGTCCCTGTCAAGCAATGTGTCAATCCCGCATCAATTACGGGGATAATTTCACGGTTTGAATATTCTGGCTGACTTGCCGGAAAGACCCGGGAAAAGACTGATAAATATCATTGATCCCAGATTCGCTGGTCCTCGATTTTCTGATTTGATTCGTGGAACCCCGCTTCATCATGTGATACGATAATCTCGGCCCTGAGCTTTATTTTATCCTGAAACGCCTTGGAAACAGTTACAGAATCAATACCACCGGAGCTTAGAACGTGAAGGCTTATCCTGTCCCTGCCATCTGGATTGGTGACTACCAGTTTCCAGGACCTGATCCCGGACAGATTTTTTAATGCTTCATCCACCTGGGATGGATAGATGAACTGGCCTTTAGCTTTGACCGTGTCGTCCACCCGGCCCAGGATCCCTTTTAGCCTGGGCGCGGTGCGGCCACATGGACAGGCCTGTTCCTCAAGAGCGGATAAATCCCCTGTAGCCAGACGGATAAGTGGATACGCAGGATTAAACGGGGTAACCAGTACTTCCCCTGTTTCGCCTGAAGCAAGAGGTTTTTTGGTTTCTGGATCGCATATTTCCACGTAAACTCTGCTGGAAAGATGCATCCCGTTTTTTTCCGGGCATTCATAGGCAATGCAGCCCAGGTCAGCAGTACCGTATCCCTGACGAATCTGCATACCCAGGCGCTCTTCCAGTTCTTTTCTCAGAGATTCGCTCAGTCTTTCAGCAGCCACAAAAGCGACCTCAAGGTTCAAATCATTTTTTAAATCCAGACCCTTGTTTTCCGCCTTGTCCGCGATAATCTTCAAAAAGCTGGCCATGCCCACAAAGCCGGTCACGCCAAGCCTGGTCATGACTTCAATCTGACCGTCTGTATTGCCGGGTCCAGCCGGAAATACCGCGCACCCTATCTCATGCAGAGGCTCCTCCATCATAAGGCCCGCGGGCGTGAAATGGTAGCTGAAGGTCATCTGGACGATATCTGATTTTCTGAATCCAGCCGCGTAGAAAGCCTCTGCAAAGCCCCAGTAATCCTTATGCCTGGCCTCGGGATCAACTATGGGGCCTGGAGACAGATATACATGACGGAGCTCCCCTGCAGAACAGGTCAGAAGACCACCCAAATCAGGACCTGCGGGCTGAAGATGAACCAGTTCTTTTTTGGGCAGGGCCGGAATAAGGGGCCAGTCCCTGATATTTTTGATATCTCGGGGAGCAAGCCCTGCTTTATCCATTCTGGTTCTGAATGCCTTTGAATTGTCATAGGCAAAGCCAAGCAGATCTTTCATCTTTTGCCAGAGATACTTATCCCGCTTATCCCTGGTCATGACCTCCAGATCATGAAAAAAACCCTTCTGTCTGTTTATCTCGGAATTCATTGCCAACCCTTTGATTCTTGTGTGTTCAAAGTTCAAAGTTCGAAGTTAAAAAAAGCAATGACGGAGTTCAAAAAATCTTAATGCCATAGAGATTGCCGCGTCGCTTCGCTCCTCGCGATGACAGATCAGGGAGAAACAATGCCCGCCGGCTAATAAATACCGACCACTGACTAACCGACTCACTGACCTACTGATTCACTGACCTTCTGATTTACCGATTAACCGATCCACCGATTTACTGATCCACCGATTCACTGATTCACTGACCTACCGATTCACCGATTCACCGATCAACCAAGCCACCGCTTCCGCCTCCTATAGTGCTTGACGTTGCGGTAGCTTCTTTTTTCACCAGTGCTGCCGATACCGAGATAAAACTCCTGAACGTCAGGATTGTTCAGCAGGCTCCTGGCACTGCCGTCGAGAACGATGCGCCCGTTCTCCAGTATATATCCGTGGCTGGCAATGCTTAAGGCCGCGCGGGCGTTCTGTTCCACCAGAAGGATGGTTACGCCCTCTTCACTGTTGACCCTTGTAATTATTTCAAAGATTTCTTCCACCAAAAGGGGAGCAAGCCCCAGGGAGGGCTCATCCAGCAGAAGAAGCCTGGGCTTGGCCATGAGAGACCGGCCAATGGCCAGCATCTGCTGCTCACCTCCGGACAGGTACCCGGCCAGTTGTTTCCTGCGTTCCTTGAGCCTGGGGAAGTAATCGTAAACAAGCTCCCTGGAATGGGGTAACTCCTTTCTGGGTCTGATGAATCCGCCGCATTTAAGGTTTTCCTCAACGCTGAGGTCCTCAAATATCCTTCTGCCCTCCATGACCTGAAAAATGCCCAGGCGTACAATCTTTTCCGGCCAGAGCTTATGAATGGGCTGGTCATCATAATAGACCGAGCCCTCTGTGATTTCACCGTCTTCAGTAGCCAGAAGACCGGAAATGGACTTGAGGGTGGTGGATTTTCCGGCCCCGTTGGAACCCAACAGGGCCGTTATTGATCCTTTCTCCACCTTGATGGACAGGCCTTTAAGCACTAGAACCACGTCGTTGTATACGACTTCAAGGTTCTCAACACTGAGTATAGTCAAGCCTTACTCCCAACCTGTTTTTTTTCATGTTATTTGCCCAGCCATTCAGCCTTTCTCTCCAGGGTTTCAGTGGTCACAAGCTCCATGCCGTCCTGATGCAGGCGGTAGAGTTTAACTGACATATTGGGCCGGTGATCATCCGGGAAAAAGCTGATGGGAGGAGTCAGTCCCAAGGGATCAAAATCACGCAAGGTACGGGAGGCGTCTCTGATGCCAGGACCGTTGAGCTCTCCCTTTTCCATGGCGATCCCGATGGCTTCGGCCATGACATACATGGAGGCGAAACCCCGGATATAGTGAGTCATCTGGGGCTTTCCACCTGTCAGCTCTTTGATGATTTCCATGCCCGGAACATCAGCGCCGTAAATAACCGCGGTCTGAAGACCGATATGCCCGTTAACAGCCGGACCTGCCAGAGACAGGAGCTGCTCGTCGCTCCCCCAGATATTGGTCACAAAAGTAGCGTCCATGTTCAGCCTCTGGGCGTCCTTGAGAATGACCGCGGTTGAGGAGATAGTTCCGCCAACCCAGACATAATCGGGCTTCTGGCGGCTGAGCCTTAAAAGCTGGGTAGTGGCGTCCATATCCCCAAGACCGACATTTTCCTCTCCAACTATTTCAAAACCAAGTTCAAGGGCGTATTCCTTGCCCGCGGGAATAGGCGCCAGTCCATACGGATGATTGGGGTAGACAAAGGCTATTCTTGGCGCTCTGTCTTTATCCCATGTATTATAAAAGTAGTCCAGGGCCCCGCGGAGCTGGGTGGAGTAATCTGCTGCGATAAAAAAGTTGTATGGAGCTTCCCTGGGATCTGTCAGATGAGCGGAATAGGAAGCGGAATACGTGGGAATCTGGTCTCTGGCCACCTGGCGCACCAGAGCCTCGGTATCAGCCGTTCCCCAGCCCTGCAGAGCCAACATTCCCCAGCTTTTCATCCTGTTGTAGGCGGAAATGGCCTGCTGGACGTTGTAGGCGTAATCAATCTGCATCATTTCAATCTTCTGGCCGTTTATTCCGCCCTGATCATTAATGTACTTGACGCAGTCCTTGATCCCTTCGGCGTATGGTCTTCCCACATCAGCGGTTCCTCCGCTGAGATCGGAAAGCAGGCCGATTTTTATCTGAGCCTGGGCCGTGCCTGTAATGAAAAACATCGCTAAAACAATTGAAAGTAATTGAAAAAAACGTTTCATACCCATATCCCCCTGTTAAAACCGGTTAAGGAAAAAATTATGCTAATGAGCAAAAGGATGCAGCTTAAAATAGGCTTTGGCCAGATGCCAGCGCCTGGCCAGCCCGTCAGGCTCAAAGATCAGAAAAAGGACCAGGATCAGTCCGAAAATCCCGTCGCGCATGGCCAGAAAATACGTGCTTATATTGGGGAAAAAGCCGCTCATAAGGTTTGCGAAAAAACCCAGCACCTCCGGCAGAAGGGTCAGGAAAACAGCGCCGAATACGCTGCCAATGACACTTCCCAGCCCTCCGATAATGATCATGGCCAGGTATTGGATTGAAAGGCCGATTTCGAACTGCTCAGGAGTAATGTACATGGTATAATGGGCCCAGAGCCCTCCGGCAATGCCTGCCAGAAATGAACTTACTCCAAATGCCTGCAGCTTGTAGCGGAAAAGATTGATCCCCACGGACTCGGCTGAAATATGAAAATCCCTGATAGCCACAAAGGCCCGGCCTGACTTGGTTCTGAGAATATTTTTAACTATCAGTACGGCCAGTATGGCAAAGGCCAGGGTAAGATAAAACATCTTGAG
>PXDF01000017.1 GCA_003566455.1 Desulfonatronovibrio sp.
ACTCCATTATTTGAAGAATATGACGCTCTTCTGGACATTGCCCGGACTTATGACGTGACCCTGAGCCTTGGCGACGGTTTCAGGCCGGGATGCCTGGCTGACGCCATGGACCCGGCTCAGATCGAGGAACTCATTACCCTGGCTTTTCTGGCCGGAAGAGCTTTTGAAAAAGGAGTCCAGGTCATGATCGAGGGGCCGGGTCATGTACCTCTTCACCAGATCAGGGATCAGGTCAGGCTGCAGAAACGTCTCTGCAACAACGCGCCCTTTTATGTTCTGGGACCTCTGCCCACGGACATCGCGGCCGGCTGGGACCATGTTGCGGCAGCCATTGGCGGGGCCATTGCCGGTGCGGCCGGAGCTGATTTCCTCTGTTACGTCACTCCGGCTGAACATTTGTGTCTGCCAGGAGAAGACGATGTTTACCAGGGAGTTATGGCCGCGCGCGTGGCAGCGCACATTGCTGACCTGGAAAAAGGAGTGGGCCGGGCCCGGGACATGGACAGGAAAATATCTGAATGCAGACAGGCTCTGGACTGGGAGGGGATAATTTCTCACTGCCTTGACAGGGACCTGGCCAAAAAAAGACTGCAGGTGACCCATGACCAGAAAGGCTGCTCCATGTGCGGCAAGCTCTGTGCCGTCAGCAGCCATGACAGGATGTAGAAAAGCAAAAACCCGAATATTCTGAAAAGGAGGATAATATGGCGCTTGATGAAATCACCATTTCACGGGCTATTATTGAAACATACACCAGAAAGCTGCTTGATTGTCTGGAACTTGACGTGGCTGTCTGCGGAGCCGGACCTTCAGGCATGGTTGCGGCCTATTACCTGGCCAGAGCCGGCAAGAAAACAGCTGTATTTGAACGTAAGCTTTCAGTGGGCGGCGGCATGTGGGGCGGGGGAATGATGTTCAATGAGATCGTAATCCAGGAAGAGGCAAAGGAAATTCTGGATGAGCTGGGAGTCAGGACCAGGGAATATGAGCCTGGATATTATACCGCTGACTCAGTGGAAGCGGTCTGCACCATAGGTTCCAAAGCCTGTCTGGCTGGAGCAAGGTTTTTCAACCTAGTTTCCGTGGAAGACGTCATGATCCGGGAAAACAGGGTGACCGGTCTGGTTATCAACTGGTCCGCGGTTGACACCTCGGGGCTGCATGTTGACCCCCTGACTGTCAGGACCAATTACGTGGTGGAATCCACAGGACATCCGGTTGAGGTGATGCAGGTTATCCAGAGAAAGATCGACGCTCTTCTCAATACGCCTTCAGGAAGTCTGGAAGGGGAAAAATCCATGTGGGCTGAAAAGGCGGAGATAAGTACTCTGGAAAATACCAGGGAGGCCTTTCCAGGGGTTTATGTCTGCGGAATGTCGGCCAATGCCACTTTCGGCTCTTTCCGCATGGGGCCTATCTTTGGCGGGATGCTCATGTCCGGCAGAAAAGTTGCTTCAAGCATAATTGAAAAGCTTGGATAGCAATGACCGGCATTTGCATCTGAAGAAAAATCCTCAGACTTACTGGCAGGAACTGACAGGGCAAAAAGGCAGCACATCGCCTCTTTGCCCCGTGGGTTTTTATTCTATCCAGTCGTCATCCTTTTCAATGGGAGCGAAGCCTCTGCGCATAGTGTTTTCAGTGACGCATCTGGGATCCAGAAACTGAATCAGATAATCAGGCCCGCCGGTTTTGGAGCCCACCCCGGACATCTTGAAACCTCCGAATGGCTGACGTTCAACAAGTGCCCCTGTGCTGCCCCGGTTCAGGTAAAGATTGCCCACCCGGAATTCACGGCGGGCCTTGTCCAGATTTATTGGACTGCGGCTGAATACCGCCCCGGTCAGGGCGAAACGGGTGGAATTAGCCCATTCTATGGCCTGATCAAAATCCCTGGCCTTCATCACCGCCAGAACAGGCCCGAATATTTCCTCCTGAGCGATCCTGTGTTCAGGACTGATGCCGTCCACAATGGTCAAGGGAACGTAGCAACCCCTGTCCGGCACATCAGTCTTGAGAAGGATGTTGCCTTCTTTTTCCGCCAGTTCAATATATTCGCTGATTTTTTTCTGCGCTGATCTGTCAACCACAGGCCCCATGTAATTGGCCGGATCTTCCGCGGGTCCAATTTTGACGGACCTGGCCGCCTCCACCAGCCGGGTTATGAATTTGTCATAAATATTTTCCAGGACAATCACCCTGGAACAGGCTGAACATTTCTGGCCCTGGAAACCATACGCAGAATATACGACTTCAAGCACGGCCTCATCCAGGTCCGCGTCATCATCAATTATAATGGCGTTTTTACCACCCATTTCAGCAATGACTCTCTTGACCTGCTGCTGACCCGGCTGAACCACCGAGGCTTTGTTGACTATTCTCAGACCAATTTCCATGGACCCGGTAAAGGCGATGAGGCTGACATCGGGGTGTTCAACAATATAATCACCGATTATGCTGCCCCGGCCAGGAATATAATGAAAGACTCCTTCAGGAATGCCCGCTTCTTTGTAAATTCTGGCCAGACCGTAACCTATGACCGAGGCAATGCCAGCTGGCTTGAACAGCACGCAGTTGCCAGTGACCAGAGCCGCCGAGGTCATGCCGCAGCTGATGGCCAGGGGAAAATTCCAGGGAGAAATAACCGCGGCAATTCCCTTGGACTGATAGAACAGATGATTCAATTCACCGGGAGCCCGGCCCATGCGCCTGGGATCTCCCAGCCTCAGCATATCCCGGGCGTAATATTCCATGAAATCAATGGCTTCCCCAACGTCAGCATGGGCCTGGCTCCACTGTTTGCCGACTTCCAGAACCTGCCAGGCCGAGAGTTTAAAGATATTCTTCCTGGCTATATCAGCGGCCTTAAAAAGATAATTAGCCCGGTCCCGGGGGTTCAGATCCCGCCACATGGGCAGAACCTGCCTGGCCCCGCTTATTGCCTGATCAACTTCCAGCCGTGAGGCCTGGCAAACATGACCTATGACCTCGTCCGGATCAGCCGGGTTATAGGTAGTGAGCTTATCATCCGTAAATACTTCTTTATTGTTTATGATCAATGGGTAGGTTCCTCCCATTTCATTGCGGACCTGCGCTATGGCTTCAGGGAAAGCCTTTCGCTCTGACTCAAGGGTGAAGTCGGCAAAGCTTTCATTAACAAAGGGAGGAATTTTGCCTCCAGGCCCCTGCTGTTTTTCCCGGGCCACCTTTTCCTGTTTCGCCAGGACAACGGGATCCATTAAGAGCTGGTCTGTTTCCGCGCCTTCAGCAAAGCTCTGACGCAGGAAAGATTCATTGGCTGTATTTTCCAGCAGCCTTCGAACCAGGTAAGCCATGCCGGGCAGGATTTCTCCGTAGGGGGAATAGAGACGAACCCTTTTGGCCACGTTGAGCAGTCCTTTGCGCACCGGTTCAGCCATACCGTAAAGTACCTGGAACTCATATTTTCTTTCCGGCACTCCGAGTTCAATGGCCGTTTCCATAACCGCGGCAATGGACCGGATATTGTGAGAACCGCAGGCATAATAGCAAATATCGCTGTTTTCCAGAATTTTCCTGGTCTGTCTTTCAAAAGCAGCGTCTGTTTCAGCCTTTATGGTATAAACGGGAATTCTCCAGCCGCTCTGTTTGGCCATTACTGTTTCATAGTCCCAGTAAGCTCCCTTGACCAGCCTGATTGCGATGGGAAGGTCGTTGTTTCTGGACCAGGACAGCAGATCTTCAAGATCATTGTCCGTTTCAACAAGATAGGATTGAAGCACTATGGCCAGCTGGTCAAAATCCCTCAAGTCTGCTTCGGCTCTGAGCTTTTTATAGACTTCCAGGGTAATATCCTTGAATTTGTACTGTTCCATGTCTATGCACAGGTGAGCGCCCATTTCCTTAGCTTTCATGGCCACAGGCTTGAGTCTCTGGGAGATGGCAGCCACTGATCCCTCAAAATCAGAAGGTCTGGCCTGGGAATACAAAGCTGATGGCTTGATGGATATATTGATCTTTGGTGCGTAACCCCAGTCTAAATCATCTCCTTCACCAAGAGCTTTCCAGCCGGCAGCATCTGTTTTTAATCCGTCCAGCAGTTCAAGATAACTTTGCTGATACTGGATGCCTTCTTTCTCGCTCACTGTGGCTTCACCAAGGATATCCACGGTAATGGCGAAATTATCCTTTCGCATTCTGTGCAGACTTTTCAGAGCCTGCTTGATATTTTCTCCGATTATGAACTGCTTGGCCATGCCTTCGATGTTGGACCGGATGGATCTGGACATGAGCTTCCCTGCCAGACCTTTTCCCCAGCCGGCCCCTTTGACTCCCCACTTGAGAACCGAAGGAATTTCCTGATTTTCACCGCCAAAATATTCCTGAATATGTTTTGTAAGTGATTCAGAAGTATTGAGGTAGGGAAGAACATCAACAAAGCGGAAAAGCTGAACCTTGAATTCTTCATTGCGCATGGCCCAGTCCATGACCTTGCCCGTCCACCAGCCTTTATTGAAAATGGATGGAGCCTCGCCGCTTATGCTCTGGAAAAATTCCTTTCCTCTGGTGCGGATTCTGGAATTCAAAACATCATTGGACATCGCATTCTCCCTTTATTTTTATAGATCATGGACAGAGCCTGGGTTTTATCTGAAACCTGTCAGTATGTGTTTTTCGTGCAGTTAACTTCCCATCAAATCCGGTTCACTTTTTGGTGCCTGACTCGAGACTGTCAAGGTTAAGCCCGGCAGATTCCTTGATTGTATCCAGAACAAAGGTGGTGCGGGTGTCTCTGATACCTGACACCGCGCCCATTTTCTGCAAAAGACTGGTCAGGGCGTCTGTATCCCTGATTCTGGCTTTAACCATATAAGAATACTCACCAGCAGTAAAATACACTTCCTGAATCTCTGGTATGCGCGCCAGATCAAGGCCTATCCTTGTTGAGCCGACGTTTTCTTCTGTTTTGACCAGAGTGATAACAGTCAGGGACAAACCCAGTGCCTTGGGATCGAGACGAAGTTCATACCCGCTGATGAAGCCTTTTTTTTCAAGTTTGCGCACCCTTTCCAGAATGGCTGAAGGCACCATATTCATTCTTCTGGCAATCTCTGCATTGGACAGCCTGCAGTTTTCCTGGAGTATATTCAGGATTTGCTTGTCTTTTTTGTCGATCATTCAGAATTTGACCTCTCTTTAGTTAAGATTATTCTAAAAAATGAGATTAGTCAAGAATGATTATTGTTTTTCCGGTTGGCAGGATCAGTGAATCGGCAGGTCGGTAAGTCGGTGAATCGGTAAGTCGGTGAATCGGTAAGTCGGTGAATCGGTAAGTCGGTGAATCGG
>PXDF01000124.1 GCA_003566455.1 Desulfonatronovibrio sp.
AATGTTCCTGGATTGCTCTGGCCACGTCATGTTTATATCCGGCCTGTCCGGCATAGATTCCTCCCACTATTCCCTGAAGATCGGCAAATTCTCCAACCATTTCCGAGACCAGATCAGATTTGCAGATATACGCGGCCTGACGGACAGAATCTTTGTTTTCAAATTTAAGTTCGTCACAAATAAAACCGGCTATCTTTTCCAGACGCCTGGCCTTATCGCCCATGGAGCCAAGGCTGGCCAGGAATACTACCCTGTCCAGTTTTTCCTGCCTGGATTCAATGGACATTGATCTGTCAGCGTTCCAGAAAAACATGGCATCCTCAAGACGGGCCTTGAGCACTCTTTCCCAGCCTTTCCTGACCAGATTGATATCCTGAGGATCATTATTGATAACAGTTAAAAAATAAGGCATGAGCTGGTGGTCAGATCCCATCAGGCCAAAACTCTTTTGATGTGTCTGCATGCTTGTAAGCAGAACCTCTTTGGGAAGCTCAAGATATTTTCTGTCAAACCTTCCCAGAACAGGCTTTGGAAATTCCACCAGATTTGAGGTTTCTTTGACCAGACTTTCGTTTTCAACTATTAAACCGCCAATTTCTCTTGCCAGCTCCCTTGCTTTGGTTCTGATCAAATCCATTCTTTTTTCCGGACTTAAGATAACCCTGCCCTTTTCTTCCAATATCTGAAAATATTCAGAAGCATGAGACAGTTCAAAAGGGCCTGCTCCTAGAACCCTGTGACCAAAAGTAGATGCCCCAGATTCAACGTCAGAGATGATAAATGGTATGGTCTCATGATCAAGTATGGCTAAAATCCAGCGTACCGGCCTTCCAAAGGTAAAGCTGTCAGCCCAGCGCATTTTCTTGGGAAAATTCAGGCCGTTGATTATTTCCAAACAGATCCCGGGCAAAACATCAACTGTTGGCTTTCCTCCACAGGTTTTCCTGACAGCAAGGTATTCGCCTTTTTCTGTCCGGTGCCTGAAGAGATCTTTTGTATCCACCTGCTGAGACCTGGCAAAACCCTGACCGGCTCTGGTAAGATTATTGTCCTGATCAAAAGCCACTGACGCGGGAGGACCTGTGACCAATTCCTGTCTTGAATCCTGGTTCAGTGCTATTTCCCGGACGTAAACGCACAGCCTCCTGGGGGTTGAGTATGTTTCAACACCAGTATAACCGATCATTTCCCGCTGCAGACAATCTTCAACTTTTTCCATGAGTTCATGGGTCAAAGGAGCAAGGAACCGGGCAGGCATTTCTTCAAAACCCATCTCCATTACAAAATCAGACATTCTTATTTATCCTTTTATTTCCTGAGCATGGGATATCCCATTTCTTTTCGCTGTTCATGATAAAGAAAAGCCACCTTTGAAGCCAGATTTCTGACTCTGGCGATATAGCCTGTTCTTTCAGTGATTGAAATGGCCCCCCTGGCCTCAAGAAGGTTGAATATATGGGAACATTTAAGACAATAATCATAGGCCGGCCAGGCCAGATTTCCACTGCAAAGGCTGAGACATTCCTTTTCGCATTTTTCAAAAAAATCAAGAAGCATTTCCGGATTGCTCATCTCAAAATTATACCTGGAGTGTTCCACTTCTCCCTGAAGGTGAACCTGGCCGTATGTGACATCCGAACTCCATGCCAGGTCATAAACTGATTCTTTTTCCTGAAGATACATGGAGATCCTTTCCAGGCCATAGGTAATCTCCACACTGACCGGATCCAGATCAATGCCACCCACCTGCTGGAAGTAGGTAAACTGGGTTATTTCCATTCCATTAAGCCAGACTTCCCATCCCAGTCCCCAGGCCCCAAGAGTTGGCGATTCCCAGTCATCCTCAACAAAACGGATGTCATGTCTGCGGGCATCAATGCCCAGGACTTCAAGGCTTTTCAAATAAAGATCCTGAATATCAGCCGGAGAAGGTTTGAGAATAACCTGGAACTGGTAATAATGCTGAAGGCGGTTGGGATTATCTCCATACCTGCCGTCAGTGGGCCTTCTTGACGGCTCAACATAGGCGGTTTTCCAGGGCTCTGGGCCGATAACCCTTAAAAATGTGGCCGGATTGAAGGTTCCGGCTCCAACCTCTATATCGTAAGGCTGATGCAGAACACAGCCATATCTGGTCCAGAATTTCTGCAGACTGATTATCACGTCCTGAAATAACATTTTAAACTCCATTGACAACTATTGGAATCATTTGACTTATTTAAATTCTAAGCTATTAAATTTCTGTACTATTAAACCATCATCCAGGTGATATTCAACAAAAGATTCTACCAATTGAAAACAATCCTGAAGTATTGATGAGTCAGGTGTCCACCGGCACCACTGAGCCGGAGAGGACGTGTTCAGGGTCTTAAGAAAAATTAATGATTCCCGGCGGGTATTCAGGGCACGGTCATTGCTGTGGCTGCACCTGCAGCAGACAATTCTTCCCTCGGCAAACAAAAAAACAGGCTGGGCAATATCATTTAATTTGAGGCTGCATCTGCAGCAACAGTCAATAAACGGCTGATAGCCGTGACTGAAAGCGGCTCTGGCCCGAAACAAGAGCGGAAAAAAGGATGGGATGCAGGAATTGCTGTCCATGGTTTCAAGATAGTCAAGCAGCAGAGCATAAATACGAGACGAATCGTCACCTTCTGGACAGATCTGCTGTACAAAACGCAGGCTGTTCAACGCCATGCCCAGCCTGGAAGAATCTTTTTTCAATTCAGGATAGCCATTGATGAGACTTCCTTCTTCAAGAACAAGATACCTGTTGCCTTTCCCGGAACTTACCTTGAACAGTACTAGATTCAGAGCATCCAGGCAGCCGCTGAATCTTTTTCTGCTTCTGCATCCTCCAAAAGCAAACCCTGTGAGAATGCCTTTTGAAGGCGAAAGAAAGCGGACCCACAGATCGTATTCTTTAAACCGCCCTGTCCGGATAACAAGCATTTTCTCTGAAAGATTCATTGATCAGGATCAGCTGGCGTCAGAAGGGGATATTCTGAGAGTTTTCACTTGTCCGGAAACCGCGTCAAAAGAATATGGGCTGCCGTTAAGAAAAAGGTCGACCCCGCCGGCATTACCCAGAGTCAGCTGGACAAACTGTTCAAACTCAGCACTGACGCTTTCCCCGGGCCTTAGATAAACTTCGCGGGTGGACTGGTCCGCGATGATCCTTAGCCAGCATTCTTCTCTGGCCTGGATAACTATTTTTGCTTTTTCATAATCAGGCAAAACCTCATGTTCAACCTGAGCCCTGTCTTGAGGATCAGGAATTGTCTGCTCTGGTAAAAATTCCTGTTCAACAGCTTCATCAGCTTCATTAACGGCTTGATCCGGCCCCAGGCTGGCCAGAGGTTCCAGCGTCATTTCACTCACCCTCATATCTTCATCTACTTCAACTCCCACTGGATCATCATCGGCAGGAAATCCTTCCGGGCGATCTGAGATATAGGGCAGGCCCGAGTCGTTCATTTGGAGGTCAGCAGTGGAATCCATGGATACGAAATCCTGTTCCTGATCCGTAAGCCGGGAGTTGTATGAATGATAAATGAACCACCCCAGGCCGACAACAATCATCAGGGCCAGAGCTATACCCGCGATCATTATATAACTGAGGGATTTCCCTGTCTTTAATGAAGTTCTCAGAGAAGTTGGAAGATCCTCGGGATTGATCTTGTCAAACTGGTCCTCAGTCTGAAACACGCTGGAAAAATCTTCAGCGATCCTCTCGCTGTCCAGGCCAAGGTAATGGGCGTAGCTGCGAACAAAACCCTTGGCGTAAACTGGATGAGAGAGATGTTCTATTTTCCCCTGTTCCAGAGATCTGAGGAAGTCGATTCCAATTCGAGTGTCTTCATGAACATTTTCCAGACTCAAGCCCTGGAGCTCCCTTTCATTTTTCAATTCATTTCCGATATCCAGCAAATCCATAATATCTCCCAGCCGCGGGTTGTCAGATTACAGGGTTATAAACGGACATCTATAACAGCTTTTTCCCGCAGCCCCTTGATATAATCCTCAAATCTCTGGTCGAGTTTCGAATCAAACAGCTTTTCTCTGATTTTGTCTTCAACTTTAGACAATTCAATGACCCCTTCTGATCTTTTTTCAATCAGCTTAAGCAAGGCCCCGGATCCCCGGATCTGAAAAGCCTCGCTCAGGTCTCCCTGTTCAAGGTTGTCCAGGGCCTGTCGCCATTCCGGAGCAAGTCTGCTCCATTCAATAAATCCCAGGTCTCCACCCCCGGAGGAGTTAGGTCCATGGGAAAAGCGGGCAGCAGCAGCATCAAAGCTGATTTCGCCCCTGGCAACTTCTTCCCTGATCCTGACAGCGTCTTCAAAATCAGGCAAAATAATGACCTGAAGATGAACTTTTTTATCTTCCTGATATTGAGCAATATTATCCTTATAATAGGCCTCAACCTCTTCCATGGTCACCAGAACCTTTCTGCGCACCATCAAGCTTAAAACTCTCTGACGCAGAATTGAATCACTGATCTGTTTTTTATAAATATCCAGAGTTAACCCCTGACTTTGGAGAAATTGTTCAAATTCCTCCTGGCTCATATTCTGATCAGAACGAACCAGGTCAATATGACTTTCAACCTCCCTTCTGGTGACTTCAATACCAAATCTGTCAGCCTCCTTTTTCAGAAGGATATCATTGATCATCTGATTGAGAACCTGTCCCTGGGTCTGCTTCAGCTGGGATTCAGGCAAATCATCAATATTCACATTCTCGAACAGGCCAAGCAGGTGTT
Source organism: Desulfonatronovibrio sp. (assembly GCA_003566455.1). Lineage (GTDB taxonomy): Bacteria > Desulfobacterota > Desulfovibrionia > Desulfovibrionales > Desulfonatronovibrionaceae > Desulfonatronovibrio. The sequence continues at coordinate 4,766 of PXDF01000124.1, forward strand.
TTACCCTGGCCTGCAACTCAAACAAAGTTATGGTTTCTCCATCAACCAATGCCACCACCCTGTTCACCAGCTGAGATGAATTTACAGGGCTGACGCCGAGAAAAATCATCAGCAGCAGAAAGAATAGTTTCTTCATAATTATTGTCTTTAATAAGGCAGCTTAATTGGAGCCGCCGATAATATTTTCAAGAAGCACAGTATTTATTTCAATCTGTGACCGCCCTAAAGCATCTGAAATCCAATTGTTAAAAATCTCAGTCAACTTGGAATTCACAATGTTCTGTTCAATGAGAGTATAAACCTGGTGTGGTTTGAGCAGTTGTTCTTCCTTTTTTTCAACAAGATAAAGGATGTAAAAGCCCTCCTGTCCCCCTCCCTTGATTTCGCTGGATTGACCAGCCTCCAGAAATTGAAGATCCTCAGCCAGAGTCTGGGGCAGCTGATCCACCCGCATTTCATATCTGGCAATTGAAGCATCCTGGAATTCCTTTGTCAGTATGTCAACATCCTCATATTTCTCAAGTTCATCCAGAGCATGCTCCAGAATTTCCCGGTCAATTGATTCAATATACAAGTAAACCAGCCTGTCCGGAACATAAAATTCCTGAATGTTTGAATAATAATAATCATTAATCTCATCCAGGCCAAAGCTGACCTCAGCCATGAGGACCTTGTCTACAAACTTTTCCCACATGAGTTTGTGCCCGATTCTGGTTCTCCAATACTGAAGATCAATGTATTCTTCAATGAGCATTTTTTCAAACTCGCCTTCAGGATAATCCTTTCGGATTTCATTTTCAACGTCCATAATTTCATCTTTTGTTACGGTCAAATTCCGGGCATCAAGCTCGGTCCTGATCAGCTCAATAACTATCAGATCAAGAAGAACCTGCCCATACTTATTCTTCAACTCCCGAGCCGAAGGAGGAATGGCATCTGACCATTCGAAAAAATTGGCGTCATATCCATATTCAATATCTTTTAGAAAGACGGGTGCACCATTGACCATGGCAACCACGCCTGCCTGAGGCTTGTCATTGGCGCAGGCGCAGACAAAAATTGACCCGCAAATGACAATAGAAAAATAAAACAGCAATAATTGATGTTTTTTCATATCATGATGATTATTGTTTTTTTGGATGATGATCCAGGTGGGAGGTCAGATCCTGAGAAACAACCATAGTTTCCACCAGAGCATCTTCAATAGATTTATTATCAGATAAACGCAACTCCAATTTGGATGGGGGGATCAGCCTTGCTTTTTCCTTATTTTTTTCAATCCATGAAACCAGCTTGACAGGATCTGGCTTTTGGTCATTCTCAGTCCATTCAATAACAAACCTTTTCTCCTGAAAATCCGCCCTGGACGCGCCCAGAGGCTTGAGGACCTGCTTTATCCTCAGGATCATGATGAAGCTTTTCAGTTCATCTGGAATGATTCCGAACCTGTCCTTGATTTCCTGCTCAACATTGTCCAAACACTCTCTGTCTGGGCAGGATGAAAAAATTCTGTAATACTTAAGTCTCTCAGAAGAATCTGAAATATATCCTTCAGGTATAAAAGCCGGAAATCCCATGCTGATTTCAATGTCTTCCCTGGATTGAACCGGATCACCTTTTTGTCTGGCAACTTCCTCTTGGAGCATGTCCAGAAAGAGTTCCAGCCCTATCTTGCCGATCTGCCCGGACTGAACCTCTCCCAAGAGATTGCCGGCTCCCCTGAGCCTCAAGTCTTCCATGGCAACCTGGAAGCCGGCTCCCAGATAATCCATATCCAGGATAATCTGCATTCTTTTTCTGGCCTGATCAGAAAGATTCTGAAATGAAGAAACCATGAAGTAGGCGTAAGCCTGTCTTTCTGACCGGCCCACCCTGCCCCTTAGCTGGTAAAGCTGCCCCAATCCGAACATCTGGGCCTGGTCAACTATAAGGGTGTTGGCCCTGGGAAAGTCAAGGCCTGATTCAATTATGGCCGTACATACCAGGATGTCCAGCTGGTGATGCCAGAACTTGTGCATGGTTTCCTCAAGCTCCCTCTCAGGCATCTGGCCATGGGCCATGCCAACCCTGGCATCCGGGGCCAGCTCCCGGACATAATCAAGAACCTCTTCCAGTCTCTGAACCCGGTTAAATACCCAGAAAACCTGTCCCTGCCTGTCCAGTTCCCTGGCCAGAACCTGTTTCAAAAATCCCTTGTCTCTTTCAATGATTGAACTTTCAACAGGCTTACGATCCAGTGGGGGTGTTTCAATCACGCTGAGGGTTCTGATGCCTGAGATGGAGAGCTGAAGAGTGCGGGGAATGGGGGTCGCGGTAAGAGCAAGTACGTCAATATTTTTCCTGAATTGCTTGAGTTTTTCTTTGTGCTTGACCCCGAATCTCTGCTCTTCATCCAGAATAAGCAATGAAAGCCTGGGCAGTTCAACGTCTTTGGAAAGTATTCTGTGAGTACCGATGATGATATCAATTTCTCCCCTTCTGGCTGCTTCAATTATGGTTTTTTGCCTTGGCCTGGGAACAAACCGGCTGAGCATTCTGACGTTTACTGAAAGATCCTCCATTCGCTGCCTGAAATTCTGATAGTGCTGTTCCGCAAGAACGGTTGTGGGACAGAGGATTGCCACCTGCTTGCCGTCCTGTACTGCCCTGAACGAGGCCCTCATGGCCACCTCAGTCTTCCCAAAGCCCACATCGCCGCATACCAGCCTGTCCATTGGCTCCGGCCTTTCCATGTCCAGCATGACATCCCTGATGGCCTGTTCCTGATCCGGGGTTTCTTCAAAACCGAATGTGGCTTCGAATTCACGAAAAAGTTCGCCGCCAGGGCCATATGAATAGCCCTTTGCAACCTTGCGAAAGGCATACATGTCCACCAGATCTTTAGCGATTTTTTCAATGGCCTTTCTGACCCGGGACTTTGTTTTGGACCATCCCAGGCTGCCCAGACGATCAAGGGAAGGAGAAATCCCTTCCGGTCCCTTGTATTTCTGAACCAGGGAAAAACGATCCACCGGAATATACAGCTTGTCATCATTGGCATAATATATCAGCAGATAATCATTAACTGATTTGCCGGCGCTGACCCTTTTAAGTCCGCCAAATTTTCCAAGGCCGTAGTCACGGTGAACAACAAGGTCGTCTTGGTTCAGGTCTTCAATTGCAGAAACCCCGGCAAATCTGCCGGTCAGTGCTCTGTGTCCCGGTTTTTTGCCAGGCTGAATAACATCTTCGCCAAGGATTGTTATGTGGTTCCATTCCAGATTCATCCCTGTTCCAAGCCTGGAAACAACAGTAAAAAGCCCCTGACGGTCCGGGTGATAGGCAGTAATGAATTTAAGTCCTTCTGGTTCGATGATTTTCAGAAATTTTTCCCTTGAGCCGGAAGTGTTAAAAGCAAGGATTACCTGTCTTGAAGTGTTTTTCCATTCTTTAAGGGCAGTTACAAATGAATACCAGGGACGTTTACGATCCTCTGGCTTCCAGAACATATCTGAAAAGTCTTTGATATCTTTCTCAGGAAGATCAACGCCCTCGCTTTTCCTGCCAATGACCAGCTTTTCAAAGATCAATCGGCGCTTATTCTGCCAGATGGTCCTGGCCCTGGAGGCGGGCTGAAAAATATGGGGCTCTGGATAAGACATATCCTTTGCCCAGCGGCTGATTTTCCACTCCTCCTCTTCCAGGTCTGTCCTCAGTTCTGTGGTGTCAGCCAGGATATAATAGGCGTCAGATGGAAGATATTCAGCCCATGTTGCGGGGTTTTCATAAAATAGCCCGCAGGGGTAATCCCCTGATTTAAGGAGCAGTTTTTCTCGAAGGTTTTGATAGGTTGAGCCCTGGATCTCTCCAATTTTTTTCAGGTGACGGGATTTCTGTTCAGCACGAGATATCAGGTCATCTTCCATAAGACATGGATTAATCGGAAGGATTAGACATTCGTCGAGATCCTGCATGGATCTCTGGGTATGGGATTCAAAAGTTCTAATGCTTTCAACGCGGTCTCCGAAAAACTCCAGGCGGACAGGATAAGCATAATCCGGGGGGAAAATATCCAGGATATCTCCTCGCAAAGCCATTTCTCCGGTTTCAGAAACAGTTTTTCTTTTTTCATACCCCCAGGCAGAGGCTTTATCCAGAATATGATCAATACCAGCGTCCTGGTTGCGGTATACAAACAGGAATGAACTTTCCACAACTTCTTTGGGAGGAAGAAAATGCAGAAGAAGGCTTGACGGAATAATGGAAACATTGGAGGTGTTGTTGGCCAGCCTGAAAAGGCCGGTCCATATTTTCCCCCAGTCATACTTCAGTCGCCCGGCCGGCTCCGGAAAAATACTCCATTGAGACTCCCGGAATTTATCCCGGCTCAGACTGTTTTGTCCGAAAACAGCGGCCAGACATGAGTATTTTTTGATATCATGACCTGACGGAACAAGAAGAACTGCTCTCTGGTTTTTTTCCTGAAGATACCTGGCCAGGTATATCTGGCTTGCCGGTCCCGACTTATGTATGTATAAATAACTGTTTTCCCGGTTTAAACCAAGAATATTTTTTTTAAGATCTGGTTCTATAAACAAATTATGGTTCCTGTCAGGTTATTATTTCAGAGCCCCCAATTGATTTTAATGAATATATATCCAAGCAGCGCGCTTCAGCGCCTATAGCTCTGAATGGTAATTATTGCAATTTCTGAGCGGCCTGGAAAGATTAGGGCTTAACATTTGTTGTAATTATGAGGTAAAGAGGATAAACAATTTTTTCTTGAACACAAGGAGGAAATGATATGGGTGAGCTGACCAGATTCAAGGACCTGCCGATTAACTGGGATGTTGGTCCGGCGGATGCCGTGGCCCTGCATCTTGAATGGGGCAATACCGGATACAGTGGACGTCACCAGAACTCTGATGATGAGACTTATTATTTTTCAGTTGATTCCTGGCAAGAACCATACATAGTCAGATTGCAGAAAATGACCAAGGATGGTTCAGAAACCCTGCATGAAATGGAGTTGCCTAAAGAATACTGGGATTGCTGCCGGGCCAAAGGAGCTTACGAACTACCAGAAGAAATAAAAGAATGGCTTAAAAAGAAATTCTGATGCCCTTTTTCCTCTGAATTAGAACCGGCATTTCAGCACAAGCATGATTTCAGACGAACCGCTTGACCTCTGCTGTCATTGATATTGTCCGGGCGGGCAAGGCTTAATTTTTTTCAGCAGAATCTCTGTCTGGTGAACAATTAATTGCGTTGTCCCTGAAGAAACATTCTGCCAGGAATTCAAAAGAGTACCCACAGTCAGGAAAATCAATTGCTAGTATATGTAAAACTGCTTCTGGCAACAATGTTCTGGGGAGGTACATTTACTGCCGGAAGGATAGTTTCCCAGCATATGCCGCCTTTTTCAGCGGCTTTTTTTCGTTTTCTCATAGCCACTTTCTGCCTGGTCTATCTGGTTAGAAAACTGGAGGGAGGCCTCCCCAGGATCAATTCCGGACAGGTTGTTCAGGTAATCCTTCTGGGATTGACAGGGGTCTTTGCCTATAACTTTTTTTTCTTTACCGGTCTGCAGACCGTGGAAGCTGGAAGAGCAGCGGTCATCGTTGCCACCAACCCCATATTCATCTCCATTCTGGCAGCCCTGCTCTTTAAGGAATCCCTGGGCGTTTTCAAGGTGATAGGCATTTTTTTATCTGTATCCGGTGCTATCCTGGCCATTACCAGGGGACACCCATTCCACCTTCTCAACGAAGTGATCAGTATGGGTGATCTGGCTATTGCCGGATGCGTGGCCAGCTGGGCTGCTTATTCCATACTGGGCAAGTACTCCATGTCCAGGCTTTCGCCTCAGGCCGCTGTTACTTACTCCTGCATTGCCGGAACATTGGCTCTATTCATTCCAGCCATGGGCGAAGGTCTTTTCAGCTTTATCCTGACTGTTCCCTTAATTGTATGGGGCTGCATGATTTATCTGGGATATTTTGGAACAGTACTTGGCTTTACCTGGTATTATCAGGCAGTAAAAAACATCGGCCCTTCCAGGGCTTCAGTATTTATTAATTTTGTTCCCCTTTTTGCCATTGTCATCGGCTTTGTTTTATTAAGGGAACCTGTCGATCCATCGCTCATCATCGGCGCTTTGATGGTCAGCAGCGGTGTTTATATTGCCAACAGGACACGCCTCAGATCATCCGAAACATATGGTAAACAGAAGATCCACAGCTAATGTCTAAAAATAGAAGGGCATAAAATGAAAAGCAAGTCTAAGAGCAGAAGTTTAATATACTTCTTGGAACAAGAGATACCCTTTAACAGGCATCTAGGCCTTAAGGTTGAAAGAGCGGAAAATGGTTTTGCCCGGCTTATTCTGCCCTATAAGCCTGAATTTACGGGTGATCCCAGAAGGCCGGCCCTGCATGGCGGCATTCTGTCCACTCTCATTGATACTTGTGGGGGAGTGGCTGTCTGGACCTGCTGTGAACTTGAAGACAGAATCGCCACCATTGACATGAGGGTTGACTACCTGCGTCCGGCTCCACAGGCAGATTTACTGGCCGAAGCCAGGGTCAGGCTCATGGGTAACAGGGTGGGAAACGTGCAGACTTTAGTTTTTACTAAAGAGGATCCGGACAGTATCATTGCTGAAGGCAGAGCAGTTTACAATATCCGGCGACATAATCCTTCACAAACCTGATAAACTTTCTGTTCCAAACAAGATGGCATTTCAAAATAATCATGTGACCTTTTCCAGACGCGGCATTATGGACGGGTTTTTCAAATGCGTGCCCCTGGGTCTGGGAGTGTTTGCCTACGGCCTTGTGTTCGGCATTCTGGCAATCCAGGCCGGACTTAGTCCAGTCCAGGCTCAGCTGATGAGTCTGGTAGTCTTTGCCGGGGCTTCCCAGCTCATGGCTCTGGAACTCTGGGGCCCTCACCTGCCTGTGCTGACCATTATCCTGACCACCTTCGTAGTCAACCTCAGACACCTTTTAATGGGCGCCGCAATGAGGGACTGGCTGGTTCGGATCAGCCCGGGAAAATCGTATTTCAGTCTTTATTTCATGACTGATGAATCGTGGGCCCTGTCCGTCAAAGAAATGGTTTCAGGCAAAAAAGACGCGGCCTTCCTCTTGGGATCCGGTCTGTGCATATATTTTTTCTGGAATTTTTCCACCTTTCTGGGCTCTACCATGTCCTTCTGGATAGACAGATACCTGTCTGATCCGTCTGTTCTGGGCCTTGACTTTGCTTTTACGGCCGTATTTATAGCCCTGCTTACCTTCTTCTGGAAAGGTAAATCCCAGGTTCCGGTGTGGATGATGGCGGCCATGGTTGCCTGGATTGCATTTATTCTGCTTCCAGGCAAATGGTACATCATTTTCGGCGGACTGGCCGGAGGCATCACTGGAGCATGCAGAAATGCCTGACAATCAGAGCCTTTTAGTTTTTATCACCATTTTCTGCATGGCAGGGGCCACATACTTCACCAGGGCCGGCGGCCTGTTTATTGTAAGCAGAATAAATCCTTCACCAAGGTTCAGGGCCTTTCTCGCGCATATGCCGTCTTCCATACTTGTGGCCATTATTGTCCCGAATCTGATGGGTGAAGGGGCATCAGAACTGATGGCGGCGATCATAGCCGGCCTTGTGGCAGTATTAACCCGTAATCTGATTTTATCACTGCTTTCAGGACTGCTTGCAGTATCTCTGTTGAGGAATTTTGTTTTTATCTGACTGGAAAGTTTTTGTTTTATAGCATCCAGTCACCATATCATGGCAAAATTTAAGGCCTGGAGACCAATCATGGTTTCACATTGTTGCCTTGTCTGATCAGCGACTGCGCCAGGGGATCTTCAACAAAAAGCCGGATTGGTCCCCGGGCCCGTCAACTGATCAAAACGGTGAAAATTTAGGTTTTATTTAGAATTTCTTTTAAACAGTTCCAAGGTAAGTGGACTGAGGCTGTACCTGTCCAGATCATTGAACGGCGCCCAAATGGCTTCCAAGGCGTCGCCGCCAGGCGTCAGCTCCCCGGAAATATACCGGGCCATTAAATCTACAATAATGTAATGAAAAATGACAGTTCCGTCAGTGTTTCGCTCAATCAGATCAAATGTCAGAACAGGTTCCAGTGCCTTGACAACTATTCCTGTTTCTTCAAGAACTTCCCTCTGGGCAGCTTCCTGAAGGGTTTCACCCAGCTTGATCTTTCCGCCGGGTATGGCCCACCTGCCCCTGGATGGCGCTTTTGCCCTTTTGACCAGAAGGAAAGAATCATTGTGCTTGACAACGGCCCCCACTGCAACTCTGGGCAGGCCGGGACAATTGTTAATGAATGCCGGGGTATCTGTTTGCTGCATATATCATTTTGATCCTGTTAATGATTGATTTTTTAAAATCCCCATCCTCTGATATTTTCAGGTGATGGGGATTATTCTGAGTATAGGCTGGATGAAAGAATGCCTAGAAACAATTATTATTAATAAATGCATGCCCATATTTTCTTTCAAAAATAACTGCATGGGCTCAATTTCCCTGAACTATGCTCCTGTTAAGGATCATTAAATTCGTTGACAGCTACTCCTCCTGTTCCACACAAGTTATCCTTCGGCCGTCAAATGTAAAATTGCAGTTAAAGCCATGTGCTTCATTGAGTTCACCAATATTTGCGATGATTATTTCACCCTCTTCCTCTGAAAACTCAACACCGAAGACGTCATCACCAAGGGCAATTTCACACTCCCTTTCTTCGCCCAGTTCACCCTCAGCAGCGTACTCAGCCACAACCTCGCTGAGACATGTGCGCAGGTCAGCTTCCACAGCTGCTATGGCCGCTCCTTCCCGGTACTTTCCGAACTGGGGAATGGCAATGGCAGCCAGAATGCCGATGATAGCCACGACAATGAGAAGTTCGATGAGGGTGAAACCTTTTTGACTGTCTCGTGCATGCGTCATAAAAACCTCCTTTATAAAGTTATTAATGATAAATTTTCATTAAATAAACATCAGAACAGCTGAAGCATCATGGATGAAAAAAACTGATACTGTATATAAAGATTTATTTTTATGGATATGAATTAATACATGTTTGAATTGATCAGTATTTTATGTAGGATTTATATCTAGGATAATTCAAAAAAAATGTCACTATTTTTTTTGAATTTTTCATTATAGCATTGTTCTATAAATATTTTTTTAATTTTTGCGTGAAAATATGAATATTTTTGTCAAAAGAACAATCATATAAAAACACGCGAGCATAGGCTTTAATCCAGCTCGATTAAACAGGATGATCTTTTAAGTCCTTGAACCCATATGGAACGAAAATTTTTGAACGCATCTCCGGACAATGACTTTTTAAAGACTTGTCAGTAAGCAATTCTGTATGGAAAGGCCCTGTTCAGGGCCTGAAAAAAGGATGGAAAAAATCTTAATATGAAAATGCAGAGGAAATTTTTGATTATGAAGTGTTCCTGCTTAGCAGCCCTGAAATTATTAATCGCCCTGTCCTACAGTCTTTCGATGGTGAATTGACCGTCATCATAAACAATAACCCTGTCCCGGTTTTCCAGGCAGGCGTAAACCGTTTTACTCTCTGTGTTGACCAGGTCCCAGTGCAGAGCCGAATCATTAAATCCAAGCTCCTTTTTCAGTTCCGTAGAAAGCTCCTCAGAGTCTGACGCGTAAGTATCCGAATAGGAAGCGCCCAGGGCTACATGACAATTGCCGTTTGGTCCCCCGAAATTCTCATCATACAGGGTGTGGGCCATAAACCTGTCAATGCGCGAAAAACGCTTGTCAGTCAGAGAAAACTCACCAAGATACGAAGCTCCGGCATCCAATGCCAGTTGTTTGTTTAAGAATTCCTCCCCTTCCTGCGCCCCTGAATTAACCACACGTCCCTCCTTGAACTCCAGGTGCACACCCTTAACATAGTTGCCGCTGCGATACGAGGGCTGGTCTGCAAAGAAAACTCCCTGTGTCAGCCTGCAGTCAGGGGATACAAAAAGCTCAAAACTGGGTATATTATGCCCGGATACCCCAAGCCACCTGCGCTTTTCACCTGGATAAACCTTCAGGTCGGTATTTGCCGACAATATATGAAAATATTCCACATCCATGCTGTTGAGCCAGTTTTTGACCTTGACGGATCTTTCAAAAATACTCTGCCACACAGCGCCTGGATCATCATGATCCAGATATACTGCCTTTATTATCTGCTCCTTGTACTCATCAATATCCAGACCAGCTTTCGCGGCAAGCTCATGTGTGGGATATAGACACAGACTCCAGCCGAAAAAGCCTTTATTTTCCCTCTCTTCAAGGATGTCGCGCAAATACTTTTTGGTTACAGCGTATTTGCCGATTCTGGAGGGATCAATGTCCTGAAGATGAGTCAGGGATTCGGGTCCAAGGATGGAAATCAAACCATTAAGGGAGGAATACAGCTCAGCATCTCCGGGGATCTTGAACTCCAGCTGATGGTCCTGGGCATTGGAAAAAAAAGTTTTCTCCATCTTTTCAGGCAGATTGATCCTGACCACTGGGTTGATATTCATCCGGATAAGGCGCTCATAAATCAGGTTGGCCAGAGGAACTGAAGATTTATCGGTTCTGATGAGCACTATATCCTTGTTAACAAAAGGATCCTTCCTGGCCTTTTCCATCCCCCAGATCATTACCCGGGCGTACTTTTCGAGTTCCTTCGGTGCAAACAATTCTCTACTCCTTAATAACTTTTTACGGAAATACCTAATTCCATGGCCACAGCCTCATGCTCGGAAGGATCAAAGACAAAATCATCAAAAGGCTACCAGCCCTGCTTAAGAGCATGATCCCGGTTAAGCTGAAAATATGTTCTGGCTGTGGCTGTGACCTGTTCCAGACCAAGCATGGACGCAGTTTCAATTATACTGTCCTCAGATCCTTCAATTTCAACAAATCTGCCAAATGGCAGAATATCCAGACATACCTCAACCTTATTCAGACTCCATACCTGTCGGTACTTTTCATAGCGAAGCCAGACCTTAAAGCCAAGATGCCGAAATATGGACTGGGCAGCGTCTATGTCTTCCAGGCCTGTCTCAAACTCCTGTCTGCATTTGGCAAGTCCAGGGATTTTGTTATCAACAGGAAGCTTAAGGGTGAGTTTGGTGTTCAGTCCGGTCCGAAGCCTTAACAAAAAGTCCTTGTTTTTCAGGGAGCCCTTTTCATCATCCAATACAATATTTCGCTCAAAATACCAAGGACTGTGTATCCCGCTCATACGACTGAGCCTTTGCATTACAACCTTGAAATCATCAACTGGAAATTTCAGTTCACTCTCGATTTGCATACTGAATCCGAGCGTAAGCAATGGGTTAAAAAATCCAACCTGAATTGAACTATTTTTCCTGTAACTCTCTGATAAACCTGTCATTGCGAGAACCCGGAGGGTGCGTGGAAATCTCCTAATAACTGACTGAGATTGCTACGCTTCGCTCGCAATGACATAGAAAAATCGCTCGATTTAGGTCCAAAGCATCAGTCTTCAAGCTTATCCCAGTACTTGCATGCCTTTTCCGGGCATGCCACATGTTCTCCCCTGGTCTTGGTGGATTTTCGGACCAGGATTTTTAATCCGCACTTAGGACACTTCTCATTAACCGGATAGTTCCAGACAGCATATTCGCATTTGGGATACTGGTCACAACCGTAAAAAACCTTGCCCCTTCGACTGCCCTTTTCCACGATCTCCCCCCGGCATCCTTCCACTGGACACGGAACATTGGTGGTAAAAGGCTTGGTATATTTGCATTTGGGGTAATTGTCGCAGGCAATAAACCGGCTTCCTGTGCGGGCTTTTTTCAAGACAAGATCAGATCCGCACTCCGGGCAAATCCCTACTTTTTCCCTGATCACGGGCTCGGCTTCCAGCACCCTGATATTGCCGTCTTCATCCCGGGCAAAATTAGAGCTGCTCTTGCATTCAGGATATCTTGAGCAGGCCAGAAAAGCTCCGTTTCGTCCAAAACGAATAAGCATTTTGCTTCCGCATTTCTCGCATTCAATGTCTGTCTCCTTGCCTGCTTTGACAGTGGCCATCTCTTTACTGGCCTTTTCAAGGGTGGGATAAAAATGTGCAGTAAACTGCTTCAAAAGCTCCACCCAATCCTTTTTGCCCTCAGCCACAGTATCCAGAGACTCCTCCATCTGAGCGGTAAATCCAACATCCAGAAGCGAAGGAAAATGCCTGACCAGGAGATAGCACACCTCTGAGCCAAGCTCTGTGGGCAGAAAATTTTTTTCCTCAAGGGTTACATATTCCCGGTCAAGGAGAGTTGAAATAATGGCCGCGTATGTAGAAGGCCTGCCGATTCCAAGCTCTTCAAGTTTTCTGACCAGTGAAGCTTCTGAATATCTGGCAGGGGGCTGGGTAAACTTCTGTTCCGTGGACAATTTTTCAAGGCTTAGTTTTTCATTCCTGCCAAGCCTTGGAATTGAAATTTCTTCATCGAGTCCGGAGGGAGAATATATTTTTAAAAAACCGTCAAAAACAAGCCTTTCGCCCTTGCTGCGCCACAATGTATTGGCAGCGGACACAATTACTGTTGTATCCCAGAACCTCGCAGCCGCCATCTGGGAGGCCATGAACCTTTCCCAGATGAGCCTGTAAAGCATGAATTGGTCTCTGGGCAGGTATGACCTGATTTCTGCCGGTGTAACATCTGGATCAACCGGCCGGATGGCTTCGTGTGCATCCTGGGCTGATCCTTTTGATTTGAAAAATCTCATTCTGGAAGGATAATAATCCTTGCCAAGATTTGATATAATCCATTTTTTGGCTGAAGTCTGAGAATCCTCTGATACCCGCACCGAGTCTGTCCGCATATAGGTGATCAAGGCAGTGGTGCCTTTGTCGCCAAGGTCGACGCCCTCATACAATCGCTGGGCTACGGACATGGTCCGTTTGGCGGTAAAGCCCATCCTGTTGCTGGCTTCCTGCTGCAGTGTGGAAGTTATAAAAGGAGGTTTGGGGTCCCTTGCGCGCTCCTTTTCTTCCACATCCTGGACTGCAAAAGAAGACTTGCTCAACTTTTTTTCCAGAATCCTTGCCGCTTTTTCTGAGCCGACATGGGCCTTTTTATTATCAATCTTCCAGAGCTGGCTTTCAAAACTTTGCCTGGCTGAATTGGACAACATGGCCTTGAAAACCCAGTACTCCTCAGGCACAAAATCCTGGCGTTCTTTTTCTCGCTCAACTATCATGCGCAAAGCCACGGACTGAACCCGGCCTGCTGAAAGGCCGCGCTTGACTTTGCTCCATAAAATGGGTGAAATTTTATAACCAACCAACCGGTCCAGAATTCTTCTGGCCTGCTGGGAATTAAACAGATTTTCATTAAGATCCCTGGGATGCTCAAGAGCATCTTTTACAGCCCTGGGAGTGATCTCATTAAACTGGATGCGGCTGATATTGCTGTTCTGCTTCCTTATCAGCTGGGCAATGTGCCAGGCTATTGCTTCTCCTTCGCGGTCAGGGTCAGGGGCCAGGAATATCCGGTCTGATTTTTTGGCGCTTTGCTGAAGCCTGGTGACTACCTTTTTTTTACCGTAAATGATCTCATACTCTGGCTGGAAACCATCTTCTTCCTTCACTCCCAGAGTTTTCCTGGGAAGATCGCGGATATGACCCACAGAGGCCTCCACCAGGTAGTCCCTGCCCAGAAATTTCTTAATCGTCTTTACCTTAGCCGGCGATTCTACAATAATTAAATCCTTGCTCATAATGTGGCTGCGTATAAGCACATGCTTTTCCTTTGGCAAGCATAAATTTGCCCTGGCTTTTTCTTGCCAAGGATGTCTTTTTTCTATATTGCCCAAAAACTATTTAACTGGAGCCAAAAAACAATGAAAACAGCGATAATCGGGTTTGCCGGCAGCGGAAAAACAGAAATTTTCAGGGCGCTGGCCGGACCAGGAGCCAGAGCAGTGGCCAGGGCCATGGTCAAGGTGCCTGAACCCCGGCTTATCCCTCTGGCCCGGGTCTTCAAACCCAAAAAAATCACCCGGTCAGAAATTGAATACCAGGACATGCCAGGAAGCGGCGGGACAAAGTCCCTTGGCAACAGAGTCCTAAGTGAAATACGCGGCTGCGATTGTTTATTGGCAGTGGTAGACGCTTTTTCAGGCGGGTTTGACCCGGCATCGCAGCATTCATCCATTGAAGAGGAGCTCATTGTTTCAGACATGGCTGTTATTGAAAAAAAACTTGAAAAACTGTCCCAGGACAGACAAAAGGCCGGGCATCTTTATGATCCCAAAACAGAAGAATTGCTTATCCGGGCCATGAATATACTGGAACAGGAAAAGCCTCTGCGCCTGGATGAGGCCCTATGCGCTGAACCGGCTTTGAAGGGGTTTGCTTTTGTCTCAGCCAAGCCCATACTTTATGCCTGGAATATATCTGAATCCAAAATGGGAAGCTTTAAGCCCCCGGAAGAACAGAAGGGCATGGGGCACATCTCAGCATCAGCAATGCTGGAAAGAGAAATGGCCGAACTTGAAAACCCTGAAGAGCTTGCCATGTTCATGCACGAGCTTGGAGTCAGGGAATCAGCTCTGGACAGAGTCATTGCTAAAACCTATAACCTTATGAATCTTATCACCTTCCTCACTGTTGGTGATAAAGAGGTTCGATCATGGGCTCTGAAAAAAAATTCAACGGCTTTTGAGGCAGCCGGAGCAATCCATTCTGACATCCAGAAAGGATTCATTCGGGCTGAAACCCTGAGCTGGGAAGACTTTCTGAAATACGGTGACATGAAAAAAGCAAAGGAAAAAGGGGTACTGCGTCTGGAGGGCAAGGAATACATTGTCAAAGACGGAGACATTATCACCTTCAGGTTTAATGTGTAACAAATGCCGGATGGTTGTTTATGGCGATCCACTTTCTTACAACCCTTGGCTGCCGACTCATAACCCAGGCCCAGACAATATGCTCAAAAATGTGTCCGTAATCCTTTCCAGGCCCAAGTATCCCGAAAATATCGGTTCCGTGGCAAGGGCCTGCGCCAATATGGGATGCTCAAGCCTGATCTTGATTAGACCAGTCAATTTCAATCTGGACAAGGCATTGCCTCTGGCCACTTCAAAGGGCAAAATCCTTCTGGAACAGGCTTTGATTTATGACGATTTCAAGCAGGCATTATCAGGCTTTAACAAAGCCTATGCCACAACATCCAGGCTGGGCAAATGGCGAAAAGGGATTCTTACTCCGTGGGAAGCTGCGGCTGAAATTATGGATATTAGTTCCAATGCCGCTTGTTCAGCACTGGTTTTCGGTCCTGAGGACACCGGTCTGCTCAATGAAGAGGTGGAGCTTTGTTCTCACATCGTCTCTATTCCAACCTCAAATGAGGCCTGGTCACTGAATATTTCCCAAGCGGTTATCATCTTGCTTTATGAATGTTTCAAGCATGTCCCTGTAATTGATACCGGAAAAATAAAATCTGAAGATTCCCGCCTTATAACCCTGGAAGAAGCCGGGGTGCTCCAGGAAAATATCCGGGAAGTCCTTTTAAAAATCAGTTTTCTCCAGCCTGACAACCCGGATTACTTCATGATGCCCCTGAAAAGATTCATGGCCAAAAAAGACCTGCGTCTGAATGAATTCAACCTGCTCATGGGCATTTGCAGACAGGTAATGTGGGCGGCTGAGGGCAAAAAAAATCAGTAAAAAAATGTTTTTTTGAAGCCGCCTTCAACCTTAGCGGAGATACTTGCCTTTTAAATCTGCGACTGTTCTGAATAAAGATTTACAAAAATTTCCAGCAGCAGATCCTTCAGTGTTATGTTTATATTCCGGGCTGCTTCCAGAATCTGCTCATGAGAAGTCTGTTCCATGCAGTCAGGCAGATTTTTATTGGTCAGACAGGACAAACCCAGGATTCTCATACCCATATGGTTGCCAGCGATGGCTTCCAATACAGTTGACATGCCAATGGCGTCACCTCCCATCATTCTGAAAGCCCTTGTTTCAGCCGGGGTTTCAAGCGAGGGTCCCTTTATGCCGACATAGACTCCTGTTTTGAGGGGGATGCCAAGCTTAAGTGCTGCCATGTGGGCGATATTCATGAGCTTGGGACAGTATGTTTTGCTCATATCAGGAAACATTGGTCCCCATTCTTCATAATTCTGGCCCACCAGCGGATTTTCCCCTGTGAAATTGATGTGATCGGAAATACACATAATATTACCGCTGTCAAAAAGAGGATTCAGGGAACCGGCAGCGT
>PXDF01000094.1 GCA_003566455.1 Desulfonatronovibrio sp.
CCGAGCCAAGCCTGGAAACAACAGCCGCGATTATGGAAAAAGCACAATCAGGGCTACATGCGCTGGGAATAACCTCCATCCATGATGTACGTCTGGCAGGCAACCAATCCGAATCCGCGCTGACCTTTAGATCATGGCAGGCCTTGCGCCAACAAAAAAAACTTGAGCTT
This sequence comes from Desulfonatronovibrio sp., assembly GCA_003566455.1. GTDB lineage: Bacteria > Desulfobacterota > Desulfovibrionia > Desulfovibrionales > Desulfonatronovibrionaceae > Desulfonatronovibrio. Next base: position 171 of record PXDF01000094.1, read on the forward strand.
CGCTGCTGGACAAGTCTTCCTGGAGAAGAACGTACCTACGTGGAAAAATTGGGCCTAAGGACTGGACTGGGAGATGAATACCTCCGGGTGGGCCATCTCAAATACTTTATGGACGGAGGCATGGGAGCCAGGACTGCCTGGATGAATGATCCATACCTTGACACAGGTGGAAAAGGCCTTTGCCTTATTCCGCCGGAACAAATGCTTGAGGAAGTCATGGCGGCAGACAAGGCAGGACTGGCTGTAATGGTGCACGCCATTGGAGACAGAACCAACAGGGAACTTGTTTCCATTTTTGAAAAAGTCACTGCATCCCGTCCAGTTTACCACATTGAACCTTCATTGAAACACAGAATAGAACATGTCCAGGTCATAAGAGAGCATGATCTGCAAAGACTGGCCAGACTTGATATGCCGGTATCAGTTCAGCCGGCCAATATGGTCCTGGATATCAATATGATCAACCAATGCGCGGGCGAGGTCGGACAATACGCCTATGCCTTCAAATCAATGCTTGACTCAGGCATTCCAGTGATGTTCAGCTCTGATTGCCCCGTTTGCAGCCCCAATCCTCTGGTGGGAATCCAGGGCGCCATTACAAGAACCAGGGATGACGGGACTCCAATGGGCGGCTGGTATCCCGAGCAGATTATCTCCCTTGAGCAGGGCATCAAAGCATATACCTCGACTCCGGCCAGAGCCTATAAATCATGGAACATTCACGGCAGTATCAGCCCAGGCAAATTCGCAGACATGGTGGTCTTTGAAGATAACCTTTTTCAGGCCAACCCCTTAACGCTCAAACACTCCAGGGTGGCAATGACCATATTTGACGGTAAAATCGTTTACCAGGCTTAGCAGTCTGTTGTCCTGCTTCTGTTTAATATCGATGCAGTCCACTGCACCTGCCAGATTTTGTTCTTCAGGCAGGGACGGGTTGAAGGGCATGAATAAGCCATATTTTTTCCACACCATAAAAAACGAGTGAGGCCAGCTTATGACTGAAAAATCAACACGGCTTCTTGAAAGACGCAAAAAATTTATTCCCAGGGGAGTATTCAATGTGACATCATTTTTTGCTCAATCTGCCCGGGGAGGAATAATAACTGATTTAGAAGGCAGAGAACTGATAGATTTTGCCGGAGGCATAGGCGTGGTCAATACGGGTCACAGCCATCCCGGGGTTGTGGAGGCTGTTTGCAGCCAAGCCAGAAGATTCACCCACACCTGTTTTCACGTTGTCATGTATCAGGAATATATTGACCTTGCTGAGAAACTAACCAGACTCACTCCTGGAAAATTCCCCAAAATGGCCGCTCTATTCAACAGCGGAGCTGAAGCAGTAGAAAACGCGGTCAAGTCGGCCAGGCACTATACCGGCAGAAACGCTGTCATTTCCTTTGATTGCGGTTTTCACGGACGCACGCTTCTGGCCATGACCCTCACCGGAAAAGTCAAACCCTACAAGCTTGGATTCGGCCCCTTTGCTCCTGAAGTTTACCATATGCCTTACGCCTATTGTTACCGTTGTCCCATAAACTTGACCTATCCCGAATGCGAGGTGGCCTGTGCACGCAAGCTAGAGGATTTTTTCATTAAAAACGTTGCAGCCGACGAAATCGCCTGTCTCATTGTGGAACCAGTTACCGGCGAAGGAGGCTTTATCGTTCCTCCAAAAGATTATTTCGGCATACTCAAGGATATATGTCAAAAATATGGGATTATTTTCATTGCCGACGAAATCCAGACCGGATTCGGCCGAACCGGAAAAATGTTCGCGATGGAACATTTTGGCGTGGAACCAGATCTGTTAACTGCGGCCAAAAGCATGGGCGGAGGCCTGCCAATATCTGCCCTCATCGGGCGTTCCGAAATCCTGGATCATCCCCAGGTTGGAGGCATGGGCGGAACATATGGTGGTAATCCCATAAGCTGCGCAGCTTCCCTGGCCGTAATCAAAGCTTTTGAAGAAGAAGACATCCTTGGCAAAGGACAGAACCTGGGCCGAAAGATGAAACAGAGTTTTGAAGAGTTGTCTCAGCGCTTTGCCTGCATCGGCGACGTGCGTGGTCTTGGACCCATGCTGGCCATGGAAATTGTCAGAGACCGAAAAACCAAAGTCCCGGATCAGGACCTGACCAGAAAAATCATTGGTCATGCTCATGAAAATGGGTTGATTACCATGGCCTGCGGCAATTACGGCAATGTCATCAGGACCCTGGCCCCGCTTGTTATGGATAGTGAAACCCTGGAAAAGGGCCTTGAAATCATGGAGCAAGCTTTTGTCCTTGCCGGAGCAAATTAACGCAGGGAACTTACGACCGAATGCTGTTAAATGATCTTGAGAAAAAAATCCGGAGCAATACGTCCCTTCCAGATATGCGCTGAAACTAATCTGGGAGGAAAGGCTCTTTGCGCCGGTCTTTTGCAAAAATTAAAATTTCCTTTGGAATGGATCAGTTGACTTCAGAATAAACTTTTTAAGCCTAAAAGGAAGCCCGATGTTTGAGCAGCCAAAGACTTCATATCTTTATTATCAGACAGCCATGACCCGCTCTTTTGTGGACAGCTCCACAGGCGTCTACATCTGGGACAAATCCGGAAAAAAATTTCTTGACGGCAGCTCCGGAGCTGTGATTTGCAATCTGGGGCACGGTGACAAACGAATCCTTGACGCTATAAACAAACAGGCTGAAAGCACTTTCTTCACCTACCGAACTCAGTTTGAAAATGAACCAGCTCACAAACTGGCTGAACTGCTGGTCAAATCTTCAGCCAACCCTTACCTGAACAAAGTCTTCTATGTTTCAGGCGGATCCGAGGCTGTGGAATCAGCAATGAAGCTGGCCCGCCAGTATTTTTACTCCCGTCAGGAAGGAAGACACATGTTTATTTCCCGCTCACCAGGATACCATGGCGCCACATTGGGCGCATTATCGGTTACTTCATACGCTCCTCTGGAAAACCCCTACAGGCCCATGATGCGTCCCCAGCCCAGAATTCCGGCACCTTACTGCTACCGCTGTGCTTACAACCTGACCTACCCCGGATGTGAACTGGCCTGCGCCTGGGCCCTGGAAAAATGTATTCTTGATCATGGTCCCCAAAACATTGTGGCGTTTATGTGCGAGCCCATTACCGGGGCCAGCGTGGGTGCCCTTGTTCCTCCCACAAAATATTACGACATCATCAGAGATATCTGCACCAGATATGAAATCCTGCTGATCCTGGATGAAGTAATGACTGGTTATGGTAGAACCGGTAAATTATTTGCATATGAACACTGGGATTTGCAGGCCGATATCATCGCGCTGTCCAAGGGCATGTCCTCTGGGTATTTTCCTATTGGGGCCACTATTGCCCGGGAAGAAATCGTGGAAACAGTCATGCAGGCCGGAGGATTCCCCCACGGCCACACCCACGCTGGATCGCCCATGGCCTGCGCTGTAGGGCTTAAGGTTCTGGAAATAATAATTGAGGATAAATTGTGCGACAATTCCATGAGAATGGGGAAAGTTCTGGGCAAAGGCCTTGAAGAACTGGCTGGAAAATATTCATTTATCGGTGACGTAAGAGGTATAGGTCTTCTTTGGGCCCTTGAACTGGTTGCTGATCCCGAAAGCAAAGAAACTTTTGAACCCAGACTGGAAGTGGGCCAGTTAATCGCTGACCTGGCCTATGAATTGGGGCTCATTATTTACCCCAGGCGCTGCGTGAATGGAAGGCAGGGAGACCATGTCCTCATTGCCCCGCCTTTGATCATTAAAAAAAATGAAATTGATGAACTTCTCGGGCTTCTTGATGAAACCATGAACCGGGCTTACGCCAGAATAACCTATAAATCATAGAATTCGATCAATCTTCAATTAAACTTATGAGTTAAAAGTTAAAGGTAAAAGGTTAAAAGTAAGCCAAAAAAACCAAGGCATTAAATCGGTTATCGATGCAAACATTCATAACCTTGAACTTGGTCAATAAAACAAGGCTATGCAAGAGAACTTTTGACTGTCAAGAATTAAGAATGACGTGATTATAAATGACTCAATCATATTGAGATGTTACCACTCAACGCTGATAATAAAATGAATAAGCTGACTTCATATACTGAGGCCATAAGCCTGATCAAAAGCGAACAATCCATCATGGTTGGAGGATTCGGCAATCCCGGCACGCCCATGACTCTTATTGAGGGTCTTTTAAAATCCGGAGTCAGGAATCTGACCATAATCAAAAATGAAGCCAATGAGCCCGGGATCGGCATATCAAGGCTGGTGGAGAAGGGAATAGTCAGAAAACTGATAATTTCACACCTGGGACTTAACAGCAGGGTAATAGAAATGATGAATAATAAGCAGGTTGAAATTGAATTTCATCCCCAGGGTATACTGGCCGAAAAAATTCGCAGCGGAGGAGCTGGGCTTCTTGGAATTATTACAGATATAGGAGTGGATACCATCATCGCCGACACCAGAAAGGTTGTCGATTTTTATGGACAAAAAGCCATTCTTGAAAAATCAATCAGGGCGGATGTAGCCCTTATCCACGCTGCTGCGGCAGACACACTTGGAAATCTTTGCTACACAAAAACCGCTTTCAACTTCAACCCGCTCATGGCCCAGGCCGCTGACCTGGTCATTGCTGAAACCTTTGAGGTGTTAGAGCCTGGGGGTATTGATCCTGACCATGTCCACACACCTTGTGTGTTTGTTGACCATGTTGTCCATGTGGAAAACAACCCCAGGTTATACGGAGTACTTGCCCATCATGTCTTATAAGCAGAGAATCGCTGAAAGGGCTGCCAGAACAGTCTCCACTGGCATGACCATCAACCTTGGAATTGGTTTGCCTACTCTGATTCCCTGTTATCTGGACCAGGAAGTTCAGTTGCTGATCCATTCTGAAAACGGTGTGCTTGGAGCAGGCAAGGCAGCTACTCAGGAAAACGCTCATCCCATGCAGATCGACGCTGGGGGAGGATATATAACAGTCAATAAAGGTGCCAGTTTTTTTGACAGCGCCACGTCTTTTGCCATTGTCCGCGGGGGCAGGCTGGATATAGCCTTTCTGGGTGCTCTTGAAGTTTCAGAAAAAGGAGACCTGGCAAATTGGATAATTCCCGGCAAATTCGCCCCGGGCATAGGTGGGGGAATGGAACTGGCCCAAAAGGCCAGAAAACTCATTGTAGTCACCTCTCACTGCACCAAAAAAGGACAGTCCAAGCTAATCCCTGAATGCACTCTTCCCGTTACCGCCAAAAAATGCGTGGACATGATAATTACCGAACTGGCTGTTTTTGAAATCAAGAATGATGAGCTTTTTTTACTGGAAATTGCCAGGGAATCAAGTCTAGATGAAATAACTGAGAAGACAGCTGCCAGGTTCAGAATACGCGGAAAAGAGATTCCTGAATTCTAGTTATTATATAACATCTTTGAATTAAAAACAAATTAAGAGTTAAAAATGACCCCTGATGAAAAAGCCATCTTAAAATCCGTAGACAGCTATGCAGACGATATTCTCAGCTTTACCTGCAAACTAGTGCGGGAGGAAAGCACCCTTGGCAATGAAGCCTCGGTAGTCAGGGTCATGGAGGATGAGCTGAAAAGTCTTGGCTATTGCCCCATGAGGATTCCCATTGATCCAGGAAAACTTGAAACACATCCTGGATTTGCCCCGGTTGACTGGGAATACCGCAAAAATGACGGACGCGATAATATTGTCGCCAAGATCAGGGCTGCCGGTTCAGGAGGAAAAAGCGCTCTTTTCAACGGCCATCTGGATGTTGTCAGCCCTGAACCCCTTTCATACTGGAAATATGATCCATTCAAGCCTTCAAGCAGAAACGGCTGGCTCTATGGACGGGGCGCCGGCGATATGAAATCCGGTATTGCCGCAATGGTTTTCGCTGCCAAAGCAGTGCAACAGGCAGGTTTTGGCCTTGGCGCTGACCTGACCCTGGAAGGTGTAATCGAGGAAGAATGCAGCGGCAATGGTGCTCTTGCCTGTCTGGATGCTGGCTATGACGCAGAGGCTGTTCTTATCCCTGAGCCCTTTGGTCCAAAGATTCTCACCAGCCAGGTGGGGGTTTTATGGTTTCGAGTTGAAGTTTTTGGAAAGCCCTGTCATGTTCTGGAAGCTGGGACAGGGGCCAATGCCATTGAAAAATCATTTCATATTATCCGGGCGTTAAGGGAAATGGAAAAGCAACTCAACAATCAAAATAAACCCGCTGAATACGGGGGGTTTGATCATCCTCTGAATCTCAACATCGGTGTCATCAATGGAGGAGACTGGCCCTCCACTGTGGCAGCTTTTGCCCGATTTGACTGCAGGATGTCTTATTATCCGGGAATGAGTTATAATGAAATTAAAAAAATAATTGTCACTACTGTTGAAAAAAGTGCTACAAAAGATCCATGGCTCAAAGATAACCCCCCCAGAATTATTTTTTACGGGTTCAGATCTGAAGGCCATACAATCAGCACGGACATGCCTGCCCTGTCTCTTCTGTCTGCTTGCCATATGGACATCTCAGGCAAGTCTGCTGATAAATATATCTCCACGTGCACCACTGACCTCAGGGCTTTTATATCATTTGGAAAAGGGCAGGCTACCTGTTTTGGCCCTGTTGCCGAAAATATTCACGCGGAAAATGAAAGGGTTCTCATAGAAAGTGTTATTCATACAGCAAGGGTGTATGCACTTTTTCTGGCCAGGTGGTGCGGACTTTGCGAATAAATGGTTCAGACCTAAACATTGAACTCTGCCTGGAGGAATTTAATGCGTGAAGTAGTTATTGCCGGATATCTGCGAACAGCCAACTCCAAATCAAAACCTAAAGACCCTGCCAAGGACATCTTCCATGAGAAAAGGGCTGACGAACTTTTGGCAAAACTTCTGCCCGAACTGGTGAAAAGAACCAGTACAGACCCTGACACCATTGAAGACTTTATCATTGGATGTGCGCTGGGTGTAAACGAACAATGGACCTACGGCGGACGAACCCCGATATTCCTGTCAAATCTTTCAGCCAAGACTCCGGCCAAATTCATAGACCAGCAATGCGGATCAGGAATGTCAGCTCTGCATATTGGATATCTGGAAATCGCAGCCGGTTTTGCTGACACGGTTTTAGTGGCTGGCATGGAACATATGACCAGGGTGCCCATTGGACCTAAACTGTATTCTTCAGGCTGGGCTGATATTAACCCAGGGCTGTTTGAGGATCCTGCTTTTGCTCACTGGGATATGAACACTACCATGAACATGGGACTTACTGCTGAAAACCTGGCCCTGAAAACCGGATTTACCAGAAAAGATCTTGATCAATGGGGAGCCAGATCACACAATCTGGCCTCCAGAGCCCTTGAGGATAATTTTTTTGCTGGAGAGATACTACCTGTTGAAGGGAATATGGAAAGCGGTCAGACCACCATGGTTGACCACGATCAGAGCATAAGGACCGATGCCACTCTGGAAGCCATGAGCAGCTTAAAACCGGCTTTCAGGGAAGACGGTCTGATTACCGCCGGCAATTCTTCTCCATTAAACGCCGGTGCGAGCTCCATGCTTTTAATGTCGGAAAACAAAGCTCTTAAATCAGGAATTACCCCTATGGCCAGGATCAAATCCATCGGCTTTGCCGGAGTTGACCCAACAATAATGGGTCAGGCAACGATTCCGGCTGCTTTAAGAGCCCTCGCAAAAGCCGGGTTTGAACCTGAAGACATCGACTACTGGGAAATAAATGAGGCCTTCAGCGTTGTGGTTCTGAATATGATCAGAGAATTAAGAATAAATCCTGATCAGGTGAACATCAAAGGAGGAGCCATTGCCCTTGGACACGCCATGGGCGCAACTGGAATCCGCTTGGTGGGTACCCTGACCAGAATCCTCCATCTTGAGGATGCTGTCCTGGGGTGCGCAGCTGCTTGTGTTGGAGGAGGTCAGGGAGTCGCCACCATAATTGAAAAGACATAAATTAACCTGTTGATCATAACAATGAATACATTCTTCCTGGGCATGGCCCTGTTTCTGGTATTAAACATTCTGGCAGGACTTTGGAGAGTTTTGAAAGGTCCAAAGCAAGCGGACAGAATGGTGGCTGCCCAGCTTTTCGGAACAACAGGAGTGGCTTCACTCCTTCTTCTGGCCCAGGCCCTTGAATCTCCATTCATCCGAAATGCTGCCCTTCTTTTTGCCCTGCTTACGGTGATGGCTGTTTTGGCCTTTGTCCGCAATACTTCATACGGAGTAGTTGAGGATAATAATGATGAGCATTTATGAAATCCTTTCCATTCTCTTCTGTCTTATTGGCGGGTTTTTTTTTCTTGCCGGAACATTGGGGCTTATCCGTTTTCCAGATACCTACTGCCGTTTACACGCCCTGACCAAGGCGGACAACCTGGGCCTCGGATTTATCGTCATCGGCCTGATATTTGTCTCCGGTTCAGTTCCTGAAGTAATTAAACTGTCGCTTATCTGGTTTTTAGCTCTGGTTGGGAGTTCAAGCGCGTGTTACTTTATTGGTAACCATATCCATCTTTTATCTAAAGTCCGAGAAAACAGAAATGGGCCTGATATTTGATCTGATAATAGGCTTGTCCCTGGCAGGAGTGGCCTGGAGGATAGTCCGGGTCAGGGAACATTTTCAAGCCATAGTCCTGTTTATAACCTTTGGCCTGCTTCTCTCACTGGCCTGGACCAGGCTGAAGTCCCCTGACATAGCCATTGCCGAAGCAGCAGTGGGAGCAGGCCTGGCAGGGGTGCTTCTGATGGATGCCCTGGGGACTCTTTCATCGACTAGAAACCAGCCATTGCCTGGCAGGTTTCTTCAACTGTTTATTCCCTGTCTTTTCCTGGCAGGATTAATGGCTTATACAATACTGTTCATCCCAGCGGATTTCCAGGGTCTTGGCCCTATGGTCAGTGAGGCCCTGCCTGATACCCATCTTGAGTATCCAGTAACAGCTGTTCTTCTTGATTTCAGAGGATATGACACCTGGCTGGAGCTGGGAGTTCTGCTGGTTGCGGTACTGGGGGTTCTGTGCGTTCGCCAGGCAGGCACCATAAAAGGATCCATGCTGCCTGCCCCGGCAGAACCCGTGGGTAGATGGATCATTAAACTGTTGTTGCCCTTGATGGTCTTGATTGGAGGATACCTTCTGTGGCTCGGGGCTTTTGCTCCGGGAGGAGCTTTTCAGGCCGGAGTTGTCCTGGCCTCAGGAGGGGTAATGCTCTGGCAGGCGGGACATCCCTCACTGGCCTTATTACACCATGTATGGTGGAAAATACTTATGATATCCGGATTTGTTTTTTTTCTGATCCTGGCCTCTTCGTCTTTGTTGTACAATCAACAGTTCATGACGCATCCAGAGGCTAAAATGTGGATCCTGGGCGTGGAATACGCGGCGACCCTGTCCATTGCCATTTGTCTCATCAGCCTGGTCCTGGCGTCACCGGCCAGAAATCAAGGAGATCAGCGTGCCAGGAAAACTGAATCCTGAACAATGGAATTGAAATATAAATAACAATGCAACAAAGCTTAATGTCTCACATTTCTTTTTGATTTTAATTTTTTAGTTTTGAGAATTATACGCTGAAATTTGAACTTGAACGTTGAACCATCATGACTACTCTTTTAATCTACGCTTTCACCTCCATCATCCTTTTTTCAATTGGGTTATTTGGTCTTGTCAGCCATCCCAACCTGATCAGAAAGATTGTCAGCCTTAATATCATGGGGGGTGGTGCTTTTCTCTTTCTCATCAGCCTGGCCTATCATGGCAGAAGCCCTGACATTGATCCTGTTCCCCAGGCAATGGTCCTGACGGGGATAGTGGTAACCATCAGCGCCACTGCCTTTGCCCTGTGTCTGACAAGGAGGATCAGGGAAAAAACCGGGCAATGCCTGCTGGAGCATTGTCCTGATAAACCGGAAACATAGCTGTGCCTGAACTTTTGATTCTTGTTCCATTCACCGGTGCGTTGCTCTGCTTTCTTTTTCCCGGGCATATTCGGGACGTTATCGGATTATTATGCGCGGTTCTTACTTTTGTCGCCTCGATCATCCTTACCGGCAACATCTACCAGAATGGCCCGATACGCCTGAACCTGGGCGGATGGAAAGAGCCCCTGGGTATTGGCATGTGCGTGGATGGTCTGTCAGTCTTATTTATTTTTCTTACCGGCATTGTGGGGTTATTAGTAAGCCTGTATTCGGTTTCATTTTTTTCCAAGGCCAATAATCAATCCCTGGCAAAACACTTCTGGCCCCTATGGCTTTTTTTGTGGGGATCATTAAACTCCATATTTTTTGTTTCAGATATTTTCAACGCTTACGTAGTCATGGAGCTGATAAGTATAAGCGCCGCGGCCCTGGCCGCTTTGTCTGGAACCAATGCTTCCCTTATTGCTGCCCTGCGTTATTTTCTGCTGGCCATGGCCGGCTCAATGGCTTTTTTGCTTGGCGTAGGCTTCCTCTATGCCCAGACCGGAACTCTGGACATGTATTTATTGGGGGCTGTTACGGACGGGGGCCCTCTCATGGCAATGGCTCTGGGGCTGATGACCGTGGGACTGATAATGAAAACTGCCCTCTTTCCTTTTCATTTCTGGCTTCCTCCTGCCCACGGAGAGGCTCCTGCCCCGGTCAGCGCCGTACTGTCAGCCCTTGTAATCAAGGGTTCCTTTTATCTTTTGCTGCGAATATGGTGTACTGTTTTTCAGGATACGACAGCTTCACCACAGACTGCGACTCTGCTGGGCTTACTCGGCCTGACGGGTGTCATCTGGGGTTCTTATCAGGCCATTATCCAAAACAGGCTTAAGTTAATAATAGCTTACTCCAGTGTAGGCCAGGTGGGATATCTCTTTCTATTATTCCCGTTAGTTTTTATCACGTTAGACCCGGCCTGGAAAATTGAGGCCTGGACAGCCTGTGTATTCCAGACAATATCTCATGGGCTGGCCAAGGCAGCCCTTTTTCTGGCAGCGGGCAACCTGATCCACGCAACTGGAACTGAGAATCTGAAATCCATGCGCAATATCGCCGACAGATTGCCAATGACCACCTTTACTCTGGCTCTGGCTGGAGTCAGCCTGATGGGATTGCCTCCCAGCGGTGGCTTTGTGGCCAAATGGATGCTCCTGCAGTCAATTCTGGCCAGTGGTCAATGGTGGCTGGCTGCCGCCCCGATCCTGGGAGGTCTGCTTACAGCGGCATATATTTTCAGAATCCTGTCACAAGCCTTTGTATCAGATGATCAGATATCGTGCTGTGGTCATGTATCTTTTGTAATGGAAAAGTCCGCGCTTTTACTGGCTATTTTCTCAATTTTAATCGGTTTCCGGTCCAAAGAAGTGATTTTTTTGCTGAGTGAACAAGTTTACTTCGTGATTCAGGGGGGGATTATTCCTTGAACCTGAATTTCTGGCTCCCTGTTCTCATGCTTTCCAGTTCATTTTTTACCGGACTGATCATCTTTTTCCTCAAAGAGACAAGCACCCGGCTGAGGACTGCCCTTAACCTGACAGGCGCGGTCTTTAAGGTGGTGGCTGTCCATTACATGGCCTACCGGCTCCTGGTCCTGGATCATATTCACCAGGTCAGCTTCAGCATGGGCCTTGGATTCGACTTTGTTTTAAGGGTTGATTTTTTATCTCTCATGTTCCTGGCCCTTTCCAGCAACCTGTGGCTGGTAACAACCCTTTACGCTGTTGGATATCTTGAAGGATCCCCCAACCGGAGCCGGTTTTTTGGTTTCTTCAGTCTTTGCGTCACAGCCTGCACCGGCATTGCCATGGCTGGAAACCTTATTTCCTTTTTTATCTTTTATGAATTCCTGACCCTGGTCACCTATCCCCTTGTAGTTCACAGGGAAACAAAGGTCGCCCTGGAAGCCGGGCGGACCTATCTCTGGTATACCATTCTGGGGGGTGTCCTGCTTTTCCTGGGAGTAGTCTGGCTGCAGGTGATTGCCGGTCCTCTTGAGTTTGTTGATACCGGGGCCCTGGAAGCCCTAGGACCTGATCAACATAACATCCTCCGGGTAATTTTCCTGATCCTTATCATGGGACTTGGGGTTAAAGCTGCCCTTGTGCCCTTGCACGGCTGGCTCCCAGTGGCCATGGTTGCACCAGCACCTGTATCCGCGTTGCTGCACGCGGTGGCAGTGGTAAAAGCCGGGGCATTTGGAATCGTCAGAGTGATTTTTGACGTATTTGGAAGAGATTTTGCCGGGTTTCTGGGCCTGCTTGGCCCTCTGGCTGTTGCCGCTTCCATTACAATAATCTTTGGTTCCCTGCGGGCCCTTTCCCAGAGTGACCTGAAAAAAAGACTGGCTTATTCAACAGTCAGCCAGGTTTCGTATATTACCCTTGGCGCGGCTGTCATCGCTTCTTTTTCCACGGTTGGAGCCATTGTTCATCTGGTTCATCAGGGAATAATGAAGATCACTCTGTTTTTCTGTGCCGGCAATTTCGCTGAAACACTTGGTCTGCATAATGTCCGTGACTTGCGAGGAGTGGGCCGGCGTATGCCCATTACAGCCATCACGTTTACTGTGGCCGCCTTTGGCATGATTGGCGTTCCTCCACTGGCCGGATTTGTAAGCAAGTGGTACCTGGGGCTGGGAAGTCTGGACGGAGGAAGCGGCTGGATTATCGGCATTCTGGTAGCCAGCAGTCTACTCAACGCGGCCTATTTTCTGCCGGTTATTAACGCCCTGTGGTTTGAAACCCCGGCCAAGGAATGGAAAACCCTCAGGCCAAGCCGCTTTGAAACCCCATGGATGCTTCTTGTGCCCCCAATTTTCACTGCCGGAACAGCTCTTTTAGCCGGACTTTTTGCTGAGTGGACCTGGAGTCCCCTTGGGCTGGCCAGACAAATAGCCTTTGGAATGGGGGTTTATCCGTGATCTGGATTGCGGCTGTGTTTTTTCCATTGCTCATCGCGGCGTTATGTACCCTTCCCGGTACTGGATTAAGAATGGGGCGCGGACTCATGGCCCTGGCCCCTCTGCCCGCTCTGTTTTTAGCTATCAAAGAAGATCCTTCACCAGGAATTGAATTAGGTGACTTTCTATTAAAATCCAGCCTTGGATTTGGTCCCTTTGGCAGCACTTTCCTGCTGATCACATCTCTGACCTGGTTTATATCCGGACTTTACTGGACACTGGGCCCTCAAAACAATGCCAAAAGCAGATCCTTTTGTGTATTCTTTTTACTGACCATGTGCGGAAATATCGGCCTGGTCGCCGCCAGGGACGCCATAAGCTTTTACACTTTTTTCGCGGTCATGACCTTTTGCGCCTTCAGCCTTATTGTCCATACAGGCAAAGACCTCGCCCGCAGAGCCGGCCGTATTTACCTGATTATGGCGGTGGTGGGAGAGGGCCTTTTAATCGCCGGGGTTATGATGGCTGTTTTTTTCAGTCCCAGCCATTATTTTACTGATATAGCCCCTGCCCTGGCCCGTCTTCCTGAAACTCATTTCGTATTTCTCACTCTGTTTGCGGGTTTTGGCATCAAGGCTGGTCTGTTACTTCTGCACTTCTGGCTGCCCCTGGCTCACCCGGTGGCCCCTACCCCGGCCAGCGCGGTTTTGAGCGCTGCCATGATCAAGGCAGGTCTTCTGGGGTGGATGAATTTCTTCCCGGTGGGAATCGCCTCCTTTGGTTCATGGGGTTCAGTCTTTGCCGTTCTTGGCCTTGGAGGAGCTTTCTTCGGGGTCATGGCCGGTCTCAGTGAAAAGGATCCCAAGGTCATCCTGGCATATTCCAGCATAAGCCAGATGGGACTCATGGCTTTTTGCTTCGGACTGGGCATCATCGATGAAAGCCTTTGGATCATGGCAGCCCCTGCCATGTATCTTTTGATATTCAATCATGCCCTGTCAAAGTCAGCCCTGTTTCTGGGTACGGCCCTTGCCAGATCAGATAGAGCCTGGCCCAGAAAAGATGTGTTAATAATTATTATGCTGGCGGTTCCGGCTCTTGCATTGGCCGGTGCTCCATTTACCGGAGGTGCCCAGGCCAAACTCCTCCTCAAAGAAGCGGCCGTATCTGGGCCTTTAAATGAAACCTTTTTGTTTTTTTTAACCATATCTTCGGTTTTCACAACTTTGCTCATGACTCATTTCATGAAACAGGTAATCAGCATAAAAAAGAAAAGCGAATCATCTTTGGGCCAGGCCATGGTCTGGCTTATGCTCATAATAACCATCCTGACCCTGCCTTTGATCTCTCATCTGCTTTATCAGGAAAACAGGATTACCTGGACTGATTCCGGCTTATTATTCTCTTCTGCATGGCCGGTGATTGCGGGGCTTATTATTTATCTGTTCCTGAGAAGACAGGTTGAAAGGATGTCCGCCATGTTCCGGCAAATATTGCCTGATGCCGCGCTCATCATGGACAAATTATGGTATCATTCAAACGCCAGGATCAGGCAGCATGGTTTCCTTGAATCTAGCTGGGGCCAGATGAATTTTGCCAGGTTTTCAGAGCGCCTTTTGCAAAGAGAATCAACTCAGAGGATATCACGTGAACTGGAACTCAGGCTTTCGGCCTGGTCAGTTTTTGGAATATTTTTCATGTTGCTGATCATAATTTTTTCTTTATTCGCTCTTTGGGGGATGTAACTTTCATGAAACACAAAGAAACAAGACCTGTTCATCAGGATTCATCTCCATCAGCAGATCCAAATGACTCAAGGCATTTTACCGGGCTTGACGCCGAACCTGGAGCTCTGGCCAGAGCTTTTCTTGTACGCTGGATAATATTTGCCATAATGTGGTGGGGACTTTCAGCCGGGAAACTCAGCCAGCCCATACTGATCATAGTTGTGATAACCTTATCCGCGGTATTAAGTTCTTTGCTCATCCCCCCACAACAATTGAGAGTCATGGGAATTATCAGGTTCACCCCATTCTTTATTTACCTGTCAATCCTGGGAGGGCTGGATGTGGCTTCCAGGGCTTTGAGACCTTCCATGCCTTTGAAGACAGGCTTTATAAATTACAGCCTCAGACTTAACCATCCTACGGCCAGGGTAATCTTTGTCTGGGTGGTGAGCTTGCTCCCGGGGACAGCCAGCGTTCAGCTTGCTGGAGATCACCTGCGAATCCATGTCCTGGACCAGGATCTTGCCCACAGAAAAAGGCTCAGGGACCTTGAAAGTAATGTGCGGGCCCTTTTCAGGAGCGGACAAGCTGGAAAAATAGAATAATCTAAGCCAGACCATGCCTCTCATCTTCCATATGCAAATTTCTGTCAAAACCGCTGGAAAAGGAGGCTGAATTTTTAATTCAGGGAAATTACCCCCCCCGCTTTTTTACAGAAGCATTCACCGATTCAATCATCACTTAACATAATCCAGCTTAACTTGAATTTTATACTTTTTCCGAGTAATTCAGAACAATAAATGAAAATTGGTGAGTCAAGAAGAAGCCTTTGCGGGATTAATTGGATACTCTCAATTTAAGGAGATAGAAATGAAATATCTCATTTTATCGACATCATTGGCTTTAGCCGTTTTTTCAGTGGCAAATCTGGTCATTGGAGAATCTTTGTCCAAAGAATATGTCGGTTCTGAAGCATGTAAAGATTGCCATGTTCATAACTATGAAAATTTCATGCGATATGCCTCTAAATCCAGATCAGATAAAAATGTCCTGCTGATGCTGGACAAACTGACCCCAAGTGAACAGAAGGAATGTTATGAATGCCATACAACTGGCTATGGAAAGCCTGGTGGCTTTGTCAGCTTTGAGGAAACCCCTGAATTGGGACACGCAGGTTGCGAAGTCTGTCATGGCCCTGGATCAGAACATGCCTTAAGCGGAAACCCTGATTTGATCATTGGCAGGTTAACTATTGAAAAGCATTGCTCGCCCTGTCATGAGGACGAACGCGTGAGAAACATCAATTACAAGCCCCTGTTGCATTCAGGCGCTCATTAAAATCCCTTGACAGACAACTGGTAATTTGCATGCAATTTATAGGTGATAAAATGAGATTTTTCCAGATATTTCAAAACTCAATTACTGTAAAAGTCATCTCATTGATTTCCCTGCTGGCCATAATGGTCTTCATATTGCTCATAGCTGTCAATTCATACTGGCAGAGAGTGGATACAATGGATCAGATACAGTACATGGGCTACAGGACCACTGATCTTATTGAACTCAACATTGAAGAGCCCATGCTCCTGGGAGACAATTTGGGAACCCACGAGCAGTTCAGCAGGATTGACAAACTCTATGATGATCTGACGGTATATCTCACAGATTTCCGGGGCAATATAACCTACTCCACCCGCTCCGATGTTATTAGGGATTATATGGATGCGGTGTACCTTGACGAAAATATACTTAAGTCGTTGAGCGACACCCTGAAAAATAAAACGCAAAAATCCGCTCTGGTGGAATTAGAAGAAGGCGCTTTTTTCATGACTGTGCGCTCAGTGGCCAATCAACCCGAATGTTATCATTGCCACGGCCGTTCTCAACCTATCCTGGGCAGTATGCTCGTAATGCAGAATGCCGACCCAAACCTGGCACTGCTTCAAAAGCACCAGCTGCAAAATTTTCTGCTTGGCTTGGGATGCCTTCTGCTGTTAATATTTACCCTGGTTTACTTCCTGAAGAAAACGATTATTAACCGGATAACTTTCCTGCACGATATGGGCAAAAAAATCACCGGGGGCAATCTCGATGCTGAATTCAAGGATCTGGGACAAGATGAGCTGGGAAAGCTGGCCCAGGGCTTTAAAATAATGGTGAACAACCTTAAACAGAAAATCAAGGAAGCCAGAGACAAATCCGAGCTGGCTGAGGAACAGACCAGGGAAACCAAAAAGGCCATAGAGGAACTGGTTAAAACCCAGCACAAGCTGATCCAGGCGGAAAGGTTCGCCGCCATAGGCGAAGCCGCTTCTCATCTGTCCCACGAAATCAAAAACCCCCTCATGATCATGGCCGGATTCGCCAAACAGATCCAGTGCAGTTTGCCTAATGACTGTCCTGAACAGGAAAAACTGAATATAATTGTTCAAGAGGCTCAGCGTCTTGAAAAGATGCTGTATGAAGTCCGGGATTTTACCAGACCGCGTACACTCAAAAAAGAGCCTTCTCAGATCAACCAGTTGATTTCCGAAACAATCAAGATTTTCGATAACCAGCTTGAGACTTCAAAAACAGAGTACAGATTAGATATGCCCAAGGATCTTCCACTGGTAAACATGGATAAAGATCAAATCAAACAGGTTTTGATCAATCTGATTAAAAACTCTCTGGAAGCAATGCAGGATGGAGGCTTTTTAACAATTGGCGCTCGTCAGGAGAACCAGACTGTCCAGGTCTGGGTGGAAGATACCGGACAGGGTATCCCCTCTGAGAAAATGAAAAAAATTTTCAGCCCCTTCTTCACCACCAAGGATAAAGGCACCGGCCTTGGGCTGGCTGTCAGCTATCGCATTATCCAGGATCACGGAGGTGATATCTCTGTTGAAAGCAAAACAGGAAAGGGAGCAAAATTTACCTTTCACCTGCCCATATTTTTGGACGAACACAGATAAGGAAAGCCGGACCATAGGGTCCTGCAAGGTTGAAAAGACAGGACAGGAAGTTCGCGAATACATGGAGACAGTGTCCATTGTTTCATCCCTTGGGACCCATTGCACAGAATTGGGCCATGATCAGCGCCGTTTAATCCCTCTGATGAACGGCCCGCTTACTTTTACAATAACGGACTGAATATCTTAACCATGCCTTCGAACATTCTCTTGGGAAGTGGACGTTTGAACCAGGCGTCAGGTCTGATGAGAGTGGAATGACCTTTGTAGCAATTCTGAAGCATTCTTAAATTGTATATAAATTCCGGATCAAATAAAATAAGAACCAGTTCAATATTGAGATAAAAAGATCTGATGTCAAAGTTGGCAGAACCCACCATGGCCATATCGTCATCAACAGTCATGATCTTGGTGTGAATCATACCCTCTCTGAACAGATATACATTGGCTCCGTTTTTAAGGACCACCCCGCAATAATATGCGCTGGCCTGATCCACCAGGTAATGATCGCTGCGGTCAGGAACAATAATATCAACGTCAACACCCCTGGCCGCGGCCAGTCTCAGAGCTGTAATCAATCCTTCATTGGGAATGAAATACGGGGATGTTATTGAAATCTTGCGTTTGGCCGAGTGTATGGACTGGATGAGAATATCCTGGAATCCCTCTGTTGGCTGGTCAGGTCCGGTGGGCACGACTTGAATTGCTGCTGATCCCTCCTTTGTGGCCACTGGATAAAGATCGGGAAAATCGAGGACTTCACCGGTTTCATAATACCAGTCTTCAACAAAAACCGCCTGTAATTGCCTGACTGTGGGCCCATTGATTTTGACCATGACGTCATGCCATTCCCCGGCTTTTTTATGGCCGAAATCAGATTCAACAATATTCTGGGATCCAGTATATGCGGCCTGACCGTCAATGATGGCCAGCTTGCGGTGATTTCTTATATCAAGACGGGAAAGCCTTAGTCTCAAGGGACTTGCAGGCAGAGCGGGAAATATTTCAATTCCCTGTTCAGTCATCCATTTTCCCAGTTCGGAAAACATGCCCCGCGAACCTACAGCGTCAGCCAACACCCTGCACTGGACGCCTCTTTTGGCTGCCTGGGCCAGAGCATCCGCCACCCGTTTCCCGGTTTCATCATTTCTGAAGATATAAAACAGCAGGTGAATATGAATTTCTGCTTTTTGAATTTCAGATATGAGAGAGGATATAAATTCATCAGTATCAGCAATAAGCTCGACCTTATTGCTGCCGAGAAGGGGGAGGCCGCCATGTCTTTCAGCAAGGCTGACCAGAACCTGATAATCATGACTGACCTGACATCCCTGATAACTGGGACATTCAAGATATTCAGAGTTAACCAGGTGAAAATTCTTATGATTCCTGAGTCTTCGGCTTAACCTGGGTCTGGACAGACCATATTCGCCAACAAGAAGATACAGAATCAGTCCCAGCCAGGGAGACAGAAAAATCACCGCCACCCAGGCCAGGCTGGTAGTTGGGTCGTCCTTGCGCATACCTATAATTGGAATCATGCATACACGGATTACCCAGCCCCCTAAAGTCCAGAACAATGAATCAAAAATCATCAGAACCTCATTTAAAATGGAGTGCCTCTTAGGTTTATTTTTTCTTTAAAAAGAGATAATCTTTCGAATCACCACCAGGTTAAGTCAGGTTTTCAATCACGCTTTGGAATAATTGGTTTTTCATCGGGAAACAAGCATATTTTTCCCTGTCATATTTCCTTAAATACAGCGATAACTACTGCTAGATTTTATCTAAAGTACACTTATTCATAAATACGATAACGTTCTAAGCCTGAGAAGTTATCTGTCTGAGCCCTTGATTTATATGATGTAAACGCGAAACTTCGAGATAAAATACGTCACCGAACTTACGACTCATAGCACTAAGGCAGTTTATGCACTTGTAATTGCATCAAACATTAGTTTGGCAGATGAAATTATTTAAACAAAAAAAAGGCAAGGTAATATAGTTAATCCAAGATCATACCAGGATATGCAATGAAAAAGCTTTCCAGCCCTTTGTCATTAGCACGGATCAGGAACATGAGAAGAGTACTGATCTTTATTGTTTTAATAATTATAGCTTCTTATCTGGCCAGGGGATATTTCTTTGCTTTAGAGCAAAGAAAGGCAGGCACAGGATCCCTGCCTCCATATCTGCTGAGCGAACATTGGACAGGACATGTCCAGGAAATAATCAGCGCCGACAGCTTATCAGTCTTATCGCCATATGGAGAAAAGATAACAATTAGACTTTACGGGATTATGGCTCCTTCCCGAAATGAACCTGGCGGCCCTGAATCCATAAGGTTTGTCGCTGGAATGACACATGAAAACATGATTACCGTCATCCCTTTTATGGAGGACAGCAGGGGACGGCTTATCGCCAATGTCCACTCTCTCAGGGACGGCAGCAATATCAGCCAAGAACTGGTCAGAAATGGACTGGCAGCTGTTTCCAGAGAATACTGTCGCCACGAAATATGCATGTACTGGTTCGGACTGGAAGAGGACGCCAGGAGAAAAGAAATGGGAATGTGGATACAAGCTCATTGATTCCAGAAACACATCAACAGCCCTTTTCTCAGCTCGCCGTTTTCAAAAATCACCGCCTATGACAGGTCTGTAACTTCTGGATACATTCATTGGCCCAAAGCTCTTAATGTTGAAATTTGCAGCAATTGTTTTTGCCTGATCAAAGAAAAATCCCGCCAAATTTGCCCCCATTGTCCTGAGTCTGATTTTCCCGAATAAATGAACCAGGCTCAACAATATCCTTAAATACTTTATCATTTAACCTGTCATCAATAATAAGCACTGACCAGCCAGCAAAGTCCATTAATTTCAATATGCAAAGCCCCATCAAAACATCTTCGTAAAAAAGACATATTCACGTCATAAATCTGTAACAAAAAATGCTTAGATACTTAATCGTGCGAGAGACGCATGTTTTTGTAACTGTATAAATCATTTTATGGAGGAATTTTATGAAAAAGCTAGTTTTAATGACTCTTTTGCTGTCCATGCTTTTTGCCGGCAGCGCCATGGCACAGGTTGACCCTGATCTGCCAGAGTACAAACCAACCAGTGGCATTTCAGGAAACCTGGCCAGTATGGGTTCAGACACCCTGAACAACCTCATGACTCTTTGGGCTGAAACCTACAGGGGATTTTACCCCAATGTTAACATTGAAATCCAGGGCGCCGGATCAG
>PXDF01000139.1 GCA_003566455.1 Desulfonatronovibrio sp.
ACAGAAGCTCAGACCCGCCGTTATCTGATTGATGTTGAACTCAAAAGGGCCGGCTGGCCCCTGGATGATCCCCGGCACCGTGAATATGAAGTAACCGGCATGCCTAACCTTCAGGGTGTGGGTTACGTGGATTACGTGTTATGGGGAGATGATGGCAAACCTCTGGCTGTGGTGGAGGCCAAGAAATCCACATCTGATCCGGCAACTGGCAGGCAACAAGCCAAGTTGTACGCGGACTGCCTGGAAAACATGCATGGTCAACGTCCGGTCATTTTTTACACGAATGGATATCAGACCTGGATCTGGGATGATGTCTCATATCCTCCCCGCCAGGTTGCCGGTTTCTATAAAAAGGATGAACTGACAAGCCTTATCCGAAGGAGAGACCTTCGAGGTTCACTGGACGTGGCCCAGATCAAAGAGGTAATAGTTGAACGATACTACCAAAAACTGGCCATTGGCAGCATCTTTGAACAGCTTACCCAATCCAGGAGAAAGGCCCTTCTGGCCATGGCTACGGGTACAGGCAAGACAAGAGTTGCCATCGCCCTTGTGGATGTCCTGCAACGGGCCGGTTGGGTGAAAAGAGTTTTGTTCCTGGCTGATCGTGTTGCCTTAGTCAGACAGGCTGTGAATGCTTTCAAGATTCACCTGCCTGAATCCAGCCCGGTGAATCTGGTGACTGAAAAAGAAGCCGAAGGCAGGGTTTACGTCTGTACCTACCCCACCATGATGGGACTTATCGATGAGACCAGAGGCAACACAGCCCGGTTTGGGGTTGGTCATTTTGATATGGTGATCATAGATGAGGCTCACCGCTCTGTATATCAGAAGTACGGAGCAATCTTCCGTTACTTTGATTCCCTGCTGGTTGGACTGACTGCCACCCCCAGTGAACATGTGGATAGAAATACCTATGAACTGTTCGATTTAGAAGTAGGAGTACCTACCAACGCGTATGAGTTGGATAAGGCAGTAAGGGATGAATTTTTGGTCCCACCTCGGGTCCAGCAGGTAGATCTCAAATTTCCCAAGGAAGGTATTAACTATGATTCCTTGCCTGAAGAGGAAAAAGAACTCTGGGAAAGCATTGACTGGGGAGACGACACGGAAGAACGTGGGATGCCCACCCAGGTCAATGCCACTGCCATCAATAACTGGCTCTTTAATAAAGATACGGTTGACAAGGTTCTCCAACACCTCATGGAACACGGACACAAGGTCGAAGGAGGGGACCGCCTGGCCAAAACAATCATCTTTGCCCGCAACCATGACCATGCTGTGTTTATTGAAAAAAGATTTAACCATCATTATCCCCATTACTCTGGTCATTTTGCCCGGGTTATAGACAACCGGGTCAAGTATCCTCAGACCCTGATTGACGATTTTTCACATAAGGATAAGGCCCCACACATCGCCATATCCGTAGACATGCTTGATACAGGGATTGATATCCCTGAACTTGCCAACCTCGTTTTTTTCAAGCCGGTATATTCCAAGATCAAATTCTGGCAGATGATTGGACGGGGCACCCGTCTCTGTCCAGATTTGTTCGGGCCAGGAGAGGACAAGCAGGATTTTCGGGTCTTCGACTTCTGCTTTAACTTTGATTTTTTCCAGGAGAACCCGGAGGGCATAGATACAGGCACGGCTATCCCACTAGGCACCAGGCTTTTTCGTGACCGGGTCCACCTCCTGGGCCTGCTTCAAACATATCCAGAACTCGATGGAAGAGACACACTTAGAAGTTCCCTGATCCAGGGTCTACATGGAGAAGTCGCTGCCATGAACCCGGACAATTTCGTGGTCCGGATGTACCTTGATTCTGTAGAACGCTTTAAGAATCCCCGGTCTTGGGAAAGACTCAGTGATGATGATAAAGAGATTCTTCAAAAAGAAGTCGCTGGATTACCCAGTGAGATAGAAACTGACGATATTGAGTCACGTCTGTTTGATTTTACAATGCTGCGAATGCAACTGGCCTTGGCACAGGGGGACGTAAATACTTTTGAAGGTCGACGCAAAAAGGTGGTTGAAATCGCCATGTTACTTGAGGAAAAGGTTAATATCCCTGCAGTGAAGTCGGAACTGGCATATCTTGCGGCTATTCAGGAGAATGATTTTTGGGAGGGGATGAACCTGAACATACTTGAAGACATGCGACTGAGGTTGCGTGATTTGACTCCTTTCCTGGATAAGAAAAAACGCAATTTGGTGTACACTGATTTCCAGGATGAGATAAAAGGAATCAGGGATCAAGATATTCCTGATATGCCCAGGATGACCAGCTCTCAGTATGCCAGAAAAGTCCAGGATTATCTACGTAACCATCAGAGTCACCTGGTGATCCACAGGCTCCGCACCAACCAGCCTCTGACAGCCAAAGATTTACAGGGACTGGAAAAAACTCTGGTTGAGATCGGAGAGGATGAGGGGGAAACGCTTCTTTCCCGTTTACTTGAACGCAGCGGATCTCCATCTCTGGCTCATCTTATCCGTTGCATGGTGGGCATGGACCGGTCTACTGCCCAGGCCGCCTTTGCAGAATTTCTTGGTGACCGCAGCCTGACCTCAAAGCAGATCCAGTTTGTTGAAATGATAATTAATCAACTTACTGCCCGGGGATTTATGAATGCTGATGCTTTGTATGAAGCCCCATTCAGCAACCTGCATTCAGGTGGACCTGAGGAGCTTTTCGCAGGGAAAGAAAATGTTATTGATGAGATATTTAAGACTCTTAAAAATACTCAGCCTAACATATTGCTTAAGAGTGCCTGATTATCTCTAACCAAGATAACATCAAGAGCGAAACTCTTTATCCTATGGGCTTAACCTCCTTTAAGTGAAACTCAACTTCGTATGTGATCATACTAAAATTTGGTAAGGTCAAAATAGCGTATTGAGTTTTCTTGTCTACCTGATTCGCAATGATCAGTGCCTCAACTCTCTCCCCTTCTTGAGCCAGATGCTTTTGAATCCATCCAACGTATCTAAGTGCTTGGCCAACAGTTTGATCACAGCTTTTGTCACGTTTTAACTCAATAACAAGATACCTTGGTTCAGTCTTGTGTTTAGCAAGGATATCAATCGGGCCTACGCCAGTAGGATATTGGTTGCCTGCTTCAGGGTTATCATCTGTACTGTAAACAACCCACTCTTTGGCTAGGGTAGTCTGCTCCCAGTTATTGAGCAGATATTCCTCAAGCAGCCTCTCCGGCACAATTGGCTTTTTCCTCGAACTAGAAGCAGCATCAGCAAGTCCTGGTATGGGCAATAATCCTTCAGGATTCAATAAAAACCACCAGAGGGCATCTAATGTCCAAAGATCAATCCCGAGATCTGAACTCAGTTTAAGAAAGAGAGAATTAATTTTTTCATACCTTTTTCCAAGGTTATTGCTTCTCTCAAAATTTGGCCAGATACCAATATTTAGAAGAGCATTCTCAGAAGTATTGTTCCAGACACCATATTTTTCTGGATAAGCAACAGTCAAAATCCCGGTAGCAATTGCCTTTCCCAATCCCTTGACCATGTTAATCACTAATGGAAGTCTTGAATATATCGGTTGGCTTTCATCCAATAGTATTGACAGGGCCTTACGCATGAGATCCATGTCAGCCGCAGCCCCTAAACCTGTTCTATGAAGTCCATTCCAATGTCGGTTGTTTTCAATATAAAGAAATGAAGTAAACTCTTCCTTGGTTAAATACGGGATATGATCTGATGAAAAGACAGGACCATATTTTGCGAAAACTTCATCGCGGGATTTGATTATTTCATCATAAACAGGATGCCCAGGCTTTAGCTTAGCGAGATTTCCACGAAGAACTACAAGTGCTTCACTATATGCTTTTTCGTTCATGTTTCACCCTCTATTCTAAGAAAAAATTTAATCCTTCATTACCTCGTAACACTTCCTGGCATACTCCAGCAGCATCAGCATCACGGTTTTGACCAACACCTGTGTACCTGGGTGGTTACTTTCTCTGGGTCCGGCCACGTTCAGGACATAGACATCATTATCCAGCCCCCATTGCCAGATGACCTCAGGGTCCTGGTTCAGGGCCTCACCCTCAAAGTCAAATATATAGCAGGGTTTACCATGCTTTCTGGCCAGCTCCGCAGTCAATTTTGTTCCTCCGGTGGGCTGTCCATATGTGAAGATCAGGGTACCATCAGAGTCAACAACGTTGGCCTCAGTTCGGACAGGATACTCAGGTGATGAATGTTCAGTGACTGGATACTTATCAGGTATACTTCCAGCCTCAGACTTCCTGCATTTTGGACACCAACCTCCGCAGGGATGATTCAGCTCCAGTCCAGCGTCTAGGGCTCCCTGGTCAGCTCCGGTTTGTCCACCGGAGATTATCTTCTCGAAGATGTGGCGTTCAGGTATCACTTGGCCTGTTTTTCCTGGAGATGCCCAGATACTTTTTTAACTTGGTCAATATACTCATCTTCAGTGATTATTCCCTTTGCAAACAGGAGGTTCAGCAGGGCCTCATGCTGAATCATGTTGGAATATGAAATTTCTTCCCAGTCAGTGAGTTCTTTCTGAGGATCAAGTTTTGTGGCCATGAGTTTCATCCTGTTTATCAGGTTGTTTGAGGAATTTCCCTGAAAGGTAGTATGCTAACAGGCCCGCTCCCAGCGAGCCGTAAATGAACAGTCAGGACATGTTGTCTGTACCCATAAGAAGCAGCAGCAGTCCAAACACTGCGGCTCCAGCCAGGAGAGATATAATCAGTCTATTCATCATTGATCCTTCAGTTCAAGACAATTGGGGTCGCCTAAATCCGCCAGGTTAATCTGCTGCAGCTTCATCAAGATAGTGGTTCCCATGGACTGACACCCTATAAAGTCAGTACAGAAATGACAAGCCAAACTGAGGATAAAAATCGCTAAAATTAAAATATAAGGCCAAAAAGCTTTAATAGAAAAAAACTGTGGCGAAGACGACAGCTCATTTTATCTTCAAAGTTAGATTGAAGTTCCCCAGAAAACTGGACAAAGAGCAAAGGTGAATTTCATGAACAACCACAAGCCTGAAACCAAGCATATACCTAGAAACTTGACATCTTAACTCTGAGGATATATAAAATTTCGAAGCGCTGATTTGTACTCGGCTTGCGGGCGCTATAAAAATACAGCTAAAGAGGGATGATCATATAACCCGCTCTAGCATAAGCCGAGCGGGCTTTTTTTTGTCCAATTTTCAGGACGTCGCTGATTTAATC
>PXDF01000018.1 GCA_003566455.1 Desulfonatronovibrio sp.
GTCCCTCCTGAATCACCCTGGAGATGGCCTGCAGGCAGGCTTGAGCAAGAGCCACCCCTCCGGCCAGAAGAATATAGAAAAGTACCTGGCCGAAGGCTGCCTTGGGGTCGGGAGAGTTCACTGCCTCGGTCACCGCGTCTACAATGAGCTTTATCAAATATAATGCGGCCAGGGGCAACAGCCCCTGCAGGACCATCACAGCCCCGGAGCCCAGAACCCATCCGGGTCCGGCCTGCCAGACAAAGCTGATTGCCCGGTCCAGGCGTATGGCATGGAGTAGCTTTTGTCTGATTTCTTTGATGATTAACTCTCCCGGTCGGAGGTGACAGTATCGGATATATAGAAGGTTTCAGGTATCAGGAGTCTACAGAAGAGATAAGTTAATTATTCAAACACATTTAAACTTGTTGTTCTGTAAACAGGAGAAACTAAACGTTATTTCAGATATCTTTCATGTTTCCCTTTCACAATGCAAGCACATAACCGCAGTGGCCTGAGCAGAAAAAACAAATATGATCTTTTTTTTATTTTTGGCCAAGCTATCCAGTCCTTCTGAGTAGGATAAAAAATCCTGCGAAACATGTATTCAAGCTTATCCATACTGTATTGTCTAAGTTTTATCTGCAGAAGAAAATGTTCAAATGCTGAAAAATGAACTCTGTTTTGAAACAATTTTCCATAAACTTTTTCTGAAAGACCGCGAATGACTTCATCGCCGTCTATTCGTTCAGCAATAGTCTTCGGCAGATTCACATCGAACAGATCCATGGATAGAAAAAGACCGAGTAAAAGCATGCGTTCGCATTTCAACCGATTGGCCAGGCTCTGCAGCAAATCCCAATCCAGGTCAGGTTCGGCCGCAATCAAATCTGCCAGGACCAGAATCCCCTCAAGGTCTGGCCACAAATCGTTTCCGCCATTCAAGCACAAAGCCAGAACAGTGTCTTCAACAGACAAATTCCAGATGTTTTTATCCTCAAACGATACTTGCTTAAGCCTTTGACTGCAGAAATCCAGGTCAAAAGCCAGGCTGCTGTGTTTATTAATTTTCCAGTGCAAATCAATGTTAATTATTCCAGATAAATCAGTGAAAGAAAATTCATTGCCATATCGTGCAATGCTTAAAAATCCTTCTTGAGTAAAAGGAGGCTTATATGGTTTGAATCCAGCCTCATACAGAAGCTGCCAGACTTCCGGCAATTGTTTCGCTGGTGCGAGTATATCCAGGTCCTGGTAATATCTTAATCCGAAATCTCCATAGACAGCCTGGGCCAGAACAGGCCCCTTGTAGGGTACAACAGGAATATTCCGGTCGTGCAAATGGGCTAAAATATCCACCAGACCCCGGGCCAGGCGCAGATTGCGGCTGACAATCATCAAATATTGCCTGCTGAGGAAATCAGCTATTTTTGAAGGCATTTGGCCTGTAAGGGAGTTTTTTTTCAGATTGTGCCAGAGAATGGGCAGAACTCTGTGCTGCTGGGCAAACCAAGATATCTGCTGCCAGTCCTGCTCTGTCCAGGTCTTCAGGTCATCTGCCCTGGTGCGGAATCCAGTCCGGATCACAGGCAGGATCTTCAGGATGAAATCCTTCCGCTCTTTGTGGAGATAGTCTGCGTATAAAGACATGGATGATAAAAAATAAAAAATTAATGCGGAAATCCAGAATTTGGAAGATAAATTCGAAATATGAAAATCGAAATACTAAAATTTAATGAAACGGCCAAGTATTCATTGTGGTGGATTTCTTTGGAAAGGAGAAATATCTGAGTTATGTAGTTTCATTAAGGATCTGCCTGCCACTGCTTGCCTCAAGGGATAAAGCGTCGAATTTAATGGCTCTGGATTGATTTGTTCTGTACATGCCGTAGTTTGTTTATTATCCGGAAAGTGGATGAATAAGATCCGGATGAGAAAATGCCATGAAAAACTGTAACCAGAACACCTCATAGAGAAGGCAGTGTTTCAGTTCAACGCAAAGAAAACCTGGCTAAAAGCCTGGAGACTGCTCCTGATACAGGTCCTCGTTCTTGCCGGATGGGCTGCGGTCACGGTGGTTGAGCTTCCTGATTCATATTTCACGCCGTTAACTTATCAATTGCATGATTGTAATCAGGCTGAGTTACGCGCTCTTCAATATGAACTTTTTATTCAGAAGGATATCGAGCCGCTCCTTAATGAAGCCGCCAGTCGCAATCAACTGTCAATGGAAATTGCCTTTGCTGATTTGGAGTTTGTTTTCCAGGGTTACAAGGACAGGGTCGAGCCGTTTGTGGATGATCTTGCCGGCTATGGGACCAGGTTCAGAATCCTGAGAATGATGCCCGGGGAGTGGCGTCATGATGACGGCCGCATTGAGGAGATGGTCATTGGAATGTTTGAAGAACATCTGTTCACCGAGGACGAACTGGCGCAGGATATTTCTCTTGTCCTGCTCCGGCTTGCCGAGGAGATTCAGGCCACTGAAAACTGGCTGCTGATAGAGTGCAGGGCTGCGGTGGCCGCCTCGGACATGCCGGAAATAAAAGTGCCTGCCTCCGGAGTATTTGCTGCTGAAGTCATGAACACCCTTGGGGATTTTGCCGTACAAAGAGCCAGGGGATCGGTGTATAACGGTATTGCCACCCTGGCTGCCGGTGAAGCAGCTGCCATTGTCAGTATGGGCATAGTCAAAAAAGTAAGCTCGGGTTTTGGAACCAAAGTCGCGCCTTTTGCTTCTCAGGCTGTAAGCGGGGCATCTGCCGGCGCGGCTGCCGGGGCATCCGCCGGTTCGATACTGCCCGGCAAGGGTACGGTAATCGGTCTGGGTGCAGGTTTAATTATGGGAATAACCGTTGACTGGTGGATGACGGAGCAGTTCAAGGAAAAACTCTCAGATGAACTTGAAAGTTATATCGACTCGCTTCTGGATGCTGTTCTGAGCGGTTCTGATAAAGAGCCGGGACTCGAGGAGAATCTGCATGCCTTTGTTGAAGACTATAACACAGCCCAGGGGTCTGCCCTGAAACTTGCGATCATGGAGGCGCGCTGATGAAGCTCAAGCTCATGTTCATATTTTTAGCCATCTTAGGTTTCGTATGCTTCGACCAAGTTGGACCCGGACAACAGGAACCCGCGCATGCCGGACTGGCAGGACCCGCGCGTCAGGGCATGGAAACAATAATCAGGACAATTTCCGGCAAAGGTTCAAACGCGGTATTAGAACTGGCGGAATTCGGCGGAGAAGCAGGTGTTCGCCGGATTTCGGAGCGGGCCGCGCGCGAAGGAGGCGATGAGGCCCTGGGCGGGCTTGCAAGGCTGGTTGATTCTCATGGAGTGGACGCTTTGCGGGCCGCGGACAATGCTGTAAATATTCCCGGATTGATCAGGGCCATGAATGATCTGCCAAATGAATTGACCGGCCCGGCCCTGCGACGCCTTTCCGGTTCCGAAGGAAGGGCTCTGGCTGAAATGGTCGAGCGTTACGGAAGCGCCGCCTTGCGCGCCGAAGCGACTCACCCCGGGATCGGCATAAGATCCATGTCCAGCCTGGGTAGAGACGGAGCAGAACTTATCGTCAGGATGAACAGGGATCAGGCTGTTACTTTCGGGCGTCACCTGGATGATATCGCGAAGCTTCCGGCTTTACAGAAGCAGGGAATAGTCGAGCTTCTTTACAGGGATATGGAGCGCATGGCAGTCTTTATGGGCAGGTTTATCGAGAACAACCCGGGCAAAGTACTTTTTACCGTTTCCGCCACAGCTGTCATTTTAGATAACTCAGGCAGGTTTCTTGGAGACGGGCATATAGCATTCGATGCTGAAGGAAATCCTTATTTTGTAGCCAGCCCGGGATTATTCGAAAGGGCTCTGCAGTCCATGATCATGCCTTTTGTAAAAATCGCGGCCATAATTTTTGGACTGTTTATAAGTTTAAGGCTCGGGCTGAGCCTCTGGTACAGCATCAGGCGCAGCAGGAAAAAGTATGAAGAATTCCTGCATGCCGGCAAATTTGGATCTGAGGGGTCAGGAAAATGATGCAAAGCCGGTTTAAAACTACACCTTCAGGCTGGACTTCGGATAATACATCCCGCTAACGCGCATTTGAAATCTCATTTCTTACTTCACTCTTTATTACCGGATTTTGAATCAAGCGAATTTTCGCGCCTGAGCATGTTCTGAACTCTGCGCTTCAATGCAAGCACATGATCTGGAGTATGCTTTTTCAATCCGGCCTTGATTTTTTCCAGTCCGTGGGGCAAGCCGACCACTACATGGGTACGGATGTTTTTGGGAGCTACTGTAAGCAGGCTGCAATAATGCACTTTTGCATTCCAGCGTTCCTTGGCCCTGGTATGGAGGCCAAGGAAGTCGTAAATTCCTGTTCCTTTATTTATCAGCTCCTGGATCACCATGGCCCTGAGCACAACACCGGGGCACTCCCTGCCCATTTCCGGATCAAAACCTTCCTGCAGGGCGGTATAGGTGTCATTGTAAAGAAATCCGATCTGCAAAGCAGCAGGTCTGCCCACCAGATTCAGCTGCCGAAAATGCAGCCACCCTCTTGTATTCATGCGCCCGGCCATAATACCATAAAACCTGACGCGTCCGGAGTCAGTGAAGCTGCCTGGTTCGTCCGCATGATTCCAGCGCCTGGTATGCAATAAGTACAGTCTTTTCAAGGCTTCATCCAGAATATCAGGATCCTCCAGCACCAGATACTCAGCCTGACTTCGACTTTCCGCTTTTTTGCAGTAATACCTGACATTCTGCCGGTGTTTTTTGCTTAATAACTGCAGATATTTATCATAGCTGTCAGGCAGTTGAACATGTGAACATTCATAAGGTTTGCTGAAATAATATCCATTTTTAACTAAATCCCATTTCATAATAAAATCAAGACTGGGTGAATTTTCAGGAATAACATTCCATTCGCAGACATCCCACAGAGCCCGGTTGTCGGCTATCCAGTCAAGGAGCAAAGGAAAGACGATCTGCTCATAACCTTCTGCGCAGAATATATCCAGGTACTCTGAATCGTTGGTGCCGTCTCCGAGAAAAATGAGTGCCCGGTAGTTTATGCCTCTCATATTCCTGTTTTTTAAATATAAAGGGGCAAATCCGACAGCTCTGCCTTTTTTATCTCTGACACAAAGACACAGCAGACGTCCTGTGGGTTGATAGCCCTTCCACCAGGAAATAAGCCATTCTGAAGTAAGAA
>PXDF01000238.1 GCA_003566455.1 Desulfonatronovibrio sp.
ATCAGTATGGGCATGGGGCTGGTTGAGGAGAAAGAACAGATATTCAAGCTCAATTGACAGATGATCTGGAGGCTCACCAATATCAGGACCAAGCTCCATCCCGGCATTTTCCAGGAGCCGGGACATTTCCTGCGCGGGTTTGTTCATTAAAAGATTCTGATCATCATGGTAACAGGAATGGTAAAGGGGCGCGCTTACCCCGCCCCTGGTGTTGATGAATATTCTGACAAATTCGCTTTCCAGATCTTTTATCAGCTTTTCATGAGGATTACTGCGCAGCAGGTCCTGGACGGAATGAACAATATCCAGGTGTTCCATCCCGGGGATTTTATCCAGGGATTTCCATGTGTCACGAGATTTTCGAACTAGATCAATCCAATCCTTTTGTCCTCCCTGACCCCAGAATATCATGATCAGAAGACTGACTGCCTGTTTTATCCTGGCCCGGTCTTCCTCCTCAAGGCTGAAAAAACTGACTGATCCAGAATTTTTCTGGTTCATATCTGTTCAATCTCATCAGGAAAATGTTCTCTCCAGGCGGCGATTCCGGCATGGTAGCGGTAAACATTGTTGTATCCAAGGCGCACGGCCCATTTGGCGGCAATTCCGCTCAATACTCACCTGAAGTCCCGGCAGTAGGTCACAACTATTCTGTCCTTGTCAGGGCCAATGGCTTCCAGAAGCTGTTCTCTCTTTTCTTCTGACAAAGCCTGCAGTTCAGCCAGGTCAAAGGGAATATTCCTGGCTCCGGGAAGGAGTCCGTCTGATAATTCATAAGCAAAGCGGTTATCCAGGATTACAAAATCCTTTTGCTCCTGGTACAGTTCTTTAAGTTCCATGGTGGTAATGACCTTGTAGCCTTCGCGCTGGGCCATGCTGTTGGCATGGTCCCACCATCCGGCAGACCTTTCAGCCAGAGCGAGGGGAATAAAGACAGCCGCCAGCAGGGACGCGGATATCAGGCCTGAAATTATAATTTTTAATATGATCTTTGGCATGTTTTCCTCCCGGGGCGATTTTTGTCACGCGACAGCGTGATGAGGCTCGGATTTTGAAGGATCGATTCATCTAAAAGAATTTAAGCGCCCTGTCAGGTTTGTTCCAGCGAAGTCCGGACCATAAATTAACATGGTTCAAATGGTCCGGACTTCGCCGCGTTAATGAGGCAGTGATGAAGTCAGCTAGTTTATGGTAAAACTGCCGTCCGGGGTATAAGACACGTTGGCGTCAACATAGTACACGTTTTTCAGGTCAGGCCTCTTGTCCAGGAAAAGGTAATAGGCTTCACCGCTCCTGGCGCCTGTGGAACAGATGAAAACTATTGGCTTTTCATCGGTAAAGGTATCAATATTAGCTTCCAGCTGGTTAACAGTCATGTTTATGGAGGAAGGGATGTGTCCGGTTCCGAATTCCTGCTGGGAACGAACGTCAATGAGCTGGATGCTGTTGGGGTTGGTGGCCATGAGCTCAACAAAGAAGTCATTGTCAATGGAACCTTCAAAAGGTCCCTGCTTGATATCTGAAGGAGCAGCCGGCGCCGCGGGGGCTTCGGCGACTTCAGCAGCGGGTTCTACATCGGTTATGTCTTCAATGGTCCAGGTGATGTATCTTGATTCCCACTCCACATTTCCTCTGGCATAGACAACTATATTGTTATAGCCGAGTTTTTCCGCCTTCCAGGCAGAATTGTGACTCAGAGGTCACGCCAGGTTTTGTCAGTAAAATATGACAAGTGCTGACTTGTCCTGGGGCAACATATGGACGTGTTCATCAAATTCACTGTCCGGAATGCTTATGGCCGTTGGTATATGACCACGGTCGTAGCGCGGACGTTTGGGCCTGGAGTCAATGATGACGACATCTTCCCGCGGTTCCTGCAGGAGCATGTTGTCACACACAAAAGGTTTAACAAAGTCAATGCTGACCAGGGTGTGGTATGGGTTTGAAACCTGGTTGGGATCAAACTCCTCCTGTACCGTGGGCACTTTGCCGGGTTCCGGCACTACACCGGGCCTGACCGGTTCCTTGGCCACGCACCCTGTCAGGAACAACAGGGCCAGGGCCAGGAGAAAGAGCGGTGTAAACAGTCTTTTGAATCTTGAATTCATCTTTAGTTCCTCCATATGTTAAATGGTTAGCAAAATGGTTAGGGGTTAATTACTTCGATTATCACTCAGGTCAAAATACGGTTTTTTATAATTGAGGCCTGATTTGAGCAGATTTTCCTGTAACTGTTAAAGATTGCTTCGCTCCTCTCTCAAGGACAGGTTCAGGTGGAACTCGGTCTTTCGCGAAGCCTGTCATTGCGAGGGAGTCTTCGAGCGCGGCAATCTCTTCATGACTGTCTGAGATTGCTTCAGTCGCTTCGCTCCTTCGCAATGACAGGTAAAAGTTCCTCAATTCAGACCACCGATTCACCGACTTACCGATTCACCGATTCACCGATTCACAGATTCACTGATATCCGATATCTGACGTCTGACGTCCGACCTCTGACGACCGATTCCCGCGATTGTTACGGCTTATTCTTGACCTCCTCATACCACAGTTCATGGTGGTGTTTGGCGTAATCCTCAGGAACCAGGCCTGAAAACATGGACTTGAAGGCCGGCCTTTCATCCCTGGAGATGGCGGCCATGTAGATATGAACCAGCAGACCGGCAAAGGCGATTCCTGCCATGAGATAGTGGATGGTTCTGGACCAGGCCACTGGTGTGGGATTGTTCAGAATAATAGTTGATATGTACATGATTATCCCGGTGATCACCATTATCAGCCCGGCTAAGACAGTCAGCTGGGCAAAAACCTTCTGCCCGGCATTGTAGAAGCCCTGGGGCGGGATGTCGGTTGTCATGCCCATTTTCTTCAGGGCGTTGTTGCCAAGAGTGAGCTGAACGTTTTTTTTGATCATCCAGGCGGCATCCCTGGCCGGGGAAAGGGTGAAAACCTCCTTTAAAAAACCAAGGGAATCCCTGAATCTGATCAGAATATAGACAAGAATTACAGCTGCCCAGGTTAGACCCACGTAAATGTGAAAGGTGAGCAGGGTTTCGCCGCTGCCGAAGATGGTGCGCATGAGGTTGGGCCACCAGGCCCCCACCGGGTTGATATGTTCGTTGCTGATCAGTCCCAGTCCCGTCAGGGTCAGGAATATCCAGCAGAACGCGTTGAACCAGTGAATAAATATGGCGCCTTTGTCGTGTCGGTGAATCATTTTGCTGCTCATGTTAAACCTCCTCCTTTTTTTCATGATCAGAGGTTTCATCGCTGGTGAAGAGCTGTTTCAGAAACATGGCTGCCACTCCCAGGCCGGACAGACCCACGGCTATCTTGACCAGAGGATTCACAAAGCCGGTCATGGCCTGATGAGCCGCCGGGTATTCCACAGAACCGGGCCAGTCCGCGGGCATTGTTTCAGCCAGGTAGAACATATTGGGTTTGGTATCCACGGGCCTGCTGACCACGCGTACAGTTTCTCTGTCCCTCAGAAGCCTGGCCACATCGCTGTCCGGGTCATTCATGTCCCCGAAAGTCCGGGCCTTGGTGGGGCAGGTATCAACGCAGGCCGGAAGCAGTCCCATGTTCAGCCGGTCACTGCAGAAGTCGCACTTGTCTGGAACTCTTTTCACGGGATGCCGGTATCTGGCTCCGTAAGGACAGGCTGTGACGCAGTTTCCGCATCCTATGCACAGATCTTCATTAACATGGATGATTCCGGTTTCCTCGTCTTTATAGGTTGCTCCGCTGGGGCAGGCGTACACGCAGGAAGGCTCATCGCATTGCATGCACCCTCCTGGCTGAAAATGGACAAAGGTATATTTGCCCATGGAGAAGTCGGGTTCAGTATGCTTGATCCAGTTTCGCCAGTAGCCCCGGGGGATATTGTGCTGCACCTTGCACGAGACCATGCAGGCCTTGCAGTCGATGCAAACCGAAGAGTCAATGACCATACAGTATTTTTTTTTCATCAGGCCACCTTCCTTACGGTTACAAAGGTTTCATGCATGGCCATATTGCCGGATATTTCATCATAATAATCCTCCAGCACCTCGGCGATGCTCGCGCCTTTTTTGTGGACCAGGCTCATGCCGGGAGAAAGAGAGTCGAATCCAGTTGCCATATAGACTGTCTGTTTTTCGATTCCCTCTGTGAGTTCCAGGCGCAGCCTTCCCTGGCCGGCCCTGCTCTTGACCTCGACCAGGTCCCCGTCTCGCAGGCCAAGTCTGGAAGCCGGTTCGGGGTGCATGTTCAGGGTGTTTTCCTCCATGAATTCCGTCAATAGTTCATTATTGGTGTTGCTGTGGGTGAAAAAGGCGGTTCTGCCCACCACCAGCCTGAACTGGTTTTCATCAGGTTGTTTAGGCCTTTTGTAGACCGGCATTGGATCAACACCGGAACGGGCGTAGCGCTGGTTGTAGATTTCCTTGACTCCGGTCAGGGTCTTGAGAGGCGAGCCGGCGTATATATCATAGGTCCTGCTTGGGTTGTAGTAGACGCCCATCATTTTCATGGCTTCCAGGGCTCCGTCCAGGCCGTCCACCTGCTGCCTTCTGTATTCATCAATGGTGAAATCAAAGGAATCACTCAAGCCCATCCTTTTGGACAGTTCCTTGAGGATCCAGAAGGGAGACCTGGATTCAAACATTTCCGGCACCACCGGGTCGCGCATTACCGCGCAGGCGCAGGCTGAAGAGCCCTGCAGGGCGGAAACCGGGTCCTTTCTTTCCAGAAAGCTGGCTCCGGGCAGGACAACGTCAGAGTACCAGGCGGTATCAGTCATGGCGATGTCGATATTTACAATGAATTCAAGATGATCCATCATTTCCAGGGTTTTGTTTCTGTTGGCCGCGGTCTGCATGAAGTTGGTCTTGAAATTGAACCAGCCCTTGATGGGATATGGTTCACCGGAAATAATGGCGTCACGCATGAGCTGAAATGACCCTTCGTGATCGATGAGACCTGGAACCATTCCAGCCTCGACCCGGTCAAAGGGGTTATCGTCATACCATGGAACATCGTAATAAGGTGTTTTTACGCCTACTTCACGGATGGCCAGCAGGCCGCCGGGCTTGTCAAAATTGTTGAGCAGGGCATTGGTTATGGCCATGGCCCGCCTGATCTGGGTTGAGTCTTCATAATCCGAGGTCCGCCGTCCAGGATAAACCATGGCCGCGGGCGCGGCGGCAGTGATCTCCCTGGCGATTCTGATGATGTCCTC
>PXDF01000103.1 GCA_003566455.1 Desulfonatronovibrio sp.
CCGTTTATCTTGCTCCATGACCTACAAGTACGATTTTTACTGTTTTGAGTAAAATATATAGATCGAAAATCAAAGACAGATTTTTTATATAGAATAAGTCATATTCAAGCTTGCGCAAAGCGTCTTCCTCTGAAGCGCCATAGCCGTAATTCACCTGTGCCCAGCCGGTAATGCCGGGCTTCAACGAATGCCGCTCACCATAATACGGCAGTTTTTTTTTGAGCTGTTCAACAAATTCCGGTCGTTCCGGCCTCGGGCCGATAAAACTCATTTCTCCTTTGAGCACGTTCCAGAATTGAGGCACTTCATCAATACGGAATTTCCTGAGCATTCTGCCCACCCGGGTGATTCTCGGATCATCCTCTTCAGCCCATACAGCACCGCTATTATCCTCCGCGTCCTCATACATGGTTCTGAACTTGATGACCTTGAAACCCTTTCCCATCTGGCCCACTCTTGTCTGCCTGAAGAACACTGGACCAGGCGAAGTCAGTTTCACCAGAACAGCCACACCCATCTGTAACGGCAGGCTGAGAATTATGCCTGTTGAGGCAAAGGTGACGTCCAGAAACCTTTTGGCTGCCACAACAGCCCTGCTTCTTCTGAATCCATCAGAAAAGACCAGCCAGCTTGGTGGCGTTTCACTGGCCAGAACTTTGCCGCTTATTGACTCATAGAATGAAATGCCTTCCAGAACCTTGATTCCCATCATTTTACAGTTGAGCAAAGCCTGAACTGGAGACCTGCCTCTTCGCTCCTCAAGTGCTACAATGATTTTTCTGATACTGTTGAGCAAGCAGTAGCTGCAAAGCTCACTATAGTTATCTTTTTTCTCTGCACCAAAATCGTGAGCTAAACTGGTTTTTCCTGGATTGGAAAAGACAGCGCTGACTGTATAGCCTGAATCCATATTGGATTGGATTTCCTTTCCAATCAGTTTCGCCAGACTGCCGTCTCCGACCAGAAGCACCTTTTCATCCCAGAGCTTCAACAGACAGGCATACTGATAAATAAGTCTCCAGGATACCAGAAAAAGAATCAGGATAATGATGGCGAAAAAGAAGATTCCCTGCTCCAGGATCAGGTAGGGAAGAATGTAGTACAAAGCTGCCAGTCCAAGACAGGCCACTCCTATTGCGGAAATAATCCGAATGCTCAGTTCAAACATCGCATGTTTGTTGCGAAAGTTATAAAGGTCGTGATAATAAAGACTGATCTGAATAAGAAAAGTGATGAGCAGAATCCGTCCCCACACATTCATGCGCTCTGAATTCTGCGGCATCTCTCCTGAATAGATCATATAAATCACCAGCCAGATTCCCAGGAAAATCAGGCCGGTTTCACCCAGGAAAAAAAGCAGGTTCCGGACAGTATAGAACTTATTGAAAACCTTTAACAAGGCTTGTTCCTTTTGAGCTAACCCGCAGTTCTGCAGGCTGCCCGGTATCCGTATCCATAAGGATAGCGCTTGCAATTTTTAACTTTCAGATCCTTATTGAAAATTATCCCTTTAAGCTTATCCCTGCCAAAGTGTTCCATAGCGGAACTGACCGCCTCTCTGGAGGTCCTGCCTCTTAAAAGCATCAGAAAAACTGCATCCACGCATTTGGAGATCACTACAGTTTCAGGGGCAAAATTGATCGGCGCGCTGTCAAAAACCACCAGACGGTCAGGATAGCGATCTCTTAATTCTTCGATCAATGAGTGCATTCTCTGTGAGCAAAGGAGCTCTGCAGGGTTATCCGTCTCCATTCCCGCGGGCAGTATGGTCAGCTTTGGTATGACTGTTTTTATCAGCATTTCAGCCAGCGGCGTTCCGTTGCTCAGGTAAGAGCTCAATCCTTTTTCAGGTCGTTCAAGGCCGAATACCTGATGCGCCATTGGATTTCGCAAGTCAGCATCAACAAGAAGACAATGTTCATCCAGTCCTTGAGCAATGGTCGCAGCAAGATTGCATGCGGCAAATGTCTTGCCTTCACCCTGCAGGGCACTGGTGATAAGTACCGTTTTCTGAGGCTTACCATTCTGAGGTTTTAAAATCCTGGAGCGCCATAACCTGAATTGTTCAGCCGCGACTGAACCGGGCCTTTTCAGGGTCACAAGATCGTCGGACAATCCTGTTTTAAGCTCCATATCCTCAAAACTGGGAGGCTCACTGGTGTGAACGACATTTTTAGCCTGTTCCGCTTTTTGCAGCGCTTCAAATATTTTACTCATAATTTACCGCCAGATTTTTTTAACCAGCCATTTCTTGACTTTTTGACCAGAGGCAGGGAGATGAGCATCTCAGGCTGTAGAGCCTGCTCCACTTCAGCCGATGAATTAAAACCGGAATCAATGCTTTCACGCAGAAAGGCCAGCCCTCCACTCATGCCCAGGCCGAAAGCCAGAGTTAAAAACATAATCCTGCTCCGGTCAGGACTGTAAGGTGAGTCAGGCGGAATGGCCTGGTCAACCACTCTGAACTGTTCGCCCTGCTGCCTGCGTTCAAGCTGTTCAGCCAGCTGGGCATCCAGTTTTCTGCGCAACAGATTTTGGAAGCGATCATTTACAGCATTATAGTCGCGCTCAAGATTTTTTAGTTCCAGTTCAACTTCTGATGTCTGCTCAACCCTGTTTTGATAGATATTTATCTGTTCTCTCAGTTCTATCATTTTGGCTTCATGGTTGGACAGTCTCCTCTGCATCTGTTCTAGCTCTATAGTCTGCATTTCGCTTTGCGCGTTACCCCGGGCTGGATTCTGAACTTCTTCCTGCTCCAGGATCATGGCCAGCGCGATCTTTTCTTCCTCCCTTAACTGTTCGAGTCTTCTTTTGAGAAAACGGATTTCAGGATGTTGTTCCGTATACCTTAACCTGAGCTGCCTAAGATTTTCTTCAACACTTTGTCTTTGCTGGGTTATGCTTCCTTCTTCCCCGCGTCCAGCTGAAGCGTAAAGCCTCTTGGTGATCTGTATTTCATGATACAGCTGCTGAGACTGATCCTCTACACGTCCAAGCTCATTTTTAAGTTGATTCAGAATATTAAGATTAGATTCAAGCTGGCTTGGCAACCTGCCCATGTTTCTGCGCTTGAAATCTTCAAGCTCAGCTTCACGTTGCTGCAGTTCCTGCTGG
Organism: Desulfonatronovibrio sp.; assembly: GCA_003566455.1. Lineage (GTDB taxonomy): Bacteria > Desulfobacterota > Desulfovibrionia > Desulfovibrionales > Desulfonatronovibrionaceae > Desulfonatronovibrio. Next base: position 3,118 of record PXDF01000103.1, read on the forward strand.
AGCCTTTGCACTTCGGTATCAAGAAAGGTTGTAGTCCCTATGGCCATATCTTCCCTGAAACGAAGGTTCTGGCTGATAAATTGAGAGGCCAGTGCATTGGCCACTCTGGCTGCCGTATCCGGATCGCTCCACTCAAATGAAATTTCAAAGGCACGGTTCTCTCCACGCACATTAATATCGATTTTATCCCGGACATAGCGGACCAGATGCTGCATGGAAGGAGGCTCGGGTTCAGATTCAGCTGACGCTTCTCTTTGTCCGGTCACAACCATGATCCTTGTTTTTGCACTTGATAAAAGACCTCTGGATGCTCCTTCCTGTGAAGGATACAGTTCATAGCGTCGGATGACAGTCTCCAGGTTGGATCTGCTGTGAATCTGCTGTGAAATTGTTCTCAGCCTGGCCTGCACGTCTTCGGTCACTGTACTTTTAACAAAATCCGAAGGGACTCTCTGGGCATCCACCAGAATCAGAGTGGATGCCCGGTATGTTTTGGGAAGATTTTCCAGATATATCCATCCAGCGGTCATTACAATCAAAAAAGGTACAATCACCCACCATTTACGCCTGTAAACCATGTCCAGATATGGACGCCACTCATATTTTGGTATTTGCATAATTCATAACCCATAAACCTTGATTTTTTTTAATAACGATTTGTAACTGACCTTCAGTACTTCTGCCGCAAGCTTTTTTTTGCCGCCTGTGCTTTTGAGTGCTTTTTGTATAATGTCTTTTTCTGCATTATCCACCGCATTTCTTACAACCTCCTTCAAAGGAAAAATATCATTCTGATAATTTACTGGATCTATTTCTTTCCTTTGTAATGTGCGCCTTGCATCACTGGATGAAGGTATTTTTCTGAAAAGATCTTCAAGGACCATCTCTTCACTTTCCAGTGCCACCAGTCCATTAATGCAGCTTTCAAGTTCACGTATATTGCCCGGCCATTCATAAATCTGTATTAAATCCCATATTTCATCTGAAGGACCGCTATAATCCAGCTTGTTATACTTTATGCAAAACTTGTCCAGAAAATACCGGGCAAGTAATGGTATATCCTCCATACGCTGCTTCAATGGCGGCAGGTCAAGCCTGACAACAGCCAGTCTGTAATATAGATCCTCCCTAAAACTGCCTTCAACAATAGCTTTGCGCAAATCAGCGTTGGTCGCGGCAACAACTCTGGCCTTGATTTTTATCCTGGAAGTCCCTCCAAGCTGATAAAATTCTTTTTCCTGAAGTACATGCAAAAGTTTTGCCTGCATGTGTGGAGACATCTCGGAAATTTCATCCAGAAAAATGGTTCCTTCACCAGCCTGCTGAAACAGTCCCGGTTTATCCCGCCAGGCTCCGGTAAAAGCTCCCTTCCTGTAACCGAAGAGCTCACTTTCCAGTAAGGAACCAGGAACATTTGCGCAGTTTATATATGTAAACTCTTTTTCACGCTGCCTGGAATTACTGTGTAAAGACTTTGCCGCCACACCCTTGCCTGTACCTGTCTGGCCGCAGATAAGCACACTTAACTCGGATTTGCCCACCCTTGCTATCTTATTCCTCAATTCACGCATTTGATAACTGTTGCCTATCAAAAAAGGTTCAACAGGTATCGGATTTAAATCCTGAAAATCTTTATTCACTGAACAGCAATGGCGATATATGCACTCTACAAAAGCTGTTGGGTCCAGAGGTTTGGATAAAAAGACCGAATCCGGCCAGTTCTCTGAATTATTTCCGTTTTTGGTGATAATGATCTTGGGTACACTACGCCAGTTCCGTATGAACTCAGTCAATTCACCATCTTCTTTTGAACCTGGATGAAATACAACCAGGCTTGGATGATCAAGACATGATTTAACAGCAAACGGTCCATCATATACTTGCGGCTGTTGAACATAACTCACCTGCTCCACCAGTGTTTTAAGATACTGCCCGTAATTATGATTATCAGAATGTATAATGACGATAGACATTCAGGACCTTATTAAACTTTTATGATTGCTTAATTCTGTTGTTCCAAA
>PXDF01000013.1 GCA_003566455.1 Desulfonatronovibrio sp.
ACCTTATCCACCACCAAGCCTACCACCCTGGTTACACCCGGATTTATTGCCTGATCAAGAACAGCCCTGATGTCACCATCCCCAAGTCCCCGTTGATAAGCAACGCCCTGACGCGTGAGACCCGCCTCTTCCCAGAACTGTTTCCAGAGCTTTTCTTCATTATTGGTAGTTTTTATGGATGAGGGGAAATAGATTGGCGGCTTGCCCGAAAAAATAGCCTGCCTTGAAATGGAAGTCAGAGTGGGCACCCAGGCGAAAACGGATGATTCGTGGAAAACAATTCTATTATCCTGCTCTTGAATGATCCGGCGAAGAGTGACCCATTGATCCAGGGACAACCCATCAATCACAACCAGGGCAGCCCGGCTGTTCTTATCTTTCTCCATATTCCTGGCCATGTATCTGGGAATATGATGCACCATGGCCGGACTGGATGGAGAAAGGCTTATCAGGCTTGCATAACTACTCTGAAGCCATTTGCTGAAGCTGTCATTTATTTTCCTGCCAACCTCCAGAAACTTTTGTCTGTCATCTTTCTGATGCCCACCATGGACCAATGCGCTCAGCTCAGCCCATTTCATGGCAAAAGACAGCCAGTCAAAATGACGGCAGTGTTCAGTGGGCAGCTCTTCCTGAATAAGCCTGAGCAGGCGGTTGAACCTGATATCTTCATTGTGGCTTTCTTCTATCACTCCGCATCTGAACCAGGAATCATCCCCTGCTTCAATGTCCGGGCCCTTGATTGGAGTCAGCCTGCCCTCCACAAAAAGATTATCAATATAAATCCTGATATCCTGATGATCAAAAGGAAGTTTGCCAGGCCCGGAGTATCTCAAACCGTATTTGCCTGTATCTTCCCATGCGTGGCCCGACCTGGCATGGATGTTTAGAAAAATCGGCCAACGTTCCTGGAGAAAACTGTAAAAATTCTGCTGATCATGGAACAGTTCCTCAAGGGGCCACTGGCTGAAAATATTCTGGGAGCCAAGGATGTCCACAAGCCTTTCGACCAAAATTCCGGGCAGCTGAATACTATTATAATGCAGCCTGAGCAAAGCCCTTAAAAGTTCAACCTCTGTAGTTATAACCTCGGCAACTATTCCAAACACATTTCTGAGCACAAAGTCCATTGTGGCATTGTCACCCAGTGCATCAGGCTTAATCCTGTTCTGAGCCTCAAAAACATCGTCCAAAAGGCTTCTATCCAGTTGTTCAATGATAGGGTAGCTGAGACCAGGAAACAGATCGCCAAGGTTAAAACAAAGCTTTCTCCCAGCCTTGAGCAGATCATAGGGCAGAGAATCCAGCTCGGCTTCCGGCATACGCAGGATCACTACCAGATCAGTACTCTCACCCTTATCCCAGATGGTGCGGTATTTGGTTTCATAAGCGTATCTGAACTGTACCGGATCATTATATTCAATGAGATCAAAACCGCGTTTTCGCAATTCAAGGGCCAGCTTTTCCTCTGTGAGCAGACTATCAGGATCTGCCACCAGGGTAAGCTTGCCCACATTGGGCACAAACTCCTTGAGAATAGCGTCGCGCCAGCTAGTCATGGCCTTCTCCAGGGACAATGGCGGTTATCACAAGAGGCCGGATTTCCGGGACGATCTCCCTGGCGGATTGCAGCTTATCCTTCCATCTGAGTTCTTCAGCGTCGCATCTGGCCTGTCGATACTGCCTGACTTCAGGAAGCCCGATTCGTGCAATGGCCTTTCTCCTGTATTCAAAAGCTGTTTTCCCGCGCTCTTCTTCTCTGATGATTGAAGCCACATGTTTTTGTTTCAAGGCTTCATACAATTCCCGTCCTGCCTCCCTCACTGTCTGGTTCAGCTTTTCAAAGGCATCTACTGACTTTGATTGATCCAGGCTTCCTTCAAGCACAGGATCTGTGGTAAGCATGGTATCCCAGATATGTCTGGCAGTCGGCAGAAATACCTTGCCTCCATCACTCAGGAAAACGCTGACCAATCCCTTTCTTTCAGTTGGTACACTCAGACCGGCAACCCCTGGCCTGTCAGCCAGAGACAGGGCTGAAAGCCGTATTTCAAAGAGACCCCACAATCCTGTTATATTTTCTGGCAATCCTTTTAAATTTATTCTGGGAATGGGCTGACCAGGCACAAGCTGGGGAAGCTTTAAAGCCAGTGCGCGGACGTGGCTGTTTTCCAGATTAAGCAAAGTCATCTCTGGCACGTGATCAGCTTCCCTGGTATGAAACACGCATTTCTGCTGCTTTGAGCCATCAGGCCAGGTCAAATTCCACCATGTTTTTTGTTTTTCAGTCTTTCCACCCTGGGATTTGAGATAGCTGATTGTCATTCTTTCCACCCAGTGAGGCAATGGATGCGAACGAAGCTGCTGTGCAGCATCAACATCCGGCTCTTCAGAAAGACCATACAGAGTTGATGACTCCCTGGCATGTTGAATTTCATCTCGAATCCTGTCCACGGCTTGATCAACACTCGATTCCACTTCATCAGGCTTTATGATAGCGGACGTAAATACTTCCTCAAAAATCTCTCCAGCCTGCGCCGAATCCAGCACGTCACCTGTCTTGTCAATGCCGAACTCCTTGAGAATCACCCCAAGTTTTTGTTCCAGCACTTCCCGGACTCGAAACTCAACAGAATTCTCAAAAATAAAATTAACAGCCCGGACAGTTTTGGGCTGGCCGATGCGATCTACGCGTCCGATTCTCTGTTCCAGACGCATGGGATTCCAGGGGATGTCATAGTTGATGATAACATGGCAGAACTGAAGATTGAGCCCTTCTCCTCCTGCGTCAGTGGAAACCATGACCCTGGCATGATGTTTAAAGTCTTCCTGAGCCTGTTTGCGCTGGTTCATGTCCATGGAACCATTGAGTGTGACAACTGATATGCCCCTGGCCTCTAAAAATTCCCTGACCATTTCCTGAGTGGGGATGAACTCAGTAAAGATAAGCACCTTGAGATCAGGTTCATTTTTTTCAGCCTGGAGTTTGTATATCCATTCGATCAGGGTTTCAGCCTTGGCATCCGGTCCTTCCTGTTCACATTGGCGGGCAATATCAAGAAGCCTTTCAACCTGTCGGCCTTCATCCTGCAAAGCAGCCACATGAGACCTTAAAAGCTCATCAAGAAGCTCCTGGGCGTCCATGTCATACAAACTGTCATATTCTTCACCATTATCAAGCTCAGCCTCCAACTCTTCCAGGCGCAAAACAGCCTGGTGCTGACCATGCTTGATGACCTCAAGACGTCTTTCCAGAGTTGATCGAATGGCCATTGTACTGGAAACCACCAGACGCTGCATCAGGATCATTAAAAACCCGATATGGCGTTTTTTTTCCTTTAAAGCCTGGTTGTAACCTTCCCGCACATACTCGGTGACTTCTTCATAAAGCAGGTTTTGAAGATGATGCCTTGACTGCCATTTTATCTGGGCCAAACTGGTTCGTCTGGGCTTGAACAATGGCCTGCCCTCAGCATCAATGGCTTTTCTTTTCTCTGTACGGATAACATAGGGAGCAACTTTTTCTCTGGTAACGCTTTCCTCGTCCGGAAAAGCATCCTGGTCCAGCAGGTTGATCAGGCGGTGAAAGGAATCGGTTTTGCCCTGATGGGGTGTGGCTGATAAAAGCAAAACATAAGGTGCAGCTTCTGCCAGACCCCGGCCAAGCTTATGTCTGGCTACCTGGTCAGTGCTTCCTCCCAGACGGTGCGCTTCATCAACAATAATCAAGTCCCACCCGGAAGTAATCAGTCCCTCAAACCGACTGCGGTTGTACTGCGAGATTCGTTCTTTTGACCATCCTCGTCTTTTGAATACCGGCTTGACCGAATCCAGAGACACTATGACCTGATCAAACATGGACCAGGGCGATTCAGTCCGGTCAGATCCTATATTCAGGCGTTGTAGCGAAGTAATATCTTCACCCAGTACAAGGCGGAAATGTTCATTGAAGTGAGTCTGCATTTCAGCCACCCATTGAGTGGCTATGCCCTTGGGTGATACGACAAGCGTTCTTCTGACCAGGCCACGGATTTTTAGCTCACGCATTATAAGCCCGGCTTCAATGGTCTTGCCCAGACCTACCTCATCAGCAAGAAGATAGCGAATCCGGTCCTGGGATATGGCCCTTGATAATGCCTGAATCTGGTGGGGAAGAGGAATGACATTGGATTCCATAGGGGCCAAAAGCACATGGCCTTCATGATCACCCGAGTTTCCCTCCAGAAGCTCTGCCACCTTGGCTGCTGCTGCCATATATCCGATGCGCTGGGATTCGACTTCAGGGCTCGTGTCAGGATTTATGGAACGTAATGCTGAACATGGAAGTTTGACCACTGCGTCCTGGTTGGGCAACCAGGCACGGCAAATATCCTGCCCCCACAAGGTTTGTTTTTCAATTATCTTGCAGGGGCAGTTGTGGATGGTGGAGTAATGCCAGACGGTATTCATGGAAGACCGTACTTCCTCTTCCATTGTCTCGAAGGCTTTACCTGGATAGTGTTTAGGAAATTGTTAAGGTGCTCCATGTTGCGGCCATCGCGCTTAACCAAAGTCTTTTTGGGATTTCGGCAGTCAATAATTTGGAAACATTCCGTAAAAAAACGTTTAGCTTCATATGGATACTCATCTTTGTATCCTGCTTCAATTTCAAAGAATTTCTTCGCACAAAATACCACCAAATCTGAAAGTTGAACCATTGGATTTTTCTTTGAGTCCACTGGATAACTAAATTCGACGATCCATTTAATCCGATGTGCAGCAGTGTCCTCCAATCGTCTAAACCTTGTAACTTTCTCAATATCAGGATGAAATTGTTCTTTCGCATCGATTATCAGCATTCCTCTGGCAGAACGTCCAAGCTTTTTTTTTACAAACCAATTAATGTGAGTAAGAAGATAGTCATATGCGACGAGATATGGAATTTTATGATCATAATCCAAATTTATAGCACACACCTCGCTTGCAAGCTTTTGTTTATCGATAGCAAAAATATGTACATCATGACTTCTTTTATCCAGCAGAGATAGGATGTCTTTTGTGAGCTTATTTCTTCGCTCCCGACCATGATCATGGAACGGACCACTTCCATCAGGTGAAAGAAGTTCTTCGGCATGAAGCTCAAAGACAGCTGGAATA
>PXDF01000125.1 GCA_003566455.1 Desulfonatronovibrio sp.
CAATATCTACGTTATTAAAGATCCCAGGAACCTGAGCCAGGAAGATTTTCGGTCCATCTATGAATAATCTTGTCCAGGTTTTTGAACATTCACAGCTTCCAGTGGGTGAAAAACTCAAGGAAGTTCATTTTCGCCGGCTGGTAAAGTATAACGAGCGTCATGGAAATGTTTTCTTTGCTGTCGGTCACAACCGCATATACTTTCGAAATTATGTGGGCGTAATCCAGGTGGGCAGCCTGACCATTGAGATCCTGCCCAAAGCGGATAACTCCCCGGACAACGATCAAAAAACCAAAGACAAATGGCAACGCGCCCTGGTTGAGATGATTCGCAGATCAGGGCTGATCAGGCTTACTTCGCTTACCGATGCAATGCTTCGCACCCATTCGGCCACGCTGCTGGACATTTTTTTCAAGTCTTTCCTTTCAGAGGTCGAGCAGTTAGCTCACCACGGCCTGGTTCGGAAATACAGGAAAAATCAGGACAACCTGACCACCCTTAAAGGCAGGCTGCTATTCCAGAAACAGATATCCCTGAACCTGGTCCACCACGAGAGATTTTATACCGAGCACGTTCATTATGACCGGAACAATCCATTCAATCAAATCCTTGGCACAGCACTGGACATTCTCATCCTGACCAGTTCCAACCCCCATCTGACAGCCCAGGCCCGAAACCTGGCCCTGTCCTTTGAAGACGCAGATAAGATCAATGCTGCAGAAGTTACTTTCACTCGGCTTCAATATGCGAGGAACACTGAACGCTACCGCCGCGCAGTCCAGCTGGCCAGGCTGATCATTCTGAATTACTGTCCCGATGTTCGCAGCGGCGGCGAGGATGTGCTGGCCATTCTTTTTGATATGAACGATCTTTTTGAACGTTACGTATATGCCCAGCTCAAGCGGGCTGAAGCCATGAATTCAGAACAAAACGTTTCCTTCAAAGCCCAGGTTCGACAACCTTTCTGGAGGACTGAAAGGATTAGAAAACACATCAGGCCTGACATCATTGCTGAAATAGGCCAGGGCCATGACCAGAAACGGGTTGTTATTGATACCAAATGGAAAATACCCAGGGATGGGAAGCCTTCCGATACCGACCTACATCAAATGTATACCTACAACATCCAGTTCGGCGCAAAACAGAGCTTGCTGCTCTATCCCAGAACATCCAGTGCCTGTGATGTCCTGGGTTGCTTTGAACAGCCGATCCATTTCTCTGAAATTGAAGACAATTCTTGCGGCATGTGTTTTGTGGAACTGTTTGACACAGAAGGTAAACTGCTCGGGGAAAAGATGGGCAACATGATCATTGACCGTTTGCGGCATATCTGACCGGATATCGTGGTAATTATATTGAACTGGCGAATTGAAGACCGGTCTTTTTCCCTTGTAATCCACTTAAAATAGTGGTTGATTGACCATAATTTGAATCAATAAGGTTTTTTTCATGATGTCAAGGACTTAAAAGAGTGAGGCATAAGATATGAACCTTTATTTTACAGATATATTTAATGTAGACCCTGATGATCTGGATGAACACGGGGCATTTAATATTTCTCTCGTTAACGACCTTCCCCTATTTATTGACCCATTCCTTCTTTTTAATTCCTATCGTACAGAATATCAGGATTTGCATGCACAAATCATCAATTATCTGAGATTTCTTAAAGATCAAGCAGAAAAAGGGATAAACGAAGGGCTTTTACGTGCTTGGTATACATTTCCTGAAGTTAAACAGAACTGGCTTGGATTTAGCCTTGTAGGCAATGTGGGCTCAGGACTTGGAATAGATTTCGCCAGAGCCCTTTACAAGAACCTTGGTACTATTTTTAGTGATTTTGGCGAAGAACGTGTGACACACGACAGCCACCTTGAGAAGCTGTGTATAATTAAGGATGGTGTTGGAAAGGACAATATTAGTGATTTTACGACCAATCTTATTCAGGACTATCTCTTAAAGTATACACAAGAGTTTGCACGAAAGAATATCCGGAAAGACAAAAGAAAGATTATTCCAGTACGGCGAGCGTACTTCAATTACAATACTCGAAGTTGGGTTACAAGAAGATACGATCTTCCCTGGCATCTTGGAGACTATGTGATTCTTACGCCAAAGGATATTTTGACAAAAGAAGATACTTGGATAAATAAATCTGATTTAATAAAAGATTTCGATGATGTGACTAATTCAATTCCTAATACTGAACTCCGCGCACAAATTAATGAATATTTCATACGACTTCTTCCCCGCGATGCTCGTAAACGAGAGGTCAGTGAGGCAATTAGCAGGGTTCTTTCGAAATATCCGGAGCTTATTGACTATTATATCCGATATAAAGAGGAACGCGGAGACGAAGCTGTAGCAATAAGTGAACAAAGGGTTAAACACATCGAAAGACTCTTTATCAAACAATTAAAAGACTTCGTCAGTGAGCTTAATAATGGAACTGATTTTTATTTGACTGGTTGCAATAGCTATGTAGAAAGCAGAAAGCGTGTTTTATTCTTAAAAGATGTTATTGAGAATAAGGGCGGTCATCGTCTTTTTTTTGTAAATTCTGAACCAATTAGGCGGGAAAGCGACTTGCAGATACTGTTTCGATTAACTTGGTTCGCGACGCCATCAGATGTTAGCAGAGAGGTTGATGATGGCAGGGGGCCTGTTGACTTCAAAGTTTCACGGGGAAGCTTTGATAAATCACTCGTTGAGTTCAAACTTGCAAAAAATACACGTCTAAAAAGAAATCTTGAAAAACAAGTCGAGATTTATCAGAAGGCGAGTGATGCCCAAAAAGCCTTAAGGGTAATTATTTATTTTTCTGAAAGTGAGCTGTTGAGAGTTCAAAAGATTCTGAAAGATTTAGGGTTACAACAAAATCCAGATGTCATTTTAATTGATGCAATACCCACAAATAAACCATCTGGATCGAAGGCGTAATGTACTCAGTGATTTTTTATAACGCAAACATTCTGCGGACAAGACGCAGAATGTTTGCGTTCCGATCAACAATTCAACAGCCTACGAGAGCGGCTAACCATTCTGCTCTAATTTGACCGGTGTTCCGCTGCCGATCCACTCCAGCAGGTGAGCAGGGCGTTATCTGACGCAAGTAAAGGCTGATATCATAATCTATATTGCAAGGGAGGATTGATGGGCACTGAGATCAAGACATGGGAAATAAGAGACGGCAAACCAGTTGCGGTCGAATCTACTCTTGCAGCGTCAGGCCGGACTGAAGCGCTGGACCTAGAAGCATGGATTGAAGCAGATCCAAGTATTGTCCGTCCCGGATTGCGTTTAGTTGGTCGACAGGTAATGACGAGTTCGGGGGCTCTGGACCTCTTGGCAATCGATCGGTCCGGCGATCTCGTAATTATCGAACTGAAACGGGACAGGCTTCCTCGCGAGGCATTAGCTCAAGCTATTGACTACGCTTCTGACCTAGCGACTTGGTCCATAGATAAGATTAGTGAAGCATGTGTTAAGTACTCAGGGGAGAGCTTGGAGGATGTATTTAGTACAAACTTTCCTGAGGTAGACCTGGAAACAACCAAGATTAATGACAGGCAAAGGATTGTGTTGGTCGGGTTTGGTGCTGAGACTGCGTTGGAACGAATGGTGGAATGGCTGTCAGACAACTACGGCGTAAGCATCAACGCGGTGATCTTGAAGTATGTGCGAACAACCGCTGGATCTGAAACTCTTACCCGGACGGCAGTGATTTCTGAAGATCTTGAGGAGAAGCGGAGCCGGGATAAAAAATTCACCATCCCAATGTCTGATGAGCCGGGGCAATACAACGAAGATGAGCTCAGACGTTTGCTATCCAACTACTTGTCTAAGGATCTGATTACTGCCCAGAGGATTCGAGATGTGCTCCTTCCGGCATGCTTGAAACAGGATAAACTGACAAGAGAGGAACTAAAAAAAGAATTCCTTCAGCAAAATCCGGATGTAGACCCTGCCAAAGCAGGTTTTTCTTTGTCAGTGATCTCCGGCCAAATGGGAATGAAAAAGAATGACTTTCTTCGGCAGGTCATAGGATATGAGTATCCAACCTACGAATGGGAGAAGGACAACTACCAAATAAGACCGGAGCACCGACAGCTCGTTGTTGAGGTGCTGGATTCGATCCGACGTGAGAAGAGTTCTCAAAACAATGTCGTTGATCGGAGGTCTGATAGTTTGTCTGCAGAGGCTTGAATTTTGATGTGCAAGCTCATGAAACATTGTATCTGACACCCCGCATAGCCCGGACGCATATGAATACAAATGCTTTTGATGGGTTACAAGAAAAATATGCCGAGACGACCAAGGCCGCAGGAAGCAAAACGTAGTGAGCACTGGCTTCGAGTGATGGTTCATGAACACTCCGATTTATTGGATACGGCGATTGCTGAGGCCTTCGGCTGGCGTGACACCGTTATCGTCTGGCGATCTCCTCGCAAGGATGATGATTACGCAGAATACTACGATGAGGCATTTCTTGACCGGCTCGGCGTTGACGGACTGGCTATGCCTCTCGATGAGTTCTGGCCCAAAAGCGGGCCTCGTTGGGATGGACTGGCGCGTACAAAGGATGGCAAACTGATTCTTGTTGAAGCCAAGGCCCACATCGATGAGGCCGTTGATTTCCGAAGTAAGGCGTCAACTAATTCCCTCAGCAGAATTGAGAAGCGATTAGACGAGGCCAAGGCAGCATTTCATGCGAGCAAAGATGCATGCTGGCACATGCCGTTTTACCAGATAGCTAACCGCCTTGCGCATCTCTATTACCTGGCCGGGATTAACAAAAAGGACGCCTACCTTGTCTTCATCAACTTTGCAAACGCTCCTGATGTGCCTGAGCCGGCGTCTTTTGAAGAATGGCGAGGAGCAGTCCGTCTGGCACACAGATGTCTTGGGCTGAAGGACAGCAGGCTTGCGAGACGAGTGACTACAATCATTGTGGACTTGAAGAATGGAAAAGGCCAGCCGTCGGCTGATGAGCTGCGACGACCGAGCAGTTGAAACATTATAAGCACCATCAACCCCATACCATGAACAAAACTCCAGAACAAACAGCACGGGACAGCATCGACTCGATGCTTGAGCGTGCGGGCTGGGTGGTTGTTGATAAAA
>PXDF01000108.1 GCA_003566455.1 Desulfonatronovibrio sp.
GGTGGAAAATTTCTTTCCCACAGGTTATGGCTTTCCGTCCTGGACCCTTATGGGCAGCAGGGTAATTCGCCTGCCTTTCATCAGGCAGACCAGCCTGCCTCATGAGATAGCCCACTCCTGGTGGGGCAACGGGGTGCGCGTTGATTACAGACAGGGCAACTGGTCCGAGGCAGTGACCACTTATGTGGCTGATTACCTTCTTCTGGAGCGCGAATCAGAACAGGAGGCCGAGGATTACCGTCAGCGGCTGCTGCGAAACTATTCCTCGCTCATTACCCGGGAAAACGATTTTTCATTGAGCAGGTTCTTGAGAAGGGATAGCAGAGAAAGTCAAAGCGTAGGATACGGCAAGGGTGCCATGGTCTTTCACATGCTTCGTCTTGAGGTTGGAGAACAGCAGTTCTGGGAAGGTCTGCGCCGGATGGTGCGTGAATACATGTTCCAGGAGGCGGGCTGGGATGATTTTCAGAAGGTCTTTTCCCAGGTGGCCCAAAAAGACCTTGAGCCTTTCTTCAGGCAATGGGTGAGAAAACCCGGCGCTCCCAGGCTTGAGCTTGAAGACGTGCGTGAATCTTTCCGGAACAGTGAATGGACTGTCAAGGCCGTCATAAGACAGGATGAGCCTTTGTTTGACCTAAACCTGCCGGTGCTTCTGGAAACCGAGGGCGGCACCATCAGTAAAATGATCAGGGTGAGTAATGAAAAGACATATTTTGAGCTGAGTTCCAGGGACAGGCCTCTGGAGCTGAAAATTGACCCGCGTTCTCACATTTTTCGCCGACTCCACCCGGGAGAAATTCCGCCCATTGTTGAGAGACTGCGCGGTTCAGACTCCCTGGTGGCGGTCATGTCCAACGATCTTAGTCCAGATGAACAGAAAGCCGCGGCTCATATATTAAATGCCATGAATCGGGCAGACGTTGATGTACTGGGGGAAGACCATACTCAGGGCCTGGAAAAGAAAGACGTGCTTTTTCTGGGAATGCCCAGGCGGTATGCAAGTCATTTTTTTTACAAGCAAACCAGGTTTACCTATGAAGACGGAAAAATAATGCTGGATCAGAGGCCGGTCCTGAACCCCGAAAGGGCTCTTTTTGTCGCGGTCAACCCGGATTCAGACCCTGAAAGGATCTGGGGCCTGTATGTTCCGGGCTCAAAAAAAGCCGCCATGGATACGGCGCGCAGAATACCTCATTACGGACGTTACAGCTGGGTTCTTTTTGAAGACGGCGAGCAGATTGATAAAGGCACCATGGAGCCACTCAACTCTCCCCTGCGACACAGTTTCCACACCCGGAAAACCGGTTTGTTGATCGAATCTTATCAGGACTGACTGATGGCCTTTCATTTTAGAGCCTTTAAACAGCAGGCAGTAAGTTAGGTCAGACCTTAACTCCACAGATTCAGATACCTATTTTCCGGTCCATTTCAGCTTGTAAAGGTCTTTGCGTCTGCTGGTCAGGTTCTGTACACTGCCCTGGCGGCGCAGTTCCTTGAGCAGATCCAGGTCAACATCCGTAATTATGGTGGTTTATGTGTTGGGAGTTGTTTCCGCGGCAATGGCGTCATGAGGAAAGGCAAAATCTGAAGGAGTGAAGATTGATGCCTGGGAATACTGGATGCCCATGGTTTCAACTTTGGGAATATTGCCCACGCTTCCGGATATGACAACGTAGCACTCATTTTCAATGGCCCTGGCCTGGGCGCAGCGCCGGACGCGCAGATAGGAATTTTTTGTGTCTGTCCAGAAGGGAACCAGGATGATGTTTACTCCCTGTTCAGCCAGCAGCCTGGCCAGTTCAGGGTATTCAATGTCATAACAGATAAGTATGCCGATACGTCCGATATCGGTATTAAAAGCCTTGAGCCTGTTGCCGCCGGAAAGACCCCAGGAACGGTGTTCTTCCGGGGTGATATGCAGCTTGTACTGCGAATCCCATGTGCCGTCCCTGCGGCAGAGAAATGAAACATTGTACAGCTTGTGGTCTATGTATTCTGGCACAGAACCGGTAACAATATTGATGTTGTAGGCCAGGGCCATGTCCACAAGCTTGTCCCGCAGATCATTGGTGTACCTGGCAAGTTTGCGCATGGCTTCAGGAGGGCTGTCTGCGGCGTACTGGGCAATAAGGGGAGCGTTGAACAGTTCCGGAAAAAGAACCAGATCCGCCTCATAGTCTGAAACAGTATCCACAAAAAATTCAACCTGCTGCAGAAATTCATCAAAGTTTGCAAACCGGCGCATCTGCCACTGGACGGTTCCCAGCCGGACAATGGTTTTGCGTCCGCCGATGAGCCTTGTTTTGGCCTCATAATATATGTTGATCCATTCAAGGAGAACCGCGTTTCCCTCTGATTGATGATCAACAGGGTAATAATCCCTGAGTAGCTTTTTGATGTGGAAATCATTGGAAAGCTGAAAAGAAAGAACCGGATCATAGATTTCTTTGCGCTTAACCCGGTTGATATATTCCTGGGGTGATATCTGGTCCTTGTATTCCCTGTATCCGGGAATCCTTCCGCCCACAATGATCCCGCGCAGATTAAGCTTTTCGCAGAGCTCTTTTCTGGCGTCATAAAGCCTTCTGCCCAGGCGCATTCCCTGGTAGTCCGGATCAACAAATATTTCAATTCCATACAGGTAGTCTCCTTCCGGGTCATGATTTTTCAGGGTTCCATTGCCTACAACCTGGGTATAGGTATGTTTTTCACCGTAGTCAGCAAAGTCAATCATCATGGTCAAGGCCACAGCCACGGCCTTTCCCTTATCAACGATGCAGATCTGGCCTTCTGGAAAGCGGTTGATCATGGCCTCGATCTGGTCCCGGTCCCAGGGCGCGTCAACATTTTTATAAACCCTCTGCATTATGGATTTAACATGGGGATAGTCTTCGGCGCGCAGATTTCTCAGATGCAGCTTATGCTCATAAGTTTTATTCATGGTCAGTAGTGTCCGGTTAAAAATTAAATAATAGCGAAATGTTTGGCTATGTGCCTGGTCTCAGTGTCTGGATTCGTTTTTGGTGGACAAGATTCCAATAATAGAATCTCGGCTTTGTTTGACGTAACTGATAAAGTGTATATTTTATAATAGCATTAATCAAATCTTTAAAAACAGTTCAACCTGCGGAACTGTTCAGTTCTATATGTCCAGCAGAATCAATGGGCATGAATCATATTAAAAAAGGAGAACATACTGTGCCACCAAAGCAGCAAGAATCCCCATTCAAGAACTTTACTTTTCTGCACTTTATGCTTTTTCTTTTACTGATCATGGTCATTTTGAGTTTTTTTTCGGCCCGTCTGCAGACTGCTCAAATCAGCTACAGCACATTTTTAAGGGAAATCCAGATAGACAATGTTAAAGAACTTAACATCCGCGGAGATCGCATAGAAGGCATCCTTGAGACTGAAATTGAGGATAACGAACGCACCTTTACCCAATTTGTGACCTTTGTTCCGGCCATGGGCGATGAAGAGCTGTTGCCGTTACTAAAGGAAAAAGAAATTGAAGTTTACACGCAACCTGAACGCAGCCCGTTTTTCTGGTATTTCATCCTCTCCTTGCTTCCCCTGCTGCTGATTGGCGGACTCATATATTCCCAGTACAGGCGCATGCAGGGAGGCGGAGGAGGTGGAGGCTTATTCGGCTTCGGCAAAAGTCAGGCCAAAAAATATGACCAGGGAAAGCAGCGGACCACCTTCGATGACTTTGCCGGGGCTGAGGATGCCAAGAAAGAACTCATGGAAGTAGTGGATTATCTGAAGGATCCCCAGAAAATACGCGATGTAGGTGGAGAAGTACCCCACGGTTTGATGCTTGTGGGGCCTCCTGGAACAGGCAAGACTCTTCTGGCAAAAGCTGTGGCCGGAGAAGCCGGTGTATCTTTTTTTAGCATTACAGGTTCGGACTTTATGGAGATGTTTGTTGGGGTAGGAGCTAGGAGGGTGCGCAATCTCTTTCAGGAAGCAAAGCAAGGGGCGCCCAGCATCATTTTTATTGATGAAATTGACGCCATAGGGCGAAGACGAGGGGCCGGCGTGGGAGGGGGACACGACGAACGGGAACAGACTTTGAACCAGCTTCTGAGTGAACTTGACGGGTTTGAGGGTCATGAAAATGTCGTGGTCATGACCGCAACCAACCGTCCGGATATCCTGGATCCAGCCCTGACCCGGCCAGGACGGTTTGACCGGAAGATCATGGTGGAACTGCCAACAGTCAAGGACAGAGTAAAAATACTTAAAATCCATTCCCGGAATAAGAAACTGGATTCAGACGTCAATCTGGAACTATTGGCCAGAGAAACGCCTGGCTTATCCGGAGCCGACCTGGAAAATCTGCTCAATGAAGCTGCCCTGATGGCTGCCAGAGACCAGCGCAAGCAGATAAACCGGGAGGACATTGAACTTGCCCGGGATAAGATCCTGCTTGGACTTAAAAGACAAGGGCTGGTCATGACCAAAGAGGAAAAACGTATGGTGGCCTATCACGAAGCCGGCCATGCTGTTCTGGGAGTCCTTCTTCCAAATGCCGATCCGGTTTACAAGGTGTCCATTATCCCCAGGAGCCAGTCCATGGGCGTAACCCAGCAGTTCCCGGACAAGGAACATTACATCTACAACCGCGAGTACCTCATGGATAAACTGGCCGTTATGATGGGCGGACGCTGCGCGGAAATCATGATTTTTTCCACGATGACCAGCGGAGCAGCCAACGACCTGCAGCAGGCCACCAAAATGGCCCGCAGCATGGTCCTTGAATGGGGCATGAGCGACGAGTTTGAACATATGGCCCCAGGAGGTTCGGGACAGGAGATAATTCTGGGCCAGGAACTGGGCAAATCCAGGGAATACAGCGAGCTGACCGCCCAGAAAATCGACCAGGCTGTGGCGACCATCCTGAAAAAAGCCTATGAACGGGCCAAGGAAACCCTCACCAGCAACAGAAAGCCAATGGATGAACTGGCCCAGGCCCTGTTAGAGCATGACGAAGTTTCCGGAGATGAGGTCTACGCCATTGTAAGAGACGAGGCTGGAGGCATAAAAGATGATCCTTCCTGAACTATACCGGTCACGCGGCAAATTTTGTTTTCA
>PXDF01000140.1 GCA_003566455.1 Desulfonatronovibrio sp.
AGAAAAACATTTTTGTCCTGGCCGGAAGCCAGGCCAAAAGGTAATCACTCGCCTTTGGCGATGGCTAATGCAATCTGCGGCTTCCGGCCGCTGATTGCTTATCCTGTCAATCCTGTTAATCCTGTCTAAGTTTCTTGTTTTTTATTACAGGGTTTCAGGAGTAAGCCACTAATCAGCAAAATCGAATCAGAAGACCTGGACCCCGGATCTGGTCCGGGGTGACGGTTAAAGCAGGCTGCTACTCTTTTCCGTCATTCCGGCGAAAGCCGGAATCCAGTGCCTTTGAATAACCATATTCCATATGTGGTGAATAGTTACAAATAAAGGAATTATTCACCATAACCATGGCCTGCCTGGAACTGAGGTTAACCAAAAAACATGGTGAACAGTTACATAACAGATAACATAACAGAGGTGATTTAATGTCGCGAGTAGTGTTCCGGGAGGAGAGATGCAAGGGCTGTCTTCTCTGCACAGAGGTCTGTCCCACTGAGATCCTGGTCCAGTCGGACAGGTTCAACAAACAGGGGTACAAGGTCGTTTGCGTCAAAAATGGAGACATGGAAGGGTGCAAGGGCTGCGCGTTCTGCGCTGAGATCTGTCCGGACGAGGCAATAATCGTGTACCGGAGCAAAAAGGATTCTGAAGAAAGCGAAGAGCTGGAGGAAGCCCATGTCTAGAATATTTATCAAGGGCAATGTTGCCATTTCCAGGGGAGCCCTGGATGCCGGATGCAGGTGTTATTTCGGCTACCCCATAACTCCCCAGAATGATATACCTGAATTCATGTCCAAGGCCATGCCTGAAGCAGGCGGAGAGTTTGTTCAGGCTGAAAGCGAGGTGGCCGCGGCAAACATGCTCCTGGGCGCCGGAGCCTGCGGTATAAGGGCCATGACTTCTTCATCCAGCCCGGGCATGTCCCTGAAGCAGGAAGCTATTTCATACATGGCCGGCAGCGAGCTTCCCGGGGTAATAGTCAATATGAACCGGGGAGGCCCTGGTCTTGGAGATATCGGCCCTTCCCAGGGTGATTATTTTCAATCGGTCAAGGGGGGCGGTCATGGAGATTATCGAACCCTTGTGCTGGCGCCGGGCACTGTTCAGGAAGCGTATGACCTCACCTTTCTGGCCTTTGAGCTGGCCTTTGCCTATCGCAATCCAGTCCTGATCCTGGGAGACGCCATAATCGGCCAGATGCAGGAGCCCATTACCCCTAAAGAGCCTGTTGCCGTGGATGCCTTTGAAGGAGGGTCATGGCGCCTTGAAGGAGCGCGTGACAGGGAACCGAGGATTCTCAAATCCCTCTATCTCACGGACGGAGCCCTGGCCGGACACAACCTCAGGCTGCAGGAAAAATACGCCCGGGCCCGGAAAGAGTGCCGGTATGAAGAGTTCATGACTGATGACGCGGAGCTGATCATAGTTGCTTACGGATCAATCGGGCGCATTGTAAAGTCCACCATCCGAAAGTTGAGAAAAGAAGGTCTCAAGGCCGGACTGGTCAGGCCCATCACTCTTTATCCTTTTCCTTCTGAAATACTTAAGAGTCTGGCCGGCAAAGGCAGAAAATTTCTGACTATTGAGCACAATATGGGACAGATGGTTGAAGATGTCCGGCTCTCCATCTGCGGGCTGGCTGAAAGCGGCTTTTACGCGCAGCTGCCGGGAAATCTGCCCACGCCTAATGATTTTGAACAGCCCATTATTGATGCCCTAACAGAGCGTTGAAAATCTTCCAATTGCCGCGTTGCTACGAAAAGTTCAAACTCTGACGTATGCTGATATACGCTGCGACCTTGAACTTTCTCGCGCCTTGCACTTGAAATTTTTGAACGCTCTGCTTGATAAGGATTTTTTCAACATGCTTTTAAGGAGTTGATTACAATGGAAGAAATACTGGCATATAGATCACCGTCTCTTCTGGCTGACATTCCCAGCCATTACTGCCCAGGCTGTCACCATGGAACGGTTCACAAGCTGGTTGCCCAGTGCCTGGAAGAGCTGGGACTTGGCAATGATACCATCTGCGTTGGGTCCATTGGATGTTCGGTTTTTATCTACAACTATATTCTCCTGGATACTGTGGAAGCTCCCCATGGCAGGGCTCCCGCGGTTGCTACCGGGGTCAAGAGAAGCCGTCCGGATAAATTCGTATTCACTTATCAGGGGGACGGTGACCTGGCCTCAATCGGCCTGGCTGAAATCATGCACGCTGCCAACCGGGGTGAAAAAATATCCGTGGTCTTTGTTAATAACACAGTTTACGGGATGACCGGCGGACAAATGGCTCCTACCACCATGATCGGCCAGAAGACCACCACCTGTCCCGGTGGTCGCTGCGCGGACCGGGAAGGCCTGCCCATGAAAATGGCTGAGATCATCGCTGGTCTGGGAGGAGTCTCTTATTCGGCCAGGGTCGCGGTCAACAATATCAAGAATTTCAAAAAAGCCAAAAAAGCCCTGAAAAAGGCCTTTGAGATCCAGATATCCGGCAAGGGGTTCGGGTTTGTTGAGTTTCTTGCTTCATGCCCCACAAACTGGAAGATGACCTCTATTGCCGCCAATGAACGGCTGGAAAAGGAAATGATACCTTTCTTTCCTCTGGGCGTATTTAAAGATACACAAGGAGAATCATAATGGGTGTTTATAATGACACGATAATTGCCGGCTTTGGAGGCCAGGGGGTCATGCTCATTGGAAATCTCCTGGCTTACGCGGCAATGGAAAGCGGTCTCAATGTAACCTATATTCCTGTTTACGGACCCGAGATGCGCGGGGGAACAGCCAATTGCACAGTGGTCATTTCAAGTGATGATATTGGTTCACCGATAATTAAAAATCCTATGAGCCTCATTGCCATGAACAGACCATCCCTGGACAAGTTCCAGCCCATGGTCCAGGATCAGGGAACTGTTGTCATCAATTCGTCACTGGTGGACATGGAACTGGCCGACAAAGACCGCCTGAAAATATACGGTGTCCCGGCCAATGAAATTGCCGACAGGATCGGAAATACACGTATGGCTAATATGGTGGCCCTTGGCGCTTACACCCGGGCTATCGGGATAATTGATCTGGAAGTTGTTCAGAAATGCCTGGAAAAAGTTATTTCCTCTCACTACAGCCATCTGATTCCCAAAAACGCGGAGGCACTGGCGGCCGGGGCTGAAGCAGTTAAATAAAACAAGAAGGACTCATTGAACCGCCCCCGTGCACCTATCTTTATAGCCAACTTTTCTAATAGAGTTGTTGTTTCTTAACCATGTCTAACCAAGATAGGTGCAGGGCAGGCTGCTCCGCTCGATCCGGCACTCACTTATTTATTTTGATATTATTACTTTGGCAAATTTTTTACTTTTTAAGTCACCAAAGTGAGTGCCCGACAAGCTCCAGTCAGACGGGGAGACAGACCAAAACATTTTTCTGCTGGCGACTTGCCGGCAGAAAAGGCGTCCGCCCCGGCGGCTAACATCCTTAATCTTTGAGCATTATCAAGCCTTCAGTTGAGAAATTTTGAACGCCCTGGATTTTAGGATATTCGGACAATTTAAGGTAAAATAAAAAATGCATCAAGCCTACGGAGTTCTTGGATATCCTCTGGGGCATTCATTAAGCCCCTATCTGCACAATCAGGCTTTTCAAAAGCTTGGCATGGACCGGTGTTATTTCAAATGGGAGATTAAACCGGATGACCTGCCTGATTTCATGAGCGCCGCGCGCCTTTTGCCCCTGTCAGGAGTGAGCGTGACCATTCCTTATAAAGAAGAGGTCATGTCTTTTCTGGACAGCATCACCGGCGAAGCCCTTGAGATAGGCGCTGTCAACACCATCTCCAATGAAAATAACCAGCTCCTGGGAACAAATACCGACTACCTGGGCTTTATGGCACCTCTGACTGGGTTAGAAATTGATTCGGCCCTTGTTCTGGGAGCGGGCGGAGCGTCTCGATCGGTTTTATACGGCCTGAAAAAACTGAAGGTCCCGGAAATATATATCTGCAACAGAAACATGGATAAGGCGGAAAAACTGGCTCATGAATTCAATATCCATAGCCTGGAATGGTCTAAGCGGGGAGATTTCAGCTCTGACATTCTCATCAACACCACTCCCCTGGGCACCAGGGGTAATAATGAAGACAAGACGCCATGGGATTTTGACAGTCTTCCCTTCAGAATTGTCTATGACCTTGTGTACAATCCCTTGAAAACCCGGCTGTTGATCCAGGCTGAAAAAAATGGGCTCCAGACGATTTCCGGACTTTCCATGTTTGTCCATCAGGCCAGGGAACAGTTCAGAATCTGGACCGGTGAAGTGTTTGACGCGGATTGGGCTGTTGGTCAATTGGAGGTGAATCTGTTAGTCGGTAAGTCGGTGAGTCGGTGAATCGGTGAGTCGGTTAGTCGGTTAGTCGGTTAGTCGGTCAATCGGTGAGTCGGTGAGTCGGTGAGTCGGTTAGTGGTGGAAACAAAATATTAAATCAGCTCAGCTTAAACACACCATTTATCCACATCTCGAATCATGACCCCGATCATTCGACCGATTCGTTCGCAATTGAGTACGAATTCTCCATAAATATCTTTGGTTATATATCCACAGGCAAAAGCAGTATTAAGCCAATGAACAGTTTCAGCCTGTTCACAATCTGAATCTGTAAGCTTGCTGACAAAATGCGCCGGGTATTTACGTTTCTTCCAGGCTTCAGCAAGGTTCGCGCCAATTGATCTTGATGATCGTCTTATCTGATCAGTTAATGAATATTGCTCTTCCCTGGGGAAAGTCTTGCTCAATTCAAAAATTTTTTGCTGCAAATCAAAAGCCTTTTTATAAACTTCAAGCTCTCGAAAATCATGCACTTTCATGGTTGTGCTCCAATATCTGATAAAATTACTGATTCACTGACCTACTGATTCACTGACCTACTGATTTACTGATTCACTGATTCACTGACCTACTGACCTACTGATTCACTGATTTACTGATTTACTGATTCACTGAACCTCAGCATCTGCCCCAGAATTATGGCTCCGGCCTGGGCCACGTTTAATGAATCAAACCCTCCAGGCATGGGTATGCGCATCTGTTG
>PXDF01000205.1 GCA_003566455.1 Desulfonatronovibrio sp.
TCCTATTTTTCCTCATAAATTCCCACAAATAAAGGCTTTTTTGCTGATTTTTTATTGACATATTTTCTGTGGAATACTATATAAAACTTATGATTATTCGGGGTTATGTTGGTAAAAAAGATGGTAGGCTTCCAGGGACTTATTTCAGCAATGGCAAGGGTTTTGATATTTTCTGTTGGTAAAAAATGATGGTAACAACAAGGGGGGCAACATGAGCAAGTATTATAAAAGAGGCAAGACAAAGTATCCGGGCGTATACTTTCGAGAAGTTGAGTGTCTAACCAGACCAGGACAGAAAGAAAGAGTGTATATCGTGGCCTTCCGGCGTAATGGCAAGCTGACAGAGGCTAAAGTGGGCTATGCCTACAGAGACAATATGACACCTGCCAAAGCTAACCAGATAAGAATGGAATACATTGAGGGCAAGCGCAAGACTCCGGCTGAAATCAAAGCTGCTGAAAAGGCCAGGAAAGATCAGGAAGATTCCAGAATGACCATGAACAAGCTGTGGGATCACCTGGAGAAGGAAAGGGGCCATTTGCCTTCCTTCAACTCTGATGATGGCAGGTGGAGACTGTATATCAAGCCGGACCTGGGAGATATGGACCCGGCAGATATAACCAGGGAGCATGTAAAGAAGATCTTTACCAGGATGAGTAAACAGAACAAGTCCGAGGCAACACAGAGGCAGGTCTTCACTCTGATAAAGCGAATTGTAAATCTTGGCGTGTATAATGGGTTATGCGCTCCACTTCAATTTAAAATTAAGATGCCAAAGCTCAATAATTCCAGGGAACGATATTTGAGCAGGGAAGAAGCGGAAAGGTTGCTTGAAAAGCTGCGATCCACCAAAAGAGGGCTAACTTACCAGATCTGTCTTCTGTCCTTGAACACAGGGGCCAGGTTTGGGGAAATCGCAAAATTGAAATGGTCCGATATCAACACAGAACAGCAGTCAATTTACATCGGCAACAGCAAAAACGGATATGCCAGGACTGTTTATATGAACGATGCCGTTCTTGAAATGTTCAACTCCATGCAGCCAGGGCAACCACAGGATCTTGTCTTTCCATCCAAGACTGGAGAAGCTCGGGACCAGATAAGCCGGAAGTTTTACAGGGCGGTTGATGCCCTGGGATTAAACAATGGTATTGACGATGCCCGGCAAAAGATATGTTTTCACAGCTTGCGGCATACCTTTGCATCATGGGCGGTTATTGAAGGTTGCGACATATACAGATTGAAAGAGGTTTTGGGCCATAAGAGTATTGAAATGACTATGCGTTATGCACATTTGGCACCAGATGCCGGGCGGCAGGTGGTGAACATGGTCAATGGATATCAGACAGGCAAGGTAATATCCTTAGATTCTGTCAGGAGAAAACAAGCAGTGAACGAAAAATAATCCTTACGAATTAAACGAATTAAGCCTGCTGGAGATCCGGCAGGCTTTTTTAATTGGACCACTGAGAGGCGGCTCACATAAAAAAATCCTTTGTAACAAAAGCATTATTTAGGCTATGATATCTTAAATAACAAGGGGGTATAATATGTCAGAAACAGCAACATTGAAAACAGAGGCAGAGGCGGCAGTTTTTTTAAATGTTAGCACAAAAACACTGCAAGCTTGGCGATGGAGAAACCAAGGACCAAGGTATTACAAGCTTGGAAAAGGCAAGCGGGGGGCCATTCGTTATTCTCAGGAAGAACTTAAAAATTTCCTTCAGCAGTCAGAAATGAATGCCTGATTGGTAATGTATATGGTAACACTGATGAACAAAAAATTTATTCTATAAATATCAGTATGTTGTGTGTTGAAGTCTTCGGGTGGATGGACCGACGAGGCTAATATGAATTTTACAACTGAGAAGCCCCTGACCGTGGCAAGAAACGATCAGGGGCAAAGGACGAAGCAAGGATATTACGGTTATGGAAGATGTTGTCATTATCTTTCTAAAACCATCAAAAGTCAAGCTGGTGGTCCATGTTTAGAGATATTTTCGGGGGTAGTGGTATGAAATACTATATCCCATATCAAGACATGGATAAAGGTGGCGGTCTTTACATTCTTGGCAAGGTCCTGAGCTTGCCTGATAAGGTAATGAGAGCAGATGAAAAACTGGTTTATTCACAGCTTGCCTACCATGCCGGAAATGACGGTGAGTGTTTTCCTTCGGTTGATGGCATAGCTAAGAGACTGGGTTTTTTGCGCTCCAGGGTTTTCAGGATATTGACCAGGCTGGAGGAAAAAGGATTTGTTCAGCGTCAGGGAAATGTTGGACACTCGAATAATTACCTTTTTCCAGAGCAGGAGATTTTTAACCCGTCCGAAGACCTCGGACAGGTTAACCCGTCCGAGAACCTGGGACGGGTACTAGTCCGAGAACCTGGTACAGGTACCCGTCCGAGAACCTCGGACACGAAGACAAAAGAGAAGAAAAAAGAGAAGACAAGCCTGGACCCGTCCGAAGACCTCGGACGGGTTGAAAAATCTTTAGAAGAAGGCGCTCCACTTCCAGAGCCAGAGCCGGTTGACAGCCTAACCTGTTCCGACGGGGTGAACGGGTCTGCATCCGGAACGGGTACCTGTTCCGACGGGGTGAACGGGTACCTGTTCCGACGGGGTGAACACGAAAGTATAAATAAAATAAAAGAAAAGAAAATGAGCCTGGATAACCAGGTCAAAGACATTTTAAGAAGCGCTCCACTTTCAGATTCAGTTCCGGAAAATCCGGGTGAGGGATCGAAGGCGAGGGTGGAGCGGCAACAACAAGAAAAGAATCTGCTAGATATCGAAAGCAGGGGTGGAACGGAACCGCAGGAAAATCCGGTAACTGCTGCGCAAATCATGAAGATAAATATGTTATCTTTCAATCTTGGCCTGGATAACCAGGTCAACCAGAGTGTTAGCGAATGGCTCTCCAGGTACATCGGCAGAACTGTGGAAAGTATCAACGATTTGACTGAATCCGAAGCTTCCAGCCTGATCGAAGCTATACAAGATGAATTGGAAGCAAGTCCGTGGGAGCCGTGATAGTGAAAAAGCCACCAGAATTGACTGTAGGGTGGTTCAAAATGCGAAGACGGCCTAAACCTCACGAAAGGGAGTTAGAAGCTAGGAGAGCAGTTTTAAATAAAAAAAAGGGGGTAGGGGGTGGAGCGGATATCGCACAGGAATTAGGCATGAGCAAATCAAAGGTGCAACGGCTTATCAAGAATAAGGGTGCTGCATGAAATTCTATCTCCGCGGGACAGTCCGTGGTACAGTCCGCGGGACAGACTGTCCCACAAGGGTAAAAAATAAAATGCATACTCATACTGTAAATCGTGTTACGAATTTGTAATCTAAATTATCGACAAATTTAGTGTTGACAAGGATTTTCAGTGCAAGCCTGAGGGGGGTGTAAGTGAGAAAGTACAGGAAAAGGTTAAAAACATTGCTGGATGTGCGAAGGTTTCTTGCAGATGTTGCGAACCAGCTTAACCAGGATGAAATACCGGAAAGCAAGGCCAGGGGCCTGGCGTATATCTGCTCTATACTGCAAGCAGTAATCAAGGATGCAGATATTGAAAAGAGACTTGAAGTACTTGAAAAGCTGGAAAACGAACGGAATGCAAAAGATAAAGGTAGCAAATTAAAAGCAATTCCGAAAATAGGGTGAAAGTATGAATTTTCAAAGCAGAGTTGAAAAACTCGAAGAAGCAGCGGGAAACAGCCCTGAGAACTTAGTTGTATTTGTGCGAGGGGTTGAATCTGATGGAACAGTCACAGCATGTACCGCTTACATCATTGGACTGGATACAGAAGTGATCTGGAACCCGGGTGCCGAATCACTAACGGATTTTGAAAACAGAATTAACAAACAAGAGGAGAATGAACGATGCAAGGCACAGCTTTAAAACAATTGGCGGATAGGATTACTGAGGCAACATCAAGCAACAGCATAAAAAATCTTGTGCGTGGTATGCGTAATTTAGGTGATGCAATTAGTTCTTATGACAGTATGGTAAACGCTCCAGATCCTTATAAGAGTGACGCAGCTAATGAAAAGGCCAAAGCTAATATGGCGAATAAACTTCGAGAGCAGCATGCGAAGGTGGAGCGGAAGTTTTATAACGATGTGGACGAACTTGAACAGAACTTAAACGGAGAAATCAGCGTCAAGGCGGACCTAAAGCCCAAAGTTACAGATTCCGAAACCAGATCTGTGTTGAGAAGCATGAATAGTCAAGATCGAATGCATGCCATTAGATCAGCAGCACAGCGTGGAGATTCTTCCGTAATGAGTGCTATAGCATGCTGTAATTCCCTTTTGACAGGGTTGCCGGATGATGCCCGTAATGAAGCTCTTGAGATCCATAAGCGAAAATCAGCGCCACAGGAAACAGCAGAACTGGAACAATGCCGAGAGGTTCTGAATGCCGGATCTGTTGCTTTATCAGCAGCTGCCAGGGCAATCAATCAGTCAGTCAACACTGATAAACTTTTGACAGCTAATAAGCTGGCTTCACAGCATAAAGAGCAGTTCGAAAAATTTCAAGTAGCTACCACAGATTAAAAAATTCAGTCAATTAATTGGCTGAAGCCCGGTGCTTGCCTTAGCCGGGGACCGGAAAGGGCCTGCAAGTTTCCTCCATTGCTTGTGGGCCTTTTTAATTGGTGGAGCGCAACAGGTGGAGCGCATTACCTTGAAAAAAACGCACCAGGATTGCCTGTAAGGTGCTTCCAGCCGATTTTATGACCTGTACCATGCAGGAATTTATTTATTCCTCACAGGGCGTTTATGCCCTGAAAATGGATATGTTGGTAATCCCGATGGTAGGCTATTTTTCAATAAAAAAAGGGCTTACGATTTTAGCCGTAAACCCTTGAAATTCTTGGTAGCGGGGCCTGGACTTGAACCAGGGTCCTTCGGGTTATGAGTCCAATAAAGTACATTTACCGCTCTTTTCTATTCACTCCTATTTTTCCTCATAAATTCCCACAAATAAAGGCTTTTTTGCTGATTTTTTATTGACATATTTTCTGTGGAATACTATATAAAACTTATGATTATTCGGGGTTATGTTGGTAAAAAAGA
>PXDF01000135.1 GCA_003566455.1 Desulfonatronovibrio sp.
GGGTCTGACCATGGCCATCATAGCTTCCGGTGTTGTCAGGGGAATACAGCGCTGGGTCAAGATACTCATGCCTTCGCTTTTTATAATCCTGATCATTCTGGTGCTTCGATCCGTGACTCTTGAAGGGGCCGCGTCAGGTATTTCCTTTTATCTTACGCCCAGATTCGGTGATGTCACAGGACAAACCTTTCTGTCGGCCATTGGACAGGCTTTTTTTACCTTAAGTCTTGGTATGGGTGCTATGATCACCTATGGCAGCTATCTCAAAAAAAGCGAGCCGGTTCCAACCAATGCCGGATGGGTTGTGGGCCTGGATACGGCTATAGCCATTATTGCCGGTTTCGCCATTTTTCCGGCTGTGTTCGCTTTGGGTTTTGATCCTGCTGCCGGTCCCGGGCTGGCCTTCATCACTTTGCCTGCTGTTTTTGCTGAATTGCCTGCGGGTTCTCTTTTCGGGTTTTTGTTTTTCCTCCTGCTGGCAGTAGCCGCACTGACTTCAGCCATATCCCTTCTGGAAGTTATAGTAGCCTGGCTGGTGGACGAAAAAGGCTGGTCCAGATCCAGCGCCGCGGTTTTAATGGGCATAGCAATATTTCTGCTGGGCATCCCATGCACCCTTGGCTACAATCTGCTTGGTGACGTCAGCTTTCTGGGCATGGATATCCTTGACACCTATGACTTTGTGGCCAGCGACATCCTTCTTCCTCTGGGCGGACTGATGACAGCTGTTTTTGCCGGTTACGTCTGGACTTCCAGGAAGGCCTGCCAGGAAATGAACACTCCTGAGTGCGCCATTATTGTGGGAACCTGGTACGGATTTCTGATCAGGTACGTTGTGCCTGTTGCCATTGCCGTAATCCTGATAGTTGGTCTTTATCAGAAATTCACAAGTTAAATTGAGGCAAATATTGAAAAGCAAAAGCCCGCTGCAAGGCGGGCTTTTTTTGTGTCCGGCGTTTTTTCTTTGATTTATCCTGAGGCATCAGATAGATAAATCGGGGCTGACCCCCCAAATGGCGCAGCAGTGATTCTGGAAAGCAGATCATTGATTAAAAATGGCTTCAGGGAAAACGTTTATTTTATCAGGGCCTAAAATCGTTGCCGGCAATTATATACCGACTGGAGCTGACTTTTAATGAAACTACTTGTATCATTCCTTGGCAGGATAGACCATAAAGAAGCATGGATACTGCAGACACGCCTCTTAGGGCTTCGTCTGATGGACCAGGTGCCTGACATCCTGCTGCTTCTGGAACATCCACCTACTGTTACCATGGGAAGAAGAAATAATCCGCAGAATCTGATCGTGCCGGTACAAAAACTCAGACAAATGGGTGTGGATGTTTACAGAACAGACCGCGGCGGTGATGTCACTTACCACGGGCCAGGCCAGGTTGTGGGTTATCCTGTTTTTCATCTGGGCAGCCACGGTATGCGGGTTCATGATTATGTTTATAACCTCGAGGAAACAGGAATCCGCTGTCTTCATGATGAGTATCAAATCAAAGCGGTCAGGGATGAAACGCACAGGGGGGTCTGGGTAGGGCTTAAAAAAATTATGGCCATCGGCTGCGCTGTTAAGCACAGAATTACCATGCACGGATTTGCTTTCAACGTGAGTACCGAGCTGAACCACTACAGCTGGATCAACCCCTGCGGTATAACCGACAGGGGCGTGACTTCACTTTGTGAACACACTGGCCAAAAACATGACATGTGGAAGACAGCTGAGCATCTGATGAAATATTTCAGCCGTCAATTCCAGGTCACCCCTGAATTGATCAGTAGCAGGAAACTTGAGACCCTGGCCTTGGAGGGTCAGCATGAAAACGCGCAGGCCTGAATGGCTGAGGGTTTCTCTTTCCAGAGGGCCCGGCCTGAAAGAGGTCAGAGAAATCCTCAGGCGGCTTTCCCTGAACACAGTATGCCAGGCAGCGGCCTGCCCCAATATGATGGAATGTTTCGGCCGGAAAACAGCGACTTTCATGATTCTGGGAAAGGTCTGCACCAGGAACTGCCGGTTTTGTAATATAGAAGAAGGCGAACCTGGGCCAATAGATCATCAGGAACCTGAACATGTGGCTGCGGCCGTGCAGGAGCTGAGACTCAAGCACGTGGTAATCACATCTGTGACCCGGGATGACCTGTCTGACGGGGGAGCTTCACATTTCGCTCAGGTAATCAGGAAGCTTTCATCCTTTTATGTCAACATTGAAGTTCTGATTCCGGATTTTCAGGGGAACAGAGAAGCTCTGAATCTGGTGATCAAGGCAAAACCCGGCATTATCAATCATAACATGGAGACGGTTCCTGGATTGTATTCCCTGGTCAGGCCCCAGGCCATTTATTCCAGGTCTCTTGATCTTCTGGCAAATGTTAAATCCATGGATCCGGATATCTATACCAAGTCCGGTATAATGCTGGGTCTTGGTGAAACAGAAGAGGAAGTGGTTTCGGTTTTCCGTGATCTGCGCTCATCCGGGTGCGATATATTGACCATAGGCCAATATCTGGCGCCTTCAGCAAAACATTATCCAGTCGCTGAATACGCGTGTCCTGATGTTTTTGAGAAACTGCGGGAAACCGCCTTGGATATGGGTTTTTTGCATGTTGTTTCCGGACCTCTGGTCAGAAGCTCATATCACGCTGATGAGTTCAGCCGAGCTCTTCAGGGGCGTGTAAGTCAGATTCCGGCAGACCCCTCCCAAAAAATGATCAATTGAATATTCGCGAAACAATCCGCGCAAAGGAGATCAAGTTGAGCACAAGGATTACAGTAATCGGCGGCGGCCCCGGTGGTTATACAGCTGCTTTTGAAGCGGCCAGAGCGGGTGCTGAGGTTACACTTATTGAAGCTGCCCGGATGGGTGGAGCTTGTCTCAATTGGGGCTGCATCCCCACCAAAGCCTTCAAGGCTTCAGCCGATGCCCTGGAAACCTCCAGGAGGCTCAAGGAGTTCGGCATTGCCGGAGAATGCGAAGCCAAAGCGGACATGCCGGCCATTGTGGCCCGGAAGGAAAGGATTACCGACATTCTAAGGGGCGGACTGGAAAAGACATGTTCCAGGCTGGGGATTAATATAATCCATGGCAGGGGAAAAGTGATCAACGCCGGCCTGGTCAGGGTGCGCACAAATGACGGTCAGGATCTGGAAGCGGCCGGGGACAGCATTATAATTGCCACGGGATCTACCCACCTGTACCTGCCTTCCCTGTCCATTGACCATAAACGGATCATCACCAGCGACGACGCCCTGCAGCTGGACTACATTCCCAAGAGAATGCTCATAGTAGGTGGAGGAGTTATAGGAAGTGAATTTGCCTTTATTTTTCGTTCCTTTGGTTCTGAAGTGACGATAGTTGAAGGGTTGGACCGGATTCTCCCTCTTCCCTCTGTTGACGCTGACCTAAGCAAAATCATGCTCAGGGAAATGAAGAAAAAGGGCATCAAGTGTGAGCTCTGCCAGACTGCTGTCAGGGCTGAACTTTCATCCAACGGAGTCTCCATTGTTTTGGGCCCGTCTCCTTTTGTTGAAAAAATTCCTTCTTCAGCCCAAAAAGAAAAAACCATTGAGGCTGAGGTGGTCCTGGTTGCCGTGGGCAGGGTTCCGGTGACAAAAGGGCTGGGCCTGGAAGCAGCGGGAGTGGGCACGGATCAAAAAGGATGGATCAAGGTGGATGAGCGCTGCCGGACATCAGTGCCTGACATCTACGCCATTGGGGACGTTCTTGGACCCTCGAAGATCATGCTGGCCCACGTGGCGGTCATGGAAGGGCTGGTGGCGGCAGGAAACTGTCTGGGCATGGATAAGGTCATGTCTTACGATGTTGTGCCCTCAGCGATTTTCACTTCTCCGGAAATGGCTTCTGTGGGTCTGACTGAGGCCCAGGCCCGACAACAGGGCCTTAATCTTGTCTGCATTCAGACCCAGTTTCGGGAACTGGGTAAAGCCCAGGCCATGGGAGAACTGGCCGGGCTGTTCAAGCTCGTCGTGGACAAGGACACTGACAGGCTTTTGGGAGCGCACCTGGCCGGGGCCCATGTCTCGGACATCATCGCAGAACCCACCCTGGCCATGTCCATGAGAGCTACGGGAAAAGACATTGCCAAAACCATACACGCGCATCCCACACTGGCGGAGGGCCTTTTTGAGACCGCGCGTCTGCTGGAGGATCTTTCCTGATCCGAGTTCCTATCAAGCTGTCATTCCCTGCAAAGCTAAACTGGCTTACCTTTTACACCGGGGTTGCCACTTAGCATGCTTGTCACGTAATATAAGATTTTGCCACTGGTTATATATAAAATGGATATTTAAAAAAACGAGAATTAACAATATCATGCAACACAAAATAATAATATCTGCTGTTTTCAGTTTTCTGACCGGGCTGTTATTGCTGGGCTGGCCGGAAACTGTCCGTACAGAAAGCATACACCAGGATCTGGATGCAAGACTTATGCTCAGGGAGCAGAAGATCCAGGTCCAGGCCAGCGTAACCCTGCCAGAGGCGAGGCAGGAACAGCTGTTTTATCTTAATCCCAGGGGGCGCATCCAGGAAATAGTCCTGGATGGTCAAAGCCTTGATTACACCTTTGAACATGGGCAGCTCAGGGTTTTCATGCCAGAGTCCGCGGCGGGGAGTAAAGTCACTGTGGCTGTATCCTATTCTTTAGTCCTGGATGACGATGTTCCGGATTCACCCATGCATACCGAAGACCCTTCCTACGGCATAAGCGGGGCTATAACTGAGAGTGGGGTCTTTCTGTCCCAGGGCAGTGGATGGTATCCAGACCCCCGGGCAGGTCCCGCTTTCTGGAGCCTGGATCTCAAGGCCCCCCCGGGCTTTTTGGCAGTGACCGCCGGAAAGCTGCATGGTCATGAAACCACGGATGAATACAGCAGATCCGTGTGGGAAACAAAAATTCCTTTGCCCGGACTGACTGTTTCCGTTGGACCTTATGAGGTACACACCGAAATGGCCGGGGAAATTCCTGTAAGCACATATTTTTTTCCGGGAAGCCGGGAACTGGTCAGTGGTTACCTGGAGGCCGGCATAAA
>PXDF01000006.1 GCA_003566455.1 Desulfonatronovibrio sp.
ACAAAAATGCTCAAGGATGTATCTTCAAAAAGCCCGGGGTTCAGTCTTGTGGAACTGCCCTGAATGAAGCACGCTTCGGCGGCAAGAATTCCTGAGGAGCACAAGCATAAGCTTCTGGTGATAAACGGATCGGCAGGCAGGATGATTTCTAACATAATATATTTTTTAAAGGTGATTGATGACACAACCGTTGTTGATTTTTACCCATATTCCCCGTTGCGGAGGCACATCCATGTGGCGGGCTTTTAAATCGGTTTATGGAAAACGCTCTAAACGTATAGTCGGAAAGGGTTCAGCCGGAACAAAACAGGAAGTTGCCGATATCTTGCGGTTCAGGCCACATGATTTTGATGTTGTGGGCGGGCATGTGTATTACGGGATTGGGAAAAACTGTACCCAAAGGCCTTATTATTATTTTACATTGTTTCGTGATCCGACCTCGGTAGTTCTGTCCCGTTATTTCAAAAGAAGTTCTCCAGAGATCCAGGAAAAAAAGGCCCGGAGACAACGGGGTGATTTCGAGGAGAATCTGCAAAAATTAAAGAACAGATTCAATATTGATCCTGCTACATATATCC
This sequence comes from Desulfonatronovibrio sp., assembly GCA_003566455.1. Lineage (GTDB taxonomy): Bacteria > Desulfobacterota > Desulfovibrionia > Desulfovibrionales > Desulfonatronovibrionaceae > Desulfonatronovibrio. The sequence continues at coordinate 579 of PXDF01000006.1, forward strand.
GTAACAACAGCAATCCGTTGACTAAATATCTCCGCGGAAGACATGCATTGGACATTGAGGCAACAAGCGAAGATCTGGAGCTGGCTAAAGAACATCTGCGCAGGGATTATGTCTGTTTCGGCATCGTGGAGCGCTATGCTGAAAGCATGGAGCTAGTCGCCAAGACCCTGGGCTGGGAGCACGTCCCGCAGGTCGAACTGCGCAACAAGGGCGGCAACAGGCCCCCGAAATATGATCCTGAACTGCTGGAGCTCGGGCGTGAAGTCAATGCTCTGGATTACGAGCTGTATGACTTTGCTCAAAAGCTTTTTGATGAAAAGCTTGCAGCATTAAGAAGCTAATGCTGACCGGAAAAACATTTATTCTAGGAGTAGGGGCGCAGAGGGCCGGAACTACATGGCTCAGCTATTATCTGAGGCAGCGCAGGGATGTCTTTATTTCCCCCATCAAGGAACTGCATTTTTTCGACCAGAAATTCCGTCCTGATCTTTGCGGAAATTGCGGACAAAGATTCGCCCGGCAATTGATCCGGATGGCAGGAACAGAAGAAATCACACCCGAGATGCTGAAAAAGCCACGCATCCGGAGACTTTATGATCGTGTGAGCATGAATGAGGACGACAGCGCTTACCCGCGTTTTTTTGAGCAGAGGATAAAGGGCCATGAATCAGCACTGGGAGAGATCACTCCATCCTACAGCCTCATCGGCAGTGACGGGTTTGCTTTTGCCAAGTCCCTGCTGGAGAAGAAGGGCTTAAAAATTAAAGTGATATTTCTTATGCGTGATCCGGTGGATCGTTATTATTCGGCGCTGCGCAGGAAAGAGCGCAACCAGAAGAATTTTTCAGCCTATAAAAATTTTTCCAGGCTGCTTTTTGAACCCGCACTGCATGAACGTACCCGTTATGACAGAACCTGCCGGAATTTGCTGGCTGTTTTCGACAGCAGGGACATCTTTTTTGGCTTTTATGAAACTCTTTTTTCACCTGAAACCATCGCCGAGCTCTGCAATTTCCTTGGACTTGAACACAAGCCGGCCAACTTTGATGTAATGAAGAATGCCTCTGCTACCAGGAAAGTTCTGGACGAGGACATGGCTGTTCAGGCCAGTGAAGCATTTGCCCCGGTATACGATTACTGCCGGGCAACTTTTGGAAAAAGGGTCCCGTCAAGCTGGCGTTGATTTTACCCGGTTATGATAACAAAACTTTGCATGGAGATAAGTATATGAATTTTCTGATCACCGGTGGAGCCGGTTTTGTAGGCGTGAATTTGATCGAGCACCTGAATAATGCCGGGGAGAACCGGATAACTGTTCTGGACAATGAAACACTGGGCAAGCGGGAGCATCTGGAAGGGCTCAGCGCCAGCTTCGTTCACGGAGACATCCGGGATCGTGATCTGCTGGATAAAGTACTGCCCGGTCACGACGCAATCATTCATCTGGCAGCGGATACCCGGGTCATGGATTCCATTGTAGATCCGTCCTTTAATTTCGACGTCAATGTCAACGGCACCTTTCAGCTTATGGAAGCCGCCAGGCAGGCCGGAATCGAGAGATTTGTGGCCGCCTCCACCGGAGGGGCGATCATCGGCGAGGCTGAGCCGCCGGTGCACGAGGACATGGTGCCAAGGCCGCTTTCACCATACGGAGCATCCAAGCTGACCATGGAAGGGTACCTTTCCGCCTTTGCCGGGGCGTATGGCATGAAGTCCGTGGCCCTGCGCTTCTCCAACATTTATGGTCCCCGTTCCTTTCACAAGGGAAGCGTGGTGGCGGCGTTCATGCGCCGGGCTCTGAAGAACAAACCTTTGATTGTTTACGGCGACGGCACCCAGACCAGGGACTACCTCTATGTGGGCGACCTGGTTAAAGGTATTGTCCAGGCTGTTGATGCCGGTGTAAGCGGAGTGTATCAGCTGGGCAGCGGGCAGGGAACCAATCTGAATGACTTGATCCGCAGGATCGAAGCGGTGATGAACTTGACCTTAGGCGAATTGCCGGTGCAATATGAAGATTTTAGGGAAGGGGAAATCCTACACACCTGGTGCATGGTAGACAAGGCCAGAGATGCTTTCGGGTTCAATCCGGGGACTTCCCTGGATGAGGGTCTGGCCAGAACCTGGGCCTGGTTTCAAGAGCAGAAGTAACCGATAATATTTTTTCACCATGAAGGACAGGGAGAGCAGGGAGGAAGCAATTGGGTGCCATCCCCTACAAAGCACTCTCCTCCAGGGTGATCGGCTGCGCAAATGAGGTGCACCGTGTCCTGGGACCAGGGCTTTTGGAATCAACCTATGAGCAGTGTCTGGCCCATGAGCTGAACCTGAACAGTATTTCTTTCAGGCTCCAGCATCCGCTGCCTGTGGAATACAAAGGCCAGCGCCAGGACTGCGGGTATCGGGTGGATGTGCTGGTTGAAGACAAGATCATACTGGAGCTGAAGGCGGTGGAGGAGATCCATGGTATCCACCAGGCCCAGCTTTTGACTTATATGAAGCTTTCCGGCATGAAACAGGGGTACCTGATCAACTTCAACGTCAAAAGGCTGAAGGATGGGTTGAAAAGCTTCGTTATATAAGAAAAAAAATTTTAACCATGGAGAGCATGGAGTTCCAGGGAGGGAAGAGGGAGTCATTTTATTTTTCTGGACAGAAAAATAAAATCTCCATGCTCTCCCTGTTCTCCCTGGTAAAACTTCTTCTGTCTTAAAAAAAGAGTTATCTACCAGTGAGAGCATGGAGACCCGTGGATGGGTGAAAATATGAATGAAATCGTTCCCATAGAAAATATTGCTCCCTTGATTTATTATATCCGAGGCCAAAAAGTAATGCTGGATCGGGACTTGGCTGAGCTTTACGGAGTGGAAACCAGAAACCTGAAGCAGGCTGTTCGTAGAAACATCGATCGTTTCCCTGAAGATTTTATGTTTGAGTTGTCCAAGGATGAGTTTCAAAATTGGAGGTCACATTTTGTGATCTCCAATCGCGACAAGATGGGCTTACGTCACCCTCCTATGGCCTTTACCGAACAGGGAGTGGCCATGCTATCCAGCGTATTGCGGAGCAAGACAGCTATTCATGTAAACATCCAGATCATGCGAGCATTTGCTAAGCTCAGGCAGCTGATATTCGACAATGCTGAGCTGCGAAAAGAGATTGAGGATTTGAAGACCGAAACCGAAGGTAAATTTCAGGTCGTTTTTCAGGCCCTGGACCAGTTGCTGACAGAAGATGAAAAGCCAAAGAAGAAGATCGGCTTTACAGCCAAGGAACAGGAAGAAAAATACGGCGACCATCTGGGCTAATTTAATGCACTTCACGAGGTATGAAGTTTCAGGAAGGAAGGAGGGAGTAATTTTAATTTTTCGTACGGAAAAATAAAACCTCCATGCCCTCAATGCTCTCCCTGATTGAATATCTTCTGTCTTTTAAAGAATAAGAGTTATCTACCAGTGAGTACATCCCAGTGAAATCCGCTCATGCTGAGATTACATCTATTTCACGGGACAAGCGGAGGGCCAGGGAGATAAGAAAAAGTTCTTCCTGGGCGCAGCCCACTCCATGCTCTCCATGGTAAAAGAATTTCCAAAAGATTGTCCACCATGAAGCGCATTACGGGGCATGAAGGGAAGAAAAAGGCAGTGTTTCTTCAGACTTAAACTTCATGAACTTCATGTCCTTCATGGTTAAAGTTTCTTGTCTTAAAGAATTAAGAGTTGCGCACCAGTGAGTACAGTGAGGGGCAGGGAGATAGGAAAAGCTCTCCATGGTAAAATTTAAATTCAGGGAATACTTGCATGATTATCGTCAATAACCAATTTGTATACATCCACCACCCCAAGACCGGGGGCACGTTTGTCACCGAGATGCTGCGCAAGGTATCCTCCCTCGACAACGGCTTCAATATTCAGGAATATTCAGGAAAACTCAAACATGCCGGAGTCAGAAAAATACCTGAGGACTACAAGCATCTTCCTGTAGTGATCAATGTCCGAAATGTATTTGAACACTATGTGTCCAGGTATACCTTTCGATGGTGGGCGGAACCGGAGCATTGCCGTAAAAGATTCGATATGGACCGGGTGTTAAAAGATTTTCCCGGGTTTCCGGACATCAGCTTCACCGATTTTCTGCGCCTGTTCAACGACTGGTCCTATCTGCGCAAAATGCCCCGGGAAAAGTCAGGTAAACTATCCGGGCAAAATATTGGCTACAACTCCTGGACCTTAGTCCGCCTGCTGATCAGAAAGCCTCTCAGGCTGCTTGAAGGTCTGGATGAAATGGATGATCAGACCCTTTTAGGAGAGTTTGCCGGGGTGCACTTCTTAAGAACGGAAAACTTGAACTCTGATCTTTATCATTTTCTGAAGGAACAAGACTTGAAACAAGAAATTTTATCGACAATTCTTGATTCAGGGCCTATCCTGCCCAAAAAAGGCGGACGCGGGGAGAACAGGCA
>PXDF01000143.1 GCA_003566455.1 Desulfonatronovibrio sp.
CCCTTCATGGTCAGAAGGGTCTGCCTTTCTCCCCCTCGCCAGGTTTTTTCGGTATTAACCTGAAGGATATTTAATGTTTGATCCGGTTTCCTCAGAACCCTATCTTTGCGCATGACAAAGAACTATAGCCGAATGGCCTGAATTTCAACCATTAACATGCACCCGGGTATTATTTCCGGATTGAACCGGACCCCACAGCTGCTGCCCGAAAAAAGGCCCGGCTCTTAATCTCAATAGCCGGGCCTTATGCCTGATGGGATAATAAACGGTCTGTCAATGAAATCAATGCGAGGAATGATACACTGTCCTGTCGTTTTCACTTTCCTGTTCCTGATCATTCTTGTTTACCTTCCAGATGGCCAGGCCGAAAATGATCATAATCAGAAAAGGTACTAACAGATTCAGAGGATCAATAAGCTTGGCGGAACCAGTGATATCGCCGTGCATATCGTAATACTGCCAGGCGATTTCCATTGCCCCGGCCTTGCCCGCTCCCATGGACAGAATACAGAGGGCAGCCGCGAACAGGCCGGATAAAGACCTGCCCAACATGTTTAAATATTTGTACATATCTGCCTCCTTTTGCAAAGTTAAAAGATTGAATACCCCGGGAATCCATCAGCATTATTTTATCTGACGGCAAAGTGAAGAACCGGACATTCTGGCACCGGAGGCAATATTTACCGGAAGAGCTGGAAACATGTCTGATTAAGCGCGTTGACTCTTAATAGCGCTGGTGCGGACAGTTCGGTGAACACTGATGAACTCAACTCATCTTTTGCTGGATAGGCCCCTGATTTTCGGCGGGAAAGTCAGGGGACCATGGTTGGCACAGTTTCATACCCCCTCCTTTGATGTTGATGTTGCAAGACTTGATCAAACAAACTCAATTCAGATTAGTCTTACTAAAAACTTATAACCCTTGTACTTCCATGTCAAGACTTAATTGATCATTTTTTCACAACCAAACCTTTTTCCAAGAATAGTACATTTTTTGCAATAAAATCTGGAATTAAAAAGGCAGTGTCCGGGATCAATCCTGTTTTCCGTAATGTTCAACAGCCTGTTAGCCCTCCGGCGGAAAAACATCCCCAGGGGCTGCTTCACGGGTGTTGACGAATACATTGGACCCTGCGTATATACTGACTTTCCAGAATCAGGCAGACCATGCCCTGGATACTTCCAGCCAGAGGTCATTTCCACTTGAGAAAGCAGTTATAACCATCATCAGTATCCAGGGCGCAATGATAACAGGAAAATGCAGACCTTCAGTAAACATCCAGGTGCCTGTTTTCCAATTATAACAAACAAGGAGTAATAAATTGTCTCTTAGCAGTGAAGAAAAATATGACCTCATCTTAAACCAGGAAAAACTGTTTGCCTACTCTTTGGCCAAAGAACTAATCAAAAAACCTGAGACATCCGTGTGGATGATCCTTCTGCCCTTTCTTTTCGTCTATCATATGTTTAATATCCAGAAATACAAAAACAGCATCCATGACTTTGCCCTCAACTTCCTGACAACCAAGCAGAGGGCTTTAGACCTGGCCCTTGAAGAGCTCAAAACAGGCCAGGCAGCAGATCTGACCCTGGAAAACTGCTTCCCGCAGATGGACTCAGCCAACGACAAACAGGTCAGAGTGTGCGAAAAACAGCTCAAAGAAATTGAGGTCCTGCATAAACATTTTCTAAGACTTTTAAAAGCCAGGGGCAAAACATATGAATCCCTGGTCAAAAGCGGATACAATAGAGGAGGAGATTACAGACTTTATTTAAACAATCTCACCAAAGCTGAAAATGATGTCAACCGTTACGTGCTGAAAATATATCAGACATCAGACCACGCCAGGGATATCACCAAAAAAATGGAAGACATTATTAATAGATTCAGAGAACAGGACCTCAGAAAGTTTTTTTAAAATCATTTGATTCAACTTGAGAGTCAAAAGTTCTCCCCGTCATGCCGGACTTGATCCGGCATTCAGTCTTTTATCCTATTGAAAAGGCACTGGATTCCGGCTCCCGGTTCAAGCCCGGGACAAGCTTCGCCGGAATGACGAACAGCTAGAATCATTGCAAATGAATTCAAATGGTTAAGAGAATTTTTGACTTTCAAGTGATTCAAAAACATAAAGAAAGCCCCGGCTGGATACAATCCTGACCGGGGCTTTCTTTTATCGGGGTGTGTGTTGAAGGGAATATCTATTTCCTGGCCTGCTCCAGCCTGAACTGGATTCGTGATCCGGCCTGGTAGGTTTCTTCGGACTGGGTGTAAAAATACTGATTGGCATCGATATCCGCCTCGGAAATAATGTCTATGATCGGCTTTATAACCGGAAGAGTCTGAGCCCATGGAAGAACCATAAACATGAACATCCAGATCATGGCCAATCCCACGAAAAATTTACCCATCCTGCTACTGAACCTTTGTTTTTTAAGCATATCAGATTTCCAGTCTTTTAGAAAATGTTTCTGGTCCATATCAGATCCATCCGGATAATAATATTTGTATCTATTCACCGCAGTTTTTGGCTGGTATCAGCGTTAAAGGCCTGTCAGGTCACGATTATGGTGAATAGTTTACTAACATTTACAAAACTTTACGCCAAAAGCGTGATAACCAGTAAAACAATATTTATGCGCACTGTTTAAAGCGGGCAGCCCTTAAAGCTGCCCGCTGATTATAATACAAGCCTACAGGGTCTCGGTGATTCCGGGGAACACGATGAAGAACATGATGTAGGCCATGGTCAGGGTCAGGATAAGGTTCAGGCTCTGACCGCAGACATACAGGATGACCGGCTTGCCGCCCTTAAAGTGCCTGGCCATCTCCCTGAAGTTGGAGGTCAGTCCGATGGAAGCGAAAGCCAGGATAAAGAACCACTCCCTCAGGGGACGGGTGAACCCTCGCAGAACGCCCTGGTCCAGCATGACGTCTCCTCTGGGTCCCATGGCTTCCAGCATGGCTGAAAATACAATGGAAGCTAAAATGAAGCCCAGCACGAATTTGGGAAAGCGGTACCAGATCTCCATTTTGCTGACCTGCTGCCCGGGCACACAATCAACCCTGGCGCACCAGTATACGGCCACACCAAAGGCAATAACGCCGATCATGACGTTCTGGATCATTTTAATGGTTGCGGCAACAAACATGCCGGTTTCACCCAGAAAAGCTCCAGCTGCCACAACCGCTCCGGTGGAGTCGATGGTACCGCCGATCCATGCCCCGCCGAGAACCGGGTGCATACCTACGGCAACAATAAATGTGGGCAGGGCGATCATCATAACAGCAGTAAAGAGCATGGACATCCCAAGGGCGATGGTCAGCTCTTCCTTGGTGGCCCGGCAGGCCGCGGCAGTGGCAATGGCCGCGGAAACACCGCACACGCACATGTCCGCCGAGACTGTAATATTAAGGGTCTTGGAAGGAATCTTGATAACTTTCTGACCGAAGATAAAGGTCAGGACCAGTACCGTAGGTGTTACCACCCAGGCGATGAAGATACCAGGAAGGCCGATGGCCAGGATTTTTCCAAACAGGATTTCAGCGCCAAGCAGCACAAGTCCGGTCTTGATAAAATACTCTGTCTGGGCCGCGTCCTGAATAAACTTTGGAGTGCCCACTGTATTGGCAATGAGCATCCCTCCCAGAATCGCCCAGATCAACGGCCCGAATCCCCAGCTCCTGAGAGTGGTATTGCCTCCGATGATCTCCGCCACAATGGCCAGAAGAAAGACAAAAGCAAAACCCTTCACAAAGTTGGATGTGCTGATATCCATGAATCTTGTGCCAACCGAGAAAAAGAGTAGAAAAATAACCATGATCCCAATCAAATATGGAATCTTGTTATAGGGCTGGGTATTGGCCCTGGACCGGGCGCTGCTCTCAGAGCTTCTGGCCTGGCGCCACTGACTGATGGCCGCCTCAGCTTGTTTGTTCAACCCTTCGTTTTCAAAATTCGCGGCGGCAGCCGCAGCCTGAGCCGCCTGAGCAGTGGCCAGGGCAGCCTTGGTCTTTTCCTGGGCCTCGGCGTACGCAGGCTGTGCGTTGCTGCGGATTTCAGCCGCCCTGGATTCGGTCCGGATCAGGGCCTCAGCCGGATTGGACGCCCACCTGCCAGGAGTGCTCAGCCATTTGGCGATGGTCTTGCCATAGCCCTGATCCCTGGCCCGAAGTCCGGACATGGTATTGTTGGCCTGATGCCATTCAATGGTTTCAAAGGCCTTGCCCGTTCTGGCCTCTTCAGCCTGTTTAATGGCCTGGGCCTGGGAAAGTTTCTGATCCACATCCGCCGGGGGCCTGGGCAGAAAAATCAGCAGACCCACCGCCAGAATAATAAATCCCAGCCAGATGGCCCACCAGTCTTCCTTTTTATAAAGTTCAGACCACTCCCATTTAGCCTTGTCCACTACATATTCAGGTTGTTTTTGAACTTGTTCCGCCATGTCAACTCCTTATAAAATGGTTTTGTAAAAAATTATCAGGCGTTACCGCCAGGCATTTCCTGCCTCAATCTCCCTTTGCATGACATTTTATCCAAATGTCTTCGCCGTGATCAGTATAGCAAAAACCAAACCAAAGATGCCTGGCACAAAATTTGCGAAAATATACACATCTTTTCAGCATCTTACCAAGACAAGCAATTATCAGAGATTAATATTCAGATTAATGCGCAAACTTTTGTTTGCACTGCTGCAAACTCTAGTATACAAAATATCCCAGGAGGTAATCGTGGACACAAATACCAGCGACAGCAAATATACCGCTTCAAAAACAAGGGGACACAAATCCCAGTTTACAGGACATTCCATGAGCCTGCGGTCAAAGTTCCTGATGGGAACGGCCCTGATCCTCATTGTGGTCTGCTTTATCAGCGCGTTTATTATCTATTACCGGGAAAAAAACCTTCTGGAAGAGTCAGCCTACTCCCATACCGAGCTGGTTATGGCTTCGGTTGAGGCCAGCAGGGCCTATGTCCGGGATGAGCTTC
>PXDF01000175.1 GCA_003566455.1 Desulfonatronovibrio sp.
CAGAACATCCTCCTGGCTGATGGACGACTCATCCGACCAGATTGCCGCCCGCAGAAGCGTATTCATAAGTTCACGCACATTGCCGGGCCAGGAGTGTCCCAAAAGAATATTTCTGGCAGAAGGTACAAGGGTTTTTGGCTCAAATCCAGGCTCTTCCCGGGCCTCACGGTTGATATCCTCAAGGAGCTTATCTATGAGAAGACTGATATCCCCTGGCCTGTCTTTAAGAGAAGGCAATCTGATCATGGCCACAGCCAGACGGTAAAAAAGATCAGCCCGAAACCGCCCCTGACGCACTTCCTGCAGAAGGTCCCGGTTGGTAGCAGCCATGAACCTGATATCAAGTTTGATTGTTCTGGATTCACCCACCCGCTGGATTTCGCTTTCCTGAAGGGCTCGAAGGACTTTGACCTGGGCCGCAACAGGCAGCTCTCCAATTTCATCCAGAAACAAAGTGCCATTATGGGCTGCTTCAAAATAACCGGTCCTGGACCTGTCAGCACCGGTAAAAGCACCCTCGACGTGCCCGAAAAGCTCCGACTCCAGAAGTTCAGATGGAATAGCCCCGCAATTCACTGCCACAAAAGATCTGTCTTTTCTTGGGCCTGCCCTGTGTATGGCCCTGGCCAGAAGTTCCTTGCCAGTACCGGATTCACCCTCAATGAGTACCGGTACTGTCCTAAGGGATACTTTTCCGGCCTTGTGCATAACCCGTTGCATGGCCTGGCAGCGATGGACAATGTCTTCAAAGGCTGGCTCCAGAGGCGGCAGGGCCGCGCTGATATGCTCAAGGCGGGCGTCTTTCTGCCTGGTTGTGTCGGGCAGAAATTCAGCAGACAGGTCAAAGGGAAAATCCACTTCCCTGACCCCGTGATCTCTGGAAGATTCAATAAGCCCCGCCTTAAACCTGGTCCTGGCTAGTATGATCCAGACCGCGGCCATGGCCGGGGTGCCGGGACTCAAGTGAAAGGTCAGCCCTGCCCCGGGATATTTCTGTTTTATGTCCAGCAGAACCTGCACCGCCCCTTGAAATATGTCCTTATAGCAGGTGGGACCGGACAGGTTGATCTGACGGATGTCAATGATTGTTTGCGAATTTCTGGAAGCTATCCAATCGTGGAAAGTTTTTGATTCTTCAGGGGGATAATTGCTCAGCAGCACAAGACGCTTATATTTCTTCTGCTCCAGGGCCTGAGCCACCGGCCCGAGGCCGACATCTGGGTTGAGTGTCCCTGACTGGCCAGGACGTCTGTCCTGCCAAGCCAGGAAACCAGGAAATCAGATGAGTAAGGAATACTGTCTTTGGATAAGGGCATGCTAACCAGGTTGTTCCATGAAAATACAGAGATAATCAATAGTTGCTTGCCAAGAATGTCCAATCTGGAAATGATAGAACCTTTAAATCCAGATAATAGAAATCTTTGATGCCATGGATTTGAATTCAGGATCCCCTGTTACAATAACAGCGTAAAACTCTATTGCAACTGCTGCAACAAATGCGTCTGCATAAGAAATGGGATAATGAGCCTTTATTTCAGCTGCTGCAAGCACACGATCTGTTCCGGCGTCCACCATTTCCAAGGGCAGCCTGGATATGTCGTTGATGATGTCTCGGGCTTTGTGCTGTCCTTCTTTGCGAGCCACTATGTAATATATTTCCCCGAGATTTATTACTGAAAAAAAGACCTGGACGCGGCCATGCTGAGCCTTACTTAAAATATCCCTGACCTGTTCACCGCCCGGCTCACCCTGAAAAAAGGCCAACAGAGCAAAGCTGTCAAGAATGAATCTTGGCTTTTTCACGTCCACGCTCCAGGGCTTTTTCCGCCAACAATTCTTTTGTCAGAGACTCTCCTTTGGCCAGTTTGCCAAAAAGACTCTCCACAGGATCATCTGCCAGAGGCGTGAGAACTATTTTGCCCTCAACTTCATCAACAAGGACCCGCATTCCGGGCTTAATGTTCATTTTCCTGCGCAAAGGGGCAGGAATGACCACCCAGCCTTTTGATGAAACAGTTACAGTGCTTGTCTGCGGCAATGACATACTGCCTCCACTTGTTATACGTTTAGAAGTTATATGTATAACTTGGCAAAAAAGAAGTCAACCTGATGTAAATAAATGAACAAAAAAACTGAACATCCCAAATCTGGTAAAGCTTCTACTTATCTGAATTTCCAGTAGCCAGGTTTTCCGTTCAGGTGAATTACAGCTCGTTTTATTCTGTGCCTGACTCATAGACCGCTTTTTACGGTCTTTTTTCTGCTGTTCCTTGCGTCTGGCCAGTTGTTTCCAGATGTGGATCTGGCCATTTTTCTGACAACCCCCAAAAGAGATATTCTATTGTAAGACATTAAAATTAAAAATTTTAAAAAAATATTCAGTTAGGCCGGGTCGGTCAAATCATGTAGTTTTTGGATTGCAGCACTTTTGCGGTCGGCTCAAACCGGTTCAGCGGTTTTTGCTGCCTGACGATATCGACCAAAAAGAATCCATGCTCAGGACAAGCTTGAGATAGATGCCGGGAATACTTAACAGGCTCGACCCAATACCCCATGAGCCATGCGGATATGTGGAATTTCCTTCCACGAAAGACCAAGAAGGCTGGCTCCATAAGAATCAACAGCTACAGGATCGTAGCCGGCAACAATCTTGTTGACCGGAGGATCGCAGGTGCTGCCCCCCAGATGGTAATCCGCCATTCCCACACTGGCGTCAATTATGGATAGGTTAGGTTTTCGGTAAAGGTTAAGTTCAAAAATGGAGCGGTGCATCCGGCTATGAAAAAATGATTTTTTCCAGCATCCACCCTGCTGATAATGCTTTGGAGGAGCAAGCCCCATCATGTTTTTCATGGACAGGGTAACCCCTGCCAGGGAATGCCTTTTAAGCACAGGCACTGATATCAGAAACCCCTTCAGGGCGATCTTCGGCAGATAAATATCCGGAAAAACCTGACAATCCGGATTTCTCAGTCTGCTAAGAGGCTCATTATTAAGATCAACCAGTTCCAGCCCCAGTTCTGCGGCCAGTTCACCGTAACCAAGCTCCTGGTAAACTTCACCCGTATCAAGGCGTGCGTCTCCACAGCCCTCGGCAATAATCAGTTTGGCCTTTGAGCATTTGCGGATATATTCAATCAGGGCACGGACCATATCTGGAGACGTGGTGATGGGAAATAAAGATGCGTTTACCAAGTTGGGTTTGATTATTATCAGTTTACGTCTCCTGAAAACCCTACAGGCAGAAATACCGTCCAGGCACGCAGCCAGGGAGTGCTGATAGTTGACAAATTTTTCAATTGATAGGGCATCATTTGGAATCATAAGATATCCCAGCTTATATATGTTTGAAAAGCCAAAGTTTCTTTGTTGTCAGCCGGAAAGAGGGCTTCAAACAGCTTGATATGTACACGCAAAGTTGTTAGCAGGTCTCTTGAATAAAACCGTCCATCATGAGCATCAGGCAGACTTTCTTGCCCGATGTTCGGTTGCCGCATATCCTTGCGGGAAATTGTCCGCCTGCTCTTGAATGCCTCCAGGCTCGTACCTGAGCTCAATAAATTTAACACTTATCTTTACACTGAAAACTTATGAACAAATTACAAAATTTTCTGGCCACAGGCAACCGGCGTTGGTTCGTAGTAATGGGAGCTATTATTGTCCAGTTCTGCCTGGGAACCATCTACGCCTGGAGCGCTTTTACCGGACTGCTTACCTTGCCTGTGGAGGAAGGAGGAGAATATGGTTTCACCGCCCAGCAGGCTGCATGGATATTTTCAGTGGGTCTGGCCTTTTTTGCAGTTTCCATGATCATTGCCGGAAGAATGCAGGTCAGGCTGGGACCAAGGCCCATCGCTGTGGCAGGAGGAATTGTTCTGGGCACCGGATATATGCTGGCAGCTTTTTTCGGGGGATCATTCTGGGGACAGTTTATATTCATTGGAGTCGTGGGCGGCACAGGCATAGGCATGGCCTATGTGGTGCCCATAGCCGTGGGAGTAAAATGGTTTCCTGATAAAAAAGGACTTATATCCGGGATGGCGGTAGCCGGATTCGGATTCGGGGCATCTCTGTGGGTAAAGCTGGCAGGCAGCTGGTTTGGAGGACTTCTTTACACCACCAGCCTGTTTTCCCTTCCAGGGGTTCAGTCGGTATTTTTTATCTACGGGTTGATGTTTCTTGTCTTTGTCGCCATGGGCAGTCTGGTACTGCTCAATCCTCCCGAAGGTTACCTGCCAAGGGGTTATGATCCAAGGCCCCCGTCACCTGAGGACAGCCCCAACGGCCTGTCTTATCAGGAATTTACAACCATGGAGATGCTCAGGAAGCCCCAGTTCTACATGCTCTGGATCATGTTCTTCAGTACCGCTCTGGCCGGGCTTATGGTCATATACAGCATCAGCCTGTTCGGCATTGATTCCCTCCTGCATGCAGGAGCGGTCAAGGGGCCAGCCCAGGCAGCTGCCATAGCAGGTACGGCCATGGCCTGGTACGCGATCTTCAACGGACTGGGGCGAATCATCTGGGGAGGGATATCGGACCGGGTGGGCCGCAAATGGTCATTATTCCTGATGTGCAGTTTTCAGGCCTTTATCATGCTGGTCCTTTTTGAAATGGGCACCGCCGCCAGCAGTCTGATCATAGCCGCGGCAATTATCGGTTTCAACTTCGGAGGAAACTTTGCGCTTTTTCCTGCTGCCACAGCTGATTACTTTGGAGTAAAAAACCTGGGTACCAACTATGGATGGATATTTTTATCCTACGGTCTGGCAGGAATCGCAGGGCCGCAGATAGCTGGATACTTCAGAGACATTGCCGGAGCTGGGGAAATATCCACTTGGCAGACATCCTTTACCATTGCGGGTATTGCCTGTATACTCGCTGCATTGATATCTTTGCTGCTCA
>PXDF01000147.1 GCA_003566455.1 Desulfonatronovibrio sp.
CAGTGAATGCACTCTACCGGGCATGAATCTATGGCTTCCTGAATCTCGCCTTCAGGCCCGCCGGTTTCCTTGATGACTCTGGCCTTTTCCGTCTCATCATCAAAAGCGAACACTTCCGGACAAAGCTCCACGCATGTTTCACATCCAATGCATTCTTCCTGATCAAGCACTACTTTTTTACTCATGACATCCTCCCGTTAAAAACAGACGAATAATAATTGTTTTCCGCCTAAATCAGCGGTACGAGCACAGATAATCATAAAAAAGTTTAATGCAATTGATCTAAGTCAAAAACAACTTAAAATGATTATGTTAAATCTATTTTCATACGTTAGGTTCAATGCTGTTTTGCATAACAGACATTTTTTCAGGCCGGTTTATTTTACAATCATACTGGACCATTTCCTGAGATAGTGCGAATGTGATCAGGCAGGGAAATCAGATCTTTGAATAAGCATTTATATGTTTCAGCGCCTTTAAAAACAGGAAAAAACACATGAACAAGATAAAACTATCCAGACTTCAAAAAACAGCTTTGACCTTTGCTTTGCTGGTGCTGGCCGTAGTTATCGGCTTCAGATTCCATGAGCGCCTTGAACTCAGGCTTGATCCTGAACCGTCCAGGACCGTGCCGTATCCTTCGGTTGAGGTTTTAGAAATTAAATTTGAAACATTTGTGGAATCCATGATTTTCCAGGGTGAAGTTCAAGCGGATGACCGTGCAGTCATTTCTGCCAGAGCAACAGGCAAGGTTCTCAAGGTGTATCCTGCTGAAGGTGAATCAGTTAGCCAGGGAAATCTTCTGGTCAGGCTTGACCATGAGGAAAAAAACAGGGAACTGGAACGAATCAGGGCGGTTGAGGACCGCCTTAGAAGCGATTTTGATCTTGCTGACAAGCAATTATCCAGACAAAAAGAATTGTTTGCCAGGGAAATAATCCCCAGAGATTCCCTGGATGTGGCTGAACACAAAGTCGTGGCCCTCAAGGCACAGCTGCGAGAGAACCAGGCCGGCCTGGCCCTGTTGCTTGAACAGCTGAAATACGTTGAAGAGTCAGCACCTTTTAATGGTCTGGTTCAAAAAACTTATGTACAGAAAGGGGAATTGGTTTCTCCTGGCAAGCCTTTGTTGGAGCTGGTTTCTCTGGAGAATCTTAAGGCTTTTTTTTCAGTCCCCCAAAATGACGCATCCAAACTGATGCCGGGCATGCCGGTTTCCATGCATATTCCCGCCTTGGATGACAGTGAAGTCTCAAGCGTCATTCACAGCATTAACCCGGCTCTGGAACAAGGAACCAGGAACATGACCGCCACAGCCTTTTTCCCCGGTAACGCGGACAGGGCTCGTCCGGGCATGGCTGTAAACGTACATGTGGAACTTAATAAGACACAAGAAGCAGTCATTATTCCTGCCCAGGCTGTTCAAAGGCTGGGAACGGAATCCTGGGTGTACACGGTTGAGGACAACCATGCCCGGAAAAGAAAGATTGAAACCGGTCCCACAAGACAAGGAAGAGTCATGGTCCTGAAAGGGCTTGAAGAAGGCGAGCTTTTAGTAGTTACGCCTGATCAGCGCCTGAAAGACCAAAGTCAGGTGTCTGTAATCAGAAAGCAGGGCGCAAAGTAATGCCCTGGCCTGAACTGGTGCTCAAATACCGGCATACTGTGATCGCCCTGCTTGTTGCTCTGATTATTCTGGGTATTCAGGCCCGCTTTCAGATACCAGTACAGCTTTTCCCGGATACCGATCCCCCTACTGTCACAGTAATCACGGAGTATCCGGGAATGGCCTCCATTGACGTGGACTCGGATCTGACCAAAATCCTTGAAGAAGAACTGACAAGCATAGACGGGGTGGTCAGGATCAGTTCCACCAGCCAGGCCGGACTATCAGTGGTCCGGGTTGAATTTCAGTACGGTATTTCCTCAGCCCTGGCCGCTGTTGATGTCCAAAGCGCGGTTGGCCGGATCAGGCGGGATCTTCCGACGGAAATAGGCGAACCAAGGATCCTGGAATTCTCCACATCTGATAAACCCATTATTACTCTGGCCCTCAGAGCAGAGGATCTTTCCCTGGATCAGGTCCGCCTTACTGCCGATAATGAGGTGCGCGAACGTCTGGAAAGAGTGCCGGGAGTGGCGGCCATAGATGTTTTCGGCGGCCACAGGCCTGAGCTTCACGTGGCTGTTCTGCCTCATAAACTGGATGCGGTGAATGTGACTATGGACCGGGTGAATCAGGTTCTCCGGGAGTGGAATTTAAGCGCTCCAGGAGGCCGGGTCCTGCAGGGGGATATGGAGAGCGTTGTCCGGTTTGACGCTCCCATCAGCTCGCCTGAAGACGCCAGGCGTCTGGTGTTAAAGGCGGATGGTTCCCAACGGGTGAGGCTGGGAGATGTCGCCCTGGTCAGCCTTGAACCGGGTGAGCAACGCTCCGCGTACAGCTTCAACAATGAATCAGCTATAGCGGTTCAAGTCATAAAAAGAACTGAAGCTAATACCGTGGAAGTGGCCAGGATGGTCAGGGAAGCGGTTGAAGAATTGCAAAATGATTTTCCGGATCTGGAAATGATCCTTGCTGATGACGATTCCGATTTCACAAGGCTGGTCATTTCGGACATGACCCGTACGGTCATTCTCGCCATAATCCTGACCGTACTCATAGTTTTCCTTTTTCTGGCCAACCTTCGCCAGGCATTCATCATTGCTTTATCCATTCCAGCTTCATTTTTAACCACCTTTGCCCTGATGCAGGCCGCGGGTCTGGATATGAACATGGTCACCATGTCCGCCCTGATCCTGTCCATAGGCCTGCTGGTGGACGACGGCATTGTAATCCTGGAAAATATGCATCGCCATATTGCTGAACTGGACAAAACCCCTTTTCAGGCGGCAACACAGGGAGTGTCCGAGGTTTTGAGGGCAAGTCTGGGAGGAACCCTGACCACACTGGGCGTGTTGATCCCGCTCATGTTTCTCGGCGGATTCATTGGAAAAATGTTCGGACCCTTGTCCATGACCATAGCTTTTGCCCTTTGCTCATCATTTTTCATGTCCATTACCCTGATTCCACTGCTTGGGGCGTATCTGCTCAAACCTAAGGGTGCTCATAAAAAAGCTTTTTGGTTTAAAGTTTTTTTTGAAAAGGGTCTTAATGGTTTTAAGCAGTATTATCTGGCAGGGCTTCAGGCATCTCTTAAACGGCCCAAAACAACGGTTTTTACTGCTCTACTGCTGCTTTTTGCCGGAATCGGCATGCTCAGGCTGGTGGGCAGTGAAATGATGCCCCGCTTTGACTCGGGAAATTTCCGGGTCCTGGTAGATATGGCTCCAGGCATGCCTCTGGAAAAAACAACCAGTGCAGCCGGCAGCGTTGAGGCCTTACTCATGGGCAAAGACTATACCCGTACCGTGGGCACACTGGCCGGACATGAAGCCGGAGCCAGGGCCATGGGTGGACGTGGGGCGATGGGAGTCAATCAGGCTGAAATAACAGTCAACCTTATACCCAGGACCAAAAGAAAAGAATCCCAGTGGGAGATAATGGACGAGGTTCGCGTCCTCCTGGAAAAAATACCAGGTGTGGTCTTAAGTGTTCCCAGAGAAATGGGCGGTACTGCCAGGTCAGGAACTTCCGCCCCGATTATTGTCCGTGTTTCCGGCCAGGAGCCGGCTGAGCTCGACCGCATTGCTGAAAACCTTCTGGAACATTTACAGAATATCCCCGGCATAACTGATTTGTACAAGAATTGGGGATTGGACACCCCTGAGATCCAGGTCCATATTGATCACGAACGGGCTTCGGAACTGGGTCTGACCGGTGCCGGGATCGCCACGGCAGTGCATCAGGCCATGGACGGACACACAGTGACCCGTTTCAGGCAGGGCACGCGCCGGGACCTGGATGTTGTTGTCAGATATGCTGAGTCTGAACGAACTTTTCTGGAAGATCTTGAAAACATTTCCCTGAACTCTCTTTTTGGCCGGATTCCCCTGCGTGAAGTCGCGGATCTGGAATTCAGGGTCGGCCCCAGAATTATGACCAGGGATAACAGCCAGAGAACTCTGGAAATACACGGGTATCATTTTGGACGCCCCTTGTCAGAAGTGGTTGCTGAGGTTAGGGGACGTCTTAAAGAATATGAATCCCCTAACGGTTACCAGGTCAGACTGGTGGGAGAGCAGGAAGATTTTTCAGAGGCCAGGTCCAGGATGATGCGCGCCCTGATGCTGTCGGCCATGGCTGTATACCTGGTTCTGGTTGTTCAGTTCGGAAGCTTCAAACACCCTCTGACCATTATGAGCACCATCCCGCTGCAGTTTATCGGGGTAGGAGCTGCGCTGCTTTTGGCAGGAAAATATGTTTCCATGCCGGCCCTGCTTGGGATTATACTGCTTATCGGCATAGTGGTGAACAACGCCATTATCCTGCTGGACCTGGCCAGGTCCAGGATTCAATCGGGCCTGAGTCCGGATCAGGCGGTGCTGGAAGCCGTGGATATCAGATTCAGGCCGATTATGATGACCGGTCTGTCCACTATTGCCGGGATGGCCCCCCTGGCCATGGAAACGGCTGTGGGAGCTGAGCGCTTTTCACCCATTGCCACGGTGATAATCGGAGGGGTGATCACGGCGACAGTGCTCACTTTGATAGTTGTGCCCACTTTATTCGCGACCATGGAGAAAACAGGACCATGACCTGGACAGGCCCGGGATATGGACATGTAATCCATAGCCGAGGATGGACACTTTTCCAGAATTATCAGGGTCTGACAAGAATGCTTCCTGGCAGGTGTCCGGCTGAGTATCCATACTCATCTTTATTGTCATCCCGGGACAGAACCCATCTCCAGAAGGGCAATATGTCCACCCTGTCTTTTCCCTTATACTCCTCTCCCAG
>PXDF01000196.1 GCA_003566455.1 Desulfonatronovibrio sp.
AAGCCCCTGTCCCTAAGCTCATAAGCCAGTACAGCTTCGTATACGGATTCCAGCAGTCCCGGCCCCAGGTTACGGTGCAGGTGGAAGGCAGTGTCAATGACGATTGACGCAAGCTTTTCGATGTATTCCGGTTGATCACGCATAGCAATTTAAGAATTGTCTCACGCGAAGGCGCAACGGCGCTAAGAAAAAGTGTTTTTAAAAGCTTAGCGTCTTAACATGAGGCCTTCTGAATTATCCTACTCAAAGCCGTTATCCAACACATCCCAATGGCCGCCTTTGGCCGGACCAATCCTCTTTAGCTGTCCGTCGCTCTTCAGCTTTTTAATGTTTTTCTCCACAGTCCGGGTGGTTATGCCAAGCTCTTCAGCAAGCTCAGCAATGGTCATTTTAGGATTGTCTGTCAGAAGTCGCAGGATTTTCTCCGAACTTTTCTCCGAACTTTTCTCCGAACACTCAACCCAAAGAGATCATCCTGAAAGCTTGGCGTCTTAGCGGCTTAGCGTGCCACTTCTTTTTTATCTCTCGCAAAGGCGCAACGGCGCTAAGAAGAAAAATTAAAGCCTTGGCGTCTTAGCGGCTTAGCGTGCCACTTCTTTTTTGTCTCTCGCAAAGGCGCAACGGCGCAAAGATGAAGTTTAAAAAAGCTTAGCGGCTTAGCGCCTTAGCGTGAGGTCTTCTTTTCTTATTTCTTCACCTGCCCCTAAGGGCCGCTTCCAGCTCATCCCTCAGTTCATCCCTGGCCCAGTCGATGCTCTTCAACAAAGTCCTATATTCCGCCAAAAGCTTGTCCGGGTCGCCGTTATCCTCTTTGGGCGTGTTGGGGTTCTTGAAATCCAGGTTGTAGTTTCCCGCCTTGATCGTTTCCAGATCAACCTTCCAGGCGAATTCGTTCTCCTCCCGGTTGTTCCACCAGGCTTTTTCCGGTTCAAACTCCTCAATGCGTATGGGCTTGGTCTTGGAATAGGATTTGTAGCCTTCAGGATAAGGGTGCTCGTAGTACCAGACTTCCCGGGTGGGCTCGCCCCTGGTGAAAAAAAGCAGGTTGGTCTTGATGGATGTGTAGGGGTTGAACACGCCGTTCGGAAGCCGGACAATGGTGTGCAGGTTGCATTCGGTCAGGAGCTTTTCCTTGATCCTGGTCTTGACGCCCTCGCCGAACAAAGTTCCGTCGGGAAGAACCATGGCCGCCCTGCCCCCGGGCTTTAAAAGCTTCATGATCAAAAGCAGAAAAAGGTCGGCTGTTTCCCTGGTGCGAAAGGAAGCCGGAAAGTTGCTGTCTATGCCGTCTTCTTCAATGCCGCCGAAAGGAGGATTGGTAACGATTACGTCCACCCGGTCCTTTGGGCCGTAATCCTTTAGCGGTCTGGCCAGAGTGTTGTCGTGTTTTATGCGTACAGGCACCTCCACGTCGTGCAGGAGCATGTTGGTCACGCAGAGCAGATGGGGCAGATGCTTCTTTTCCACGCCTTGAATGGACTTTTGAAGCAGGACATCATCCTCTCCGGTCTTTACGTATCTGCCGCGGATATGGTCCAGAGTGCAGGTGAGAAAGCCGCCTGTTCCGCAGGCCGGATCCAGGATTGTTTCCCCAGGGCGGGGATCGGTCATTTCGACCATGAACCGGGTAACCGCTCTTGGAGTATAATATTCACCGGCATTGCCCGCGCTTTGCAGATCCTTGAGAATCTTTTCGTAGATCTCTCCCAGGAGGTGACGGTCCTTGGACTTGTTGAAGTCAAAGGCGGTGCTGATCTTGTTGATCACCTGGCGCATGAGGGTGCCGCTCTTCATGTAGTTGTAGGCATCTTCGAAAACACCGCGGATGACAAAAGCCATGTGGTCACGCTCTGTTTCTCCCAGTTCCTTGAGCCCGGGAAAAAGCTCGTTGTTTACAAAACCCATCAGGCCCTCACCAGTGATCCCCTCCGGATTCCCGGCCCAACTGCGCCAGCGCAGTTCCTCCGGGATGGGGGAGCGATAGTGGCCATTAAAGGTTTCGTATTCGAGTTCCTTGTCGTCGAATATCTTCAGAAAAAGCATCCACGCCAGCTGGCTGATGCGCTGAGCGTCGCCGTCAACGCCCACATCCTTGCGCATGATGTCCTGGATGGATTTTATGCTTGCGTTTAAGCTCATACTTTAAAATGTTCCTTGAATTCAACAGGTTCAGGCTGTTTCGTAAAGTTCTTGTTCCAGATCGCGCAGGGCCTGCAGGTAAGCCTCCCTGCCTCCGAAAAGATCGATGATCTCCATAGGCGTGCCCAGGCGGTCAAAGGGCTTAACCCTGAGCACCTGAGGATCCTCTATGCTGACTATGCCTTCATCAGCGTACTTGTCCAGCAGGGCGTCAAGCACTGTCCTGGCCTTTTCACCGTATCTGGCGAAGTAGTTCTTTTTGCGCACGTTTTCAGCCCGCTCCCTCCTGGTCAGGGCGGGACGATCAAAAGCCACGTGACAGACAAGATCAAAGGGATCCAAGTCCCTGCCCACCTCTTCAGCCAGGGCCTCCAGCAACAGACCCCGTTCTTCGAGTTCCTCCATGACCGCTTTTTTCCTGTCCGCCATGCTCCACTTTTCCAGAAACTCGTCCAGGCTCTCAAACTCCTGCCTGGCTTTCCTGCGGGTGTAATCCTTTAAAGATTCAGTAATCAATTTGCCGTCGCGGCCGTAGTACTGTACCCTTTCGGCCAATACGTATACCGGTACGTCGTCCACCATGTATCTGATCCGTTCAGCACTCTGTTCCGGATATGTATTTTCTGGATAATCCTCGCCATGAACCGGGTTTTCCAGGTCTCCAGCGGGTGCGTCCTGCTGCTCTTCTTCAGATTCCAGGTCATTATCCGGAACAGGGGAGTCGTCCGCGTCCGGGAAATAAATCTGTACAGGTTCACCGTCAAAATCCGGATCGGCGAAAAGTTCAGTGGCCTTTTTGAAATCCATTATGGTGAAGTAATACTTGCCGTAATCCTCCCGGATGCGGGTACCCCGGCCGATGATTTGCTTGAATTCGGTCATGGAATTGATGATCCGGTCTAGGACGATGAGTTTGCAGGTCTGGGCGTCCACTCCGGTGGACATGAGCCTGGAGGTGACCGCCACCACGGGATATACTGATTCCGGATCAATGAAATTGTCCAGTTCGGCCTTGCCCTGGGGATTGTCTCCGGTGATGCGCATGACGTAGCGGGGATTGTTACCGGCCAGGTCCGGATTCTGGTTGACCATTGCCCTGCGCATGCGTTCGGCGTGCTCGACGTCTTCACAGAAGACGATGGTCTTGTCATACCTGTCGGTGTTTTTTAGAAATTCGCTTACCTTGCGGGCCACGAGTTCTGTTCTTTGTTCCAGGACCATGGCCCGGTCAAAATCTTTCTGATTAAAGATGCGGTCCTCTATTTCCTGACCCAGCTTGTCTTTTTTGTTTTTTTCCGGGCGCCATCCCATTAAATCCTTGTCGAAATCAAACCTGACCACCTTGTACGGGGCCAGAAAGCCGTCCTCTATGCCCTGCTTCAGCGAATAGGTGAAAACCGGCTCACCAAAATAATGCACGTTGGATACGTATTTTGTTTCCCTGGGTGTAGCGGTCATGCCGATCTGCACGGCCGACGAATAATAGTCAAGGATCTCTCGCCAGGCGGCGTCTTCGGCCGCGCTCCCCCGGTGACATTCATCAACGACCACCAGATCAAAAAAATCGGGGGAGAACTGTTTATAGATGTTCATGGCCTCTTCCATGCCGGATACGGCCTGGTACAAGGCCAGGTAGATTTCATAAGAGGTATCCACCTGTCTGTTCTGAATCTTGGTCATGGCCTGACCGAACGGCTTGAAGTCGTTGGTCCTGGTCTGATCCACCAGGATGTTGCGATCGGCGAGAAAAAGAATCCGTTTCTTGACCCCGGCCTTCCACAGACGCCAGATGATCTGAAAGGCGGTATAGGTCTTACCGGTGCCTGTGGCCATGACCAGAAGAATTCTGTTCCGACCATGGGCCACGGCCTCCACTGTCCGGTTGATGGCCTGGAGCTGATAGTAGCGGGGTTTTTTGCCTCCGGCATCAATATAATAATCCTGCTCCATTATGTTCCTGGTTGAACCAGACAGACCTTTGAAGGAGCAATACCTTTCCCACAGCTCTTTCGGTGAAGGAAATAGATGCAGTTCAAGTTCTTTCTCGACAACTCCGCTGTCTGCAGTGACATCATGTTCCAGAAACCGGTCTCCGTTAGTACTGTAGACAAAGGGCACATCGATCATTTGACCGTACTCCAGGGCCTGCTGCATGCCCGCGCCAACGGAATGGGTGTTGTCCTTGACCTCGATGAGAGCGATGGGAATATTCAGCTTGTAGTAAAGGATGTAGTCGGCCCGCTTCTGCCTGCCCCGCCTGCATGTCCTGCCCCGGACCATGATCCTGCCCTGGGTAAGGGTCACTTCCTCGCGCACCTGGGAATGAATGTTCCATCCGGCCTGCTGCAGGGCCGGAGTTACATATTTGGTGCAGATGTCGCGCTCGGAGAGGGCTTTCTTGTTCATAAGGCTCTGCTGAAAAATATTGAGCATTGGGCGGCATATTAGTACGCATACCCGCCGGGACGCCTTTGAAGAATATATAAAATGGTGAGATATAGTTCCGCTGAATATCAGCTGGATATTACCTGCCATATTTGATGGGGATAGACAAGCAAAATGGGTGATGTTTTCTTATGAAAGGGCTGCCAAAGTCTCTTTTGCGGGGATTACAACGCTTACTTCCTGATTATCAGCTCTATGTCGCCGGTTTTCTGTACAAGATTGACAACAACATCCTCATTGTCCCTTTTCAAAATCACGCTTGCGCTTCCTGATGGCAGATTCA
>PXDF01000049.1 GCA_003566455.1 Desulfonatronovibrio sp.
ACTGAAGATCGACGGGACTGCTGTGGAGGGATTATCCGGCCAGGCATTGGATGCTTTGCGCCGGAACAAGATAGGGTTTGTATTTCAGCAGTTTCAACTGGTATCCTCCCTTAATGTCCAGGAAAATGTACTTTTGCCTCTACTTTTCAGCCGTAAAAGACCGGATTATGAATACCTTGATCACATACTGATGACTGTAGGCATGGAGCATAGGAGAAAACATCTTCCGAATCAGCTCAGCGGTGGGGAGATGCAGCGCGTTGCTTTGGCCAGAGCCCTTATAAACCGACCCGGAATGATCCTGGCTGATGAACCTACGGGAAACTTGGACAGCGAAAATAGTTCCAGGGTATTCCAACTGTTACAAGAGGTGAACCAGCAGGGGGGGACCGTGGTGTTTGTAACCCATAACCGGGAACTTGCGTCTCTGGCCAAGAAGCGAATCATGATCCGGGATGGTTGTATTGAAGAAGTAGTTGAGAGCTGATATTGAGGTTGGTTAAATCTTCCTGTGTGTCAGTGCTGCCAAGACAATGTGATCCGGGATGTTTTTCAGTACCCATGGTGTAACATCATTAAGGATTACCAGCGTTGGAAGGGTTCAGGCTCAGACGATATATCATTTGCCCGACATCCGGCCGCGAGCCGGCAGCATTAAACTGGCGACAGGCCGTACTGCCGTTTTCTGTATCTTCTGTCTGTTTTTGATGCAGCAGACTTTCTTGAAGATGTTCAATGTATTACGTAATTTTTTAAAATTTGAGTTTGGACTGCGTCTGAACAATAGCCGGAGTTTTGAAGAGTTACTTTTTACCAGGGCGACATCTTTCCACAAGGGGTAATCTGGCAGACAAAAAAGATTGCGCCAGAATAAGATGCAAATTTCACTGCTCACTCAAAAACCACACGCAGGTCTATGCTTATTAAATCCAAGACAATGTGATAGCTCAGAAATTTGAAAAATCGGGCAGAACTTATTAGCTTGCCATAGGTTTTAGACCGTCTACTTGCACCATACGTGCATAAGTCCTTGAGGCTGATCTTATCAGAATAGTTCAGGTATTCTGAGCAATTATATGAGCAAAATCATATTTTCAAAAATGTGATCAAGAATAGCGAGGGGGATTTATATTGCCCAGAAATATTGATTGAGGAAGGGATGAGTTTAAGTGAGATCCGGGGTGAAGAAGAATGGCGGAACACTTTTATGAAATATAGCAAAGGCATTAACAATGTGCCGCAATTATTCATTACATCACAGGATTGAAGTACAGGACCGCGCCCAGGAAAGTGATAAAGATTGCTCCCAAGAGCGCGGGCGCGTGATAAAGCCTGGGGCTGACCGGCGCTTTTGTGGCCACTCTGGCGAGCATATTGCGGGCAAATAGGGATGCCAGGGCAAAAGATGTAGTGGTCAGGGCCAGACCTGACGCCAAAAAGATCATGGCCAGCAATCCAGCGGGCAGGATATCCAGAGTTATGGAGAAAAAAAGGATCAGCGCGGCTCCGGGGCAAGGAACCAGACCAACGGCCAGGCAGAGAGAAAGAATGCCTTTTTTGTCCGTGTTTGAGGAACAGCAACCGCACTTGTCGGTTTGGCCGTGCAGGATTGCCCTCATGGATTTCCACGCCATTACCAGGCCTACCACACAGATCAGACCAGCGCTTATTTTTTGCATGTGTTTGCCAGCATCCTCAACAGAACCCAGACCGCCAGCCTTGAGCACAAAATAAAAAAGAAAAACCAGAACAACGGCAGAAAGCACATGTAAAAAGCTCATGAGGCCGCCCATTAGGAATCCCTGGCTGATACTGCCTTTTCTGCTCAGAAAGTAAGTGCTTACAAACACTTTACCATGTCCCGGTCCCAGGGCATGGATGACTCCATATCCAAAGGCCAGACCAAGATAGGACCAGAATGCCCCGCCCCAGGGGTTTTCCCGGATCTGGCGGGCGTAAGTTCCTGCTTTTTGTCGAAGCTGAGCCTGCCAGTTGATTATTCTAGCCATGGCCTTCTGGCCCAGTTCTTTAATCCAACCAGGGAGAAGGTCTGCCGGAGAAAAGGCTTTTTCCTGTTTTTTACTCTGTTCCTGAGAAGGGGTCTGAAAAGGGCTTTGTGATGAAGAATCCGGGGCAAGGCCCAATATAAAAACCAGAATAATAAAAAAAGAAAGAATTCTGATCATGAGGGGGCAATGGACAGCCTGACAGCAACAGGGGTTATGAAGCCGAAATAATAGGTTAATTCAGGCATTTTTTGTGTGTCGTAATCAATCTTCCATTTGGAGGTATTCCCTTTAAAACTGATATCTCCTGGCGGAAAAAATATCTGGCAGTAAAAATCTTCATCATATACGGCAATGAATACCTCTGAATCTGAATTGATGTTGATGTCCAGCGGCACGAAAAAAGAATAAGTGGCCTTGTTATTGTTTAGCTGGACCGTGAAATTTTCAATCCTGGTCACTGGGATTTCATGGCCGGATTTCAGGACCCGGGTCCAGAATCCATAAGTTTCAAGATTTTTGAAGGCCTCCTGATAAAGTTTTTCTGTTTCCTCCGGTGAAAAATGACCATCATTATTCTGGTCAAATTCATCAATGATCCAGGCGCTGAAATATTCGTCAAAGGTCCAGTGGTGCCAGACTCCTTTTATGCCCTGTTCTCCGAGTTCGATTTCAAGGGCAGATTCTATAAAAACATGGGGATGTGATGAACTTTTGCCAGGCAACAGAAAAAGCGCCATTATTCCCAAAAACGCGATAATAATCCAGGAAGATGGCGCTTTCGTTGGTTTATGGTTGAACATTAAATTGTCCGCAGTAAATGATGTGATCATAAGGGCTGAGCCTGTTAAGATCAGCGCACAAGATCCCTGAGCTGGTCCAGGCCCTCCTGAAGCTTGTCAATGGCCTCCATCAGGCCTTCCTTGAGCCCGTTGGTCAGGTCGGGCAGAAACCTTGGTTCCGGCTCAGCAGGATCATCCACTTCCGCAACCGGGGCAACAGCCGGTAGTCTTCCCACCAGGGCGTCAATGGAATAATCCAGGGTCTGGTGCATGACCACCTGCCTGGAGTCAGCCAGAATAATGCGTCTGAGTTCAGGAAAGTCCAGGGTGTCGGGTTTCAGAAAAACCGGCTCCGCGTAAAGGAGTGAGTCTCCAACTGGAATAACCAGAAGGATTCCTCTGAATACCTCTGAGCCCACCTGTCCCCATAATGTGAACTGTTCTGAAATTACCGCGTCGTTATCTATCCTTGCTTCCACCTGATTGGGACCGTCAATATGTCTGCCAGTGGGGAACCTGAATAGAGCCAGCTGCCCATAGTTTTCACCGTCGCTGCGGGCGGCCATCCAGCCCACCAGGTTGTGCCTGTTGATTGGGGTAAAGGGCTGGATGAGCAGAAACTCCTCTTTTTCCTCTCCAGGCAGCCTGGCCACAATATAATAAGGTCTCAAGACCTCTGTGCGGCCGAATGAATGCTGAACCGGAACAGACCACTGGTCTTCCTTGTTGTAAAAAACAACCGGGTCTTCCATGTGATATTGCAGCAACATCTGGGATTGAATTGTAAAAATGTCCTGTGGATAACGGACATGAGCCCTGAGATAATCAGGCATCTCGTTGATGGGCTTGAACATATCCGGAAAAATTGCCTGGTAGGTTTGGATCAGAGGGTCTTCTGGATCGGAAACATAGTAGTCAATAGTTCCGTGATAGGCATCCACCACTGCTTTGACGCTGTTTCTTATATAGTTGAAGTTTTTATCCCATGGGGTTGAATAGGGGTAGCGTGTAGTGGTGGTATACGCGTCCTGAATCCAGAACAGTCGGCCGTCGGCAACAACGCTGTAAGCTTCCCTGTCTCTCATGAAAAACGGAGTAATGGTGGAGAAGCGTTCAGGTACAGTTCGCCTGTACTGGATTTGGCTTTCAGAAGATATCTCGCCTGAAATAAGGATGTTTATATCCTTAAACTGCCAGGCATACATGAGCCGGCGGAAAAATGAACTCAACTGGACTCCTCCGTCTCCGTCATAGTGAGTGTAGACCGGGCCGTCAGGCCCCGGAAAATTGAATTCCTCCATCCTGGTGCGCACAACCATGTAATCAAGGCTTTTCAGTCCATAATATATTTCAGGGCGGGTTAAATCTATTTTTCCGGTAGGGGGTAGATCGCGGATAAAAAATCCCGGCCTGCCTCCGTCTTCAACCTCGGTTACAGGAGTCATGGCCACGCCGTAGCCATGGGTGAACTGCAGGTGTCTGTTAACCCAGCGCTGAGCCTCGGATGGCAACTTGTCCGCGGAAAGTTCCCGTGTGGCCACCATGACCTGTCTTAGTTCATCATCAACTGTGTACCGGTCGGTATGGACTGCTAAAAAGTCATAATAGAGGCGAAAGAACTGGATTTGGTTGTAACTCTGAAGAAGCGGGCCTTCATCCCAGAGACGGATATTCTTAATGGTCCCCTGGTTGGCCTCGATGATGCTCCGGTCAACGTCGCCCCTTGCGGGATGGCTGCTGGTGATCATGTGTTCCAGCCCAAAAGCGTTGCGGGTGTGCTGGATATTATCCGTCAGGTAATCTCTTTCCCTGGCCAGTTCGCTGGGTTCAACCGCCAGACGCTGGAACAGCCCCGGGACAACGCTGCTAACAAGAATATTCAGAACAAACCAGGCTGCCACGGAGCCAATGAGGATTTTTTTCCCTCTGGTAAAGGCAGCTGAAGCCAGTACGCCCGCGGTTATAAGGGCCACAACAGTCATCAGGGCCAACCCTGGAAGTATGATTTTGTGATCTGTGAAGCCTACTCCGTAAAC
>PXDF01000005.1 GCA_003566455.1 Desulfonatronovibrio sp.
CAACTATTACAACCGCTTAAATACTGACCCGACCAGGCCGGCTCTACGCCGAAAGAGCGAATAAATAGACCCTGTAAAATATCTTGTCAATAACTATTTTAACAAATCAAAAATATAATTACAAACCTATAACCCAAAAATAACTTGTCAATAGATCTCAGAATTCAAGGGCATTGGGTGTTCGGGGAAACAGGATCACGTCCCTGATATTGCTGACACCGGTTGTGAGCATTAACAGCCTTTCAAAACCCAGGCCAAAACCAGAATGAGGCACAGTGCCGAACCGCCTCAAATCTATATACCACCAGTAATCATCCAGCTCCAGGCCACTTTCGGCAATGCGGGATTCAAGAAAATCAAGACGTTCCTCTCTCTGACTTCCGCCGATAAGCTCTCCAACGCCCGGGACCAGGACATCCATGGCTGCCACTGTAGCACCGTCATCATTGACCCGCATGTAAAAAGGTTTAATCTCTTTAGGATAGTTATAAAGAATGACCGGGGTTTTAAAATATTTTTCACACAGATACCTTTCATGTTCGGTCTGCAGATCACGTCCATATTCAACCGGAAACTCAAATTTCTGTCCTGACTTTTGAAGAATGCTTATGGCATCCGTGTAAAGAAGACGGACAAATTCATTGTCGATAATATTGTCCAGCCTTGACTCAAGCTCTTTGTCCACGAATCTGGCAAACAGCTCCATATCCTCCGGACACTCCTGACGGACATGGGCGATCATCGTTTTCACCATATCCTGGGCCAGATCCATGTTGTCCGCAAGATCGGCAAAGGCCATCTCAGGCTCGATCATCCAGAATTCGGCCACATGCTTGGGGGTATTGGAATTTTCGGCCCGGAAAGTTGGTCCGAAAGTATAAACATCACCCAGGGCGCAGGCCAGATTTTCAGCATTTAACTGCCCTGAAACTGTCAGATGCGCCCTTTTGCCGAAAAAATCCTGCTCAAAATTAACCTTTTTGCCTTCAACACACAGCTTATCAAGGTCCAGCGCGGTGACCAGGAACATTTCCCCGGCCCCTTCACAATCAGACCCGGTCAGTATGGGCGTGTGAATGCAATTGAAACCAAGATCATGAAAGTATTTGTGCACGGCAAAGCTCATTTCCGAACGAATCCTGTTCATGGCTCCATACTTGTTTGTCCTGGGCCGCAGATGCGCAATGGACCGCAAAAACTCGTCCGAATGACGCTTTTTCTGCAATGGATATGTTTCAGGATCTGCAGCGCCAATGAGCCTCACTTCAATGGCCTTGACCTCCCAGGCCTGCCCCTTGCCCGGAGAAGATACAAGATGGCCGCATATGCTCACGGAGGCCCCGGTATTAATACTGTCAATATTATCATAGCCTGGAACCCCTTCATCCACAATGATCTGAAGATTTTTTATGCATGAGCCGTCATTAATCTCCAGAAAACAAAAACCTTTGGACTGTCTTTTAGTCCTTACCCAACCTTTAACCAGGACATCATCCTGCGGGCCAGAGGAATTCAGTGCCTGTTTTATTCGAATTCTCACAACACACTCCTGTTAATCATGGCATTCTCCGGCTGACAAAGCCTTTATCAGCACAGATCCAGAAAACGAATTAAAGCATATTCAAGGGATCAAGATCCAGACTCAGGCGGACGTTCCTGCTCTTTGCCGCCCTGGGCAATAATTCAGTGTAAACATCCCTGATTCTGCACCATTTTTCAGCCTTAACCAGAAGTTGATACCTATCCCTATTCTTCAGCCTTGACAATGGCGCTGGAGCAGGTCCCATAATTTTCACCCCGTGTTTATTGCCTATATCCTTTACAATTCTTTTAAGATTGGAAATAAATTGATCTTTATCAATCCAGCTGGAAGGAAAAGATATCCTGATGAGCCCCAGTCTGACAAAAGGCGGATATCCGAAAAGTTTTCTTCTTTTTATCTCCTGGTTGAAAAAACCAAGGTAATCACTGGCCGCAACAAAGCCCCAGCAATAATGATCAGGATTTCTGGTCTGGATAAAAACCTTTCCAGGCTTATCCCCGCGGCCGGCCCGTCCTGAAAGCTGCACAAGGAGCTGAAATATCCTCTCTGAGGAGCGGTAGTCAGGAAGCCCCAGTCCCAGATCACCATCAAGCACTATCCCCAGAGTAACATTGGGGAAGGTATGTCCCTTGCTGAGCATCTGGGTTCCCACCAGAACCTGGGCTTTGTTCTGGGCAAACTCGGTCAGTACCTGTTCAGTTCTCCCCGGATTACGCGTGCTGTCTCTGTCCAGACGCAACACTCTGGCTCCTTCAAGATTTTCCTGAAAAAACTCTTCCACCTTTTCCGTACCTCCCCCCAGGGGAACAAATTCTGAACCTCGGCAACTGGAACAGATAATGGAAAAGGGAAGTGACTTTCCGCAATAATGGCAGACCAGCCTCTGTCTTTTCTTATGAAAGGTCAGGCTGACCTGACAGTTTGTACACCTGGCAGTTTCAGAACAATCACTGCACATGATTATTGGGGAATAGCCCCTGCGGTTATGCATGATTACCGCCTGTTCTCCCCTGCTTAAGGTTTCCTTCAGAGCGTTTTCACAAGCTTTGGACAATGGACCAAAGCTTGGATTGTCTTTTTTAAGGTCAATAAAATTGACAATCGGCAGGAGGCTCTTCCCAACCCGGTTTTTCATGTTGACAAGGTTGACAATATTTTCCCGGGCAGCAAAATATGTCTTGATATCCGGAGTGGCGGAACCGAGAACGAGCATTGATCTGTCCCGCCTGGCAAGAAAATGGGCGATTTCCTTGGCCTGGTATACAAAACCCTGATCCTGTTTAAAGGATTCATCATGTTCCTCATCAATGACTATCAGGCCAATATTGTTTAAGGGCATGAACAGTGCCGACCTGGTTCCCACAAGAACCACCGGTTGCGTATTGCCCTTCAGCTCCTGGAAAAGAGATTCCTTCTTTTTGCCGCTTTTGAGACCATGATGTAAAAAGATTTTACAGCCTGGAATCGTTTTTCTGGCCAGGGCATACAACTGAGCAGCTATGGCGATTTCCGGGGCCAGGATAACCGCCGATCTTCCCATCTTAAGACACTTTTCAGCCAGACGCATATAAACAATACTTTTTCCGCTTCCAGTAATGCCGTGTAACACATTGAGGTCAAAACAATCTTTCTCAAGACGGGGCAATAAAATCGACAATGCTTGCTGCTGATCATTTGTCAGGCAATAGTCCATAAAATCAGATGAATATATTTCCTCCTGTTCAACGCTGTTTTCATCGCTAAGCCTTATCAAGCCTTTTTCACTCAGAGAGTTAAGGCTGCTGCCCACTCCATTGCCAAACAACTGTCTGAGCCTGCTGCGCGAGATGCTTCCCTGCTCCCATAGAATATCCATTAACTTCCACTGCAGTCTGGCGTTTGGCAATATGGGCCATGGCGGCTCCTGGGACACAGAAACAATTTTCCCGGTACTTCCTTTTTTTTGGGTAAAATCCAGATCACCCTCTATCCATGACAAAGCCATCTCCTTTAGCCTGGGCTCTTCAGAACCATAAGCAGGTAAAGCCACCCTGTCCCCTGTTTTTGCTGAAATCAGAGCATCAGGAATCCGGCGCAAAGATCCGGGCAATACATTGGCCAGTATCCTGCCGGGGTTTATTGCCTGCCTTTTGGACAGCTCAATGATCATATCCAGATATCCAAGGGGTATCACAACGTCTCTTTCCATGGGCCAGTGAATATTTTTGATCTTTTCAGGCCAATCAAGGTCAACAGCCGGCTGAAGAACTCCAACGCACTCCCTGTTTGATTCGCCCATGGGCACAATAACCCGCAGACCGGGCTTCCATGTGGAGGAAGGGAAGTAGTCAGGTTCCAGATAAGTGAAACTTTTGTAAGGAGGGTGTAAAACTGCTACAGACCAGAGCTGCTGCATTTTCTATGGTTTTCCATTTGTTATTTGGCTGGACGGTCCAGATTTTGTCCCTGATCAGCAGGCGTAAACCTGGAAAAAATTGCCCGGGCAAAAACAGTGTGGGAAATAATTGTTTAATAAGCCTGTGATTGCGAGGAAGTCTTCGAGCGTGGCAATCTCAAACAGTTTCAGGAAAATCGCTCAATTCAGCTTACTTTTTATTGGTCAGAAACTCGCCCAGCCTCTCAACCAGTTCATCTTTAAGTTCTTCATCTTTCAGGGCAAAATAGATATTCGCGCTCAGATAATCAGCCCAGTCTCCAATATCAAAACGCCGTCCCTCGAGCTTGACGGCCAGAAGCCTTTTATCGAGAGCCAACGCCTGCAGGGCGTCAGTAAGCTGATACTCAAGATCATAGCCTGGTTCAAGATTTTCCAGGTAATGAAATATTTCCGGCGTAAGAACATAACGGCCGACAATGGCCAGTCTGGATGGAGCATCCTTTGGATCGGGTTTTTCAAAGACATGTCTTACGCGGTAAAGTCCCGGCGCGAACTCTTCAGCCTGAATAATGCCGTACTTTGAAACCCTTTCCCTGGGCACTTCCACCACTCCAACCACAGGCATATGTTCTGTCTTGGCTACTTCCATCAGCTGTTTTATAGCTGGAGACCTGCTGAACATCAGGTCATCGCCAACCATGACCGCGAATGGTTCCTGCTTGACAACCTCCCTGGCGCAAAGAACCGCATGGCCCAGGCCCAACTGCTCTTTTTGCCGGACTGAGATTATGTTGGCCATTTCAGCCACCTGTCTGACATCCCTTAAAAGATGCTCCTTGCCGGTCCTTCTTAACAGGGCCTCAAGAGACAGGTTGTAATCAAAATGGTCCTCAATGATCCTTTTTTGCTGGTTAGTCACAAAAACAACATCGTTCAGATCAGCCTCAATGGCCTCTTCAACAACATACTGTACTGCAGGTTTCTTATATACTGGAAGCATTTCCTTGGGAACATTCTTGGTGGCAGGCAACGATCTGGTACCCCAACCGGCTACAGGAATTATCACCTTTGTTGCTTCCATTTCAGACTCCTTTTCAGCTTTTCACCGGGATCAGAAATTCCCGGTTAAACATTTTTTATGACTAATAAAACAGGACCTTAGAAAAGACGCTGACATATAACTGATGAGAAAAATAATCGGGATTAAGGCTTAAGACCATCTTCAACTTCCCTGGCAAGATCAGCAGCCCATTTATTGACCATTTCCTCATTGTCTCCTTCAACCATTACCCTTGCTACAGATTCGGTTCCAGAATACCTGAGAAGAACTCTTCCCCTGTCTCCGAGACTTATTTGAGCCGCAGCTAAAGCTTTACGGATTGCTGCAACCTGTTCAAATGGAATCTTTCTTTCAACATGGACATTGATGAGCTTTTGCGGAAAAGGCGTCAAAAGGGCTGACAACTCTGACAAGGTCTTATTTTTTTCCATCATTATCCTCAAGAGCCTTATGCCCGCGAGAATACCGTCACCAGTGGTTGAATAATCCATGAAAATCAGATGCCCTGATTGCTCACCGCCCATAATGGCCCCTTTTTCCCGCATGGCCTCCACAACGTACCTGTCGCCGACTCTGGTCCGAATAAGCCTGCCTCCCATGGAATGCATGAATACCTCAAGAGCCATATTGCTCATGACAGTGGAGACAACGATATTTCCAGGCAAGGATTCTTTTTCTATAAGGTCCCTGGCGCAGATTGCCATGATCTGATCGCCATCCAGAACCGCCCCGTTTTCATCAATGGCGACAAGACGGTCGCCGTCTCCATCCAGAGTAAGCCCGATGTCAGCACCATGCTCCAGAACAAGACCGGCAGCTATTTCCGGGTAAAGAGATCCGCATTTTTTGTTGATGTTGAGCCCGTCAGGATCAACTCCTGTTGTTATTACCTTTGCCCCAAGCTCTTCAAAGATTAACGGCGCGACCCTGTAAGTGGCTCCATTGGCACAATCAATAACCACTTTCACTCCCTGAAGGCTCATGGTGTTGGGCAGGCTGTTTTTTAAATGAACGATATATCTGCCTGGACTGTCTACAATTTTTCTGGCCCTTCCCATAAATTCAGGCTGCGGATGGTCCCAGCTGACATCTGGAGACAAGACCAGTTCTGCCATATCTTCTTCAACTTTATCTGAAAGCTTGAACCCCATATGGTCAAAAAACTTGATCCCATTATCCATGAATGGATTATGAGAGGCTGATATAACCACGCCCAGATCAGCCCGCATATTCTTGGTCAGAAAAGAAATGGCCGGTGTGGGCATGGGGCCTACCAGAAAAACATCCATGCCCGAAGCGCAGAATCCTGAAGTCAAAGCGTTTTCAAAAACATATCCTGAAAGTCTGGTATCTTTGCCAATGAGAACCCGGTGACGACGGTGACCGTTTCGAAAATACTGACCAGCAGCCAGTCCAAGTCTTAACACAATCTCGGGAAGCATTGGAAAGATATTGGCCTGTCCTCTCAGGCCATCTGTTCCAAACAGTTTTTTGGACATATTCGTACTCCTTGAGAGTTCAAATTAAAAATTTAACCTAACAGCGTGAAAAAGTCCTTATCAGGCAGGCTGTTCAAAAATTCCAAGTGCAAGGAGTAAAAAAAGTTCAAGGTCGCAGCGTATTTATCCATACGTAAGAGTTTGAACTTTTTGTAGCGACGCAGCAATTGGAAGATTTTCAGCCTGCTAAGTCTGAATTGAGAGATTTTTCTATGTCATTGCGAGAGAAGACAAGCAATATCAGCCGGTTATTATGAAATTGCCGCTCTCAAAGACCCGATCGCAATAACAGGCTTATGAAACAGTTACAGGAAAAATCGCCCAATTCAGGAGAATATCAAATCCCAGAAACTTATCTTGATTTATTTAATCTCAACATTTATCAATTCCGGACGTTTTTCTATGACCTCTCCATCCCTGGGCAGATCAATCATCAACTCAACTTCATGCACACCCGGCTCCATATCCTTGTTTACCCAGATGTAATAGCTAATCTCATCGCGCCAGTTTAAAGTCCGCATCAGGATTTTGGGCAGAGCAAGGTTAGCCCTGACATGATCAGGATCGATTCTGTAATCAACCCCCTCATCTGCGAACACAATCACCGGTTTTCGCACCCATATTTCTTCCAGAATGGGGCCAAAGGAAAACTCCACCAGAACTTCTCCCACAGAAGCTTCTACTTCAGGAAAAATATCAAGGCTGACCTTTCTTATGATTCTTCTGGGAGCTTCATCCCTGATTTCAATGTGTTTAGTTTCAACCTCATCAATTCTTTCAAGGATTCTAGCCGCCCCGCTGATCCTGACATTCTGGGGCTCAACCCTTACCTCTTTTAATTCAAAATCAGGACTTATATAGGCCTGCCAGTTTATCCTGACCGGGACTGTCTTGGTTTCCTGAAGGTCAACCTCAAGTTCAAGCCTGGAAGGGGTAATCTCCACAACATCAACCGCTCTGGGAATATTTATATGTCTAGGATCAAGCACAATCACGTTGGTTCCCTTGCGAATCCTGGATAGATCAAGAGAATAACTCAGACGGCCCGTCTCCAGCCTGCTCAAAATGGTTGTGGTGCCTCTGCACCTGACCCGTACCGTGCTGACCATGCCGCTTCTGATCAAATGATCCGATGGCAGGTTAACAATTTCTACCGGTACATTGAGCCAGATCTCCACTTTCTCCTGACCACTTATCAGATACCAGAAGAAAAGAGCCAGGACTACGGCTATGATTCTGTATTGCCAGTTGACTTTAAACATACTACTTTTCCCAGGCAGAAGACAGAACTCTTCTCAGGCGCACTTCATCAAGGGCTGTAATAAGCTTTCCCCCTATGGCCACTGATATTTTTCCTCTTTCTTCGGATACAACAATGGCAATGGCGTCAGTTTCTTCGGTGATGCCCATTGCTGCTCGATGTCTTGTTCCATAGTCCCATTTTGATTTAATGCCCACGGCAAGGGGCAGAATACACCCGGCAGCAACGATTCTATCTCCACGTATAATCACTGCTCCGTCATGCAGGGGAGTGTTGGGATAAAATATTGTTTCAAGAAGGCCCTTGGAAAACAAAGAGTTGATCTCCTGGCCTGATTCCAACACATCCCCCAGAGGGGTATTTTTTTCAATAACCACAAGGGCACCGATCCTTTTCTGAGCCATGGAGACAAGGGAAAGGATAAGCTCGTCAAGAATGGCCAGGCCCGGTCTGGACCTGAAAAACAGCCTTCCCGCACCCATTTCGGCCAGGGCCTTTCGAATATCCTTCTGAAACAAAATAATGATCACCAGGAACAAGGATCCCAGAAAGTTAGCCAAAAGCCAGTGCAAAGTATGCAAGCCGAATTCACCTGAAAAATAATAGATCACCAGCAGTAGCAAAAGCCCGTAAAAAACCGAGACCGCCCTGGTGCCCTTGACCAGAATAATCACTCTGTAAATGATGAAGGCGACAACGATAATATCAACTATGTCCCGCCAACCCAACTGTATGAATCCCAAATTCAAGGCCATATTCTCTTTAATATTTCCAAGCTGTTAACTGTTGACTCAACATCATGCACTCTGTGTATGCCTACTCCTCTGGCAGCCATGAGACTTAAGCCCACCTGAGTCGCAGTCCCTCGACGATCAGACTCCAGTCCCAGAAGTTTACCCCATAGTGATTTATTGGAAAGGCCAAGGTATACTGGGAGACCAAATTCAAAAAACTCATCAATCCTGAGCATGATCTCCAGATTGTGTTCCAGAGTCTTGCCGAAGCCAATACCGGGATCAAGCACAATCCTGTTCTCAGGCAAACCAATACTTACAAGACTGCTCAAACGCTCATCAAAAAAAGATTTTATTTCCCCGACAACGTCACTGTATCCGGGGCCATTCTGCATGGTCTGGGGGTCTCCAAGGGAGTGCATCAGTACATAACCAGGCTTGAACTCTGCAAGTACGTCCAGCAATCCCGGGTCAAAACGGCATGCTGAAACATCGTTGATTATGGTCGCTCCTGCCCTGAGGCACTCAGCCGCAACTCTGGCCTTATATGAATCTATGGATACATTGGCATGGGGATGTATTTCAATAATTTTTTTTACTACCGGCAGCACCCTGGACATCTCAATATCAGCTTCAACCCTTGTGGATAAAGGCCTGGTGCTTTCTCCTCCAACATCAATAATATTTGCTCCCTGCTTAATAAACAGGCAGGCTCTCTTTAATGCCTTTTCAATGTCATAATGCTTGCCGCCGTCAAAAAAAGAATCTGGGGTTACATTCAGAATGCCCACAACCAGAAAAGGGGCAGGGCCTATAACCCCGCCCCCCTTCACAATCCACTCAACAGTCGTGTTTCTGAGATTAATATTGTCAGGGTCCATCAGTTTACTCTTCTATTTTAAATCCCTCTTCCCCCGGCTTTTCCTGATCAGATTTAACAGATTCTTTTCTCTGTGATTCAGATCCAGGCTGGCTGCTGCGCATCTTTTCCTTCAAAGAGGGCAGCTCCTCGCCCTTCATCAACATCTCCACTTCAACTCCGGTTAATGTTTCCCTTTCCAGGAGCGCAGCTGAGAGAGTATGCAAAAACTCGATATTATCCTGCAGAAGATTTCTGGCCTTCTCATAAGCATCCCGGACAATCTTTTTGACTTCCTCATCTATAAGTCTGGCGGTTTCTTCACTATATTCCTTGTGCTGGGTAAATTCTCTCCCCAAAAACACCTCTTCCCCCCTTCCGCCAAAGGCCAGGGGGCCGATTGTTTCGCTCATCCCCCACTCGCAAACCATCTTTCTGGCCATTTTGGTGGCCCTTTCAATATCATTGCCTGCTCCTGTGGTCATCTGGTTGAAAACCAGTTCCTCAGCAACCCGACCACCCAGAAGGACAGCAAGATTATTCTCCAGATAAGTTTTGGAAAAGTTATGCCTTTCATCCTGGGGCAGCTGCATGGTAACGCCGAGAGCCCTTCCTCTGGGAATTATAGAAACCTTGTGAATCGGATCTGTGCCGGGAAGGATCTTGGCAACAATGGTGTGCCCAGCCTCATGGTAAGCAGTGGTTTTCTTTTCTTCTTCGGTAAGGATGAGGCTCCGCCTTTCCTTGCCCATAAGCACTTTGTCCTTGGCTTCCTCAAAATCCTCCATAGTCACCTGCTCATGGCCTATCTTGGCAGCGTGAAGCGCTGCCTCGTTGACTAAATTTTCCAGATCTGCTCCGGAAAAACCCGGTGTCCCCCTGGCAATCACTTCCATATCAACCCCTGGCCCCAGAGGTGTTCTGCGGCTGTGGACATCAAGGATTCTTTTCCGGCCCGCAACATCAGGATTGGGGACAACCACCTGGCGATCAAACCGGCCAGGTCGCAACAGGGCTGGGTCAAGTACATCTGGGCGGTTGGTTGCTGCAATAAGAATCACCCCTTCATTGGATTCAAAGCCATCCATCTCAACCAGCAACTGGTTCAGGGTCTGTTCGCGCTCATCATGCCCTCCGCCGAGACCGGCCCCCCTCTGGCGGCCCACAGCGTCAATCTCATCAATAAATATCAGGCATGGAGCGTTTTTCTTGCCCTGAACAAAAAGATCGCGCACCCTGGAAGCACCGACGCCCACAAACATTTCCACAAAATCCGAGCCTGAAATGGAAAAAAATGGAACCCCGGCTTCGCCGGCAACAGCCCTGGCCAGCAGGGTCTTGCCGGTTCCTGGTGAACCTACAAGAAGAACCCCCTTGGGAATGCGCCCCCCAAGACGGGTGAATTTCTTGGGGTTGCTCAGAAAATCCACCACCTCGCTGAGTTCATCCTTGGCTTCATCAACTCCTGCCACATCGGCAAAGGTCACCTTGGTATCTTCCTGGGAAATCAGTTTGGCCTTGGATCTTCCGAATGACATGGCCTTGCCTCCGCCAC
Organism: Desulfonatronovibrio sp.; assembly: GCA_003566455.1. GTDB lineage: Bacteria > Desulfobacterota > Desulfovibrionia > Desulfovibrionales > Desulfonatronovibrionaceae > Desulfonatronovibrio. The sequence continues at coordinate 10,889 of PXDF01000005.1, forward strand.
CCTGCATCTGACGCATGAAAAAAATCCAGACGCCAATGAGAAGGAGGAATGGAAACCATGAAATAAAAATTGTAGTCAGCCATGAGGCCTGCTCTTCAGGCTCTGCCTCGACCTGAACATTGTTTTTGACCAGCAGGTCTACAAATCCCGGATCATCCGGAATAAAGGAAGTAAATCTCCTGTCATCTATAAGTACTCCGGTAACTTTCTGTCCCTGAATCTTGACAGCCATGACCTCTCCCTGGTTGATACTGGTCAGAAGCTCTGTGTATGTGAGTTTGTGCTGTGGGACCTGTGGCTGATTAAAAAGATTGAAAAGAATAATCATCACCAGGGATATGGTTGCCCATAGCAACAGGTTTCTTGAAAAATTGTTCAAATCCTCTCCTCCAACTTAAACTGAAATTTGCTCAAATAAAACCTTTTTCAGTCAGTTATCCGTAAATCACGATCTGATTATCAAGGCTAATTTGCCTTGCCTAAATTGATGGTTAATGATATTAATAAATTCTACGGAAGCGTTTCGTCACCGGTGTGGCGCCTGGACTTCAAATCCAGTGGAACGGTTAGTCCCGTTCGGTAGGTTCGACTCCTATACGCTTCCGCCACGCTTTGACAATTCAAAACTGTCTTTTGTTCATGACCTTGCGTCACCTTGACTCTGTCTCATTGAGCCAGACAACTGCTTTCTCTATCTGTTTTGCCACTGATTCAGGCCCTGTGCCACCCTGAGTCTTCCTTCTTCTGACCGCCTGATTATAATCGAGAATCAGGAATATGTCCTCGCTGACTTTATCAGAAAAACCCCGCAGTTCCTCAAAGTCCAGATCTTCAAGTCCCACGCCTTTTTTCTCGGCGTAGGCCACTGCTCTGCCGGTTATGTTATGGGCCTGCCTGAAGGGAACCCCTTTTGAGGTCAGATAGTCCGCCATTTCTGTGGCATTGAGATAACCTTTTTTCAATGCGCTGCCCATGGCCTCTGCATCAAAAGAAATCTCCCTGATCATCCCGGACATTACCTTTAATGAGTTCACAACTGTTCGATGCGCGTCAATAAACGGTCCCTTGTCTTCCTGCATGTCACGGTTATATGCCAGAGGCAGAGCCTTCATGGTGGTCAAAAGAGAAATCAGCCTTCCGAAAACAGACCCTGTCTTGCCCCGGATAAGTTCAGCAACATCAGGGTTCTTTTTCTGAGGCATTATGGATGAACCCGTAGCATACGCTTCAGGGAGCTTTATAAACCCAAAAGCAGGGTTTGACCAGATAATAATTTCCTCACACATTCTACTGAGGTGCACCATAATCATGGAACAGACAAAAAGAGCCTCCAGAGCAAAATCCCTGTCACTGACAGCATCCATGCTGTTTTCGAACACATTTTCAAAACCGATTTCTTCAGCCGCCATTTCCGGATCCAGCGGATATGTTGTCCCGGCCAGGGCTGCAGCTCCAAGAGGAGAAACCCTTGTTCTCTTGATGGCTTCTGACGCTCTTTCAAAATCCCTTTTAAACATCTGAACATAAGCCAGAAGATGATGAGCCAGACTTACGGGCTGGGCCGGCTGAAGATGGGTATAGCCGGGAAGGATGGTTTTCTGGTTTGTCTTTGCCTGAATAACCAGAGATTCAATAATATTTCTAATCTCTTTTTGCCACAAAGCAAGACTTTCAACCACAAACATCCTGAAATCAAGAGCCACCTGATCATTGCGGCTTCTTCCGGTATGCAGCTTCTGGCCCACAGATCCAACTATCTCTGTGAGACGATTTTCAATGTTCATGTGAACATCTTCAAGGACAACTCTCCAGGAAAATTCACCATCCTGGATCTCCTTCTGTACCTGCTTAAGACCGTCCACTATTTCTCTGGACTCTTCAGGCGTCAACACTCCCTGGCGAGCGAGCATTCTGGCGTGAGCCATTGAACCTGCAATATCGTGAAGATATAGATACCGGTCATAATCAAGGGATTGAGTAAACTCTTCCACAAGGGATGAGGTCGCATTGTCGAACCTGCCGCCCCAAAGTTTGCAATTATCCTTATTTTTATTCATTTATTTTTTCTTGGCCAGGCCTTTCAGGGTCATAAGTCGTAAACCGTGCAGCCTGATAAAGCCGGCCGCGTCATGCTGGTCAAAAATCTGGTCTTCTTCAAAAGTAGCCAGTTGAGGATTGTAAAGAGAATAATCCGAGCGTCTGCCCAAAGGATAAACCCCTCCCTTATAGAGTTTCAGCCTGACTTCACCGGAAACCCTTTCCTGAGTCTTGTCCACAAGGGCTTGCAGAGCTTCTCTTTCCGGAGAGAACCAGAAGCCATTATAAACAAGACCCGCGTATTTGGTTACCAGCTGGTCCTTAAGATGCATGCTTTCTCTGTCAAGACACAATCCCTCCAGGTCCCTGTGAGCCGAAAAAATAATTGTTCCCCCGGGTGTTTCATAAACGCCTCTGGATTTCATGCCCACAAACCTGTTTTCAACCATATCCAGACGTCCCAGACCATGTTTCCCTCCAAGGAAATTCAGCCTGCTTATAAGACCGGCTGGAGAAAGCTTTTCACCATTAATGCTTACGGGATTGCCCTTTTCAAAGCCCAAAGTGATAATTTCAGGCTCATCAGGAGCTTTTTCAGGAGGCACTGATAACTGATAACTGCCCGGACCGGGTTCCATCCACGGATCTTCCAGCTCTCCGCCTTCAAAGGATAAGTGCAGAAGATTCCGGTCAGAACTGTAAGGCTTTTCCTTTGTAACCGGGATGGGAATATTATTATCCCTGGCAAAGACTATTAAATCGGATCTGGAATGAAGGTCCCACTCCCGCCAGGGAGCAATGGTTTTAAGCGTTGGCTCAAGGGCCATAACAGTCAATTCAAACCTTACCTGATCATTTCCCTTTCCTGTTGCGCCGTGAGCCACGGCCTGGGCTCCTTCATCCAGGGCTATCTCTACCATCCTTTTAGCTATGAGGGGTCTGGCAATTGAGGTTCCGAGAAGATACCTGCCCTCATAAATTGCCCCGGCCCTGAACATGGGAAAGACAAAGTCCCTGGCAAACTCTTCCTGCAGGTCTTCGATATAGGCCCTGGAAGCCCCTGTGGAAAGAGCCTTCTCCTCAAGGCCGGTCAACTCTTCTTCCTGACCAAGATCTGCTGTGAATGTAATTACTTCACAGGCGTAGGTCTTCTGGATCCACTTCAGGATAACCGATGTGTCCAGCCCGCCGGAGTAAGCAAGTACAACTTTATTTATATCTCCCATGATCCGTCTCCAACTGTTATCATTACCTGCATAACAGCCCGGCCTGCTCATTCTGGTGCAACAATCCACTCCAGGATGGCCTTCTGCATATGCAGCCTGTTTTCAGCCTGATCCCAGACAATGGACCACTCTCCTTCAATCACCTGATCTGTGATCTCCTGGCCACGGTGGGCAGGCAGGCAATGCAGGACCTTAACTTTTTTGTCAGCCATTGTCAGAAGCTTTTCATTCAGCGTAAACCCTTTAAAAACCTCTTCTCTTGTGTTCTGTTCCTGCTCCCTGCCCATTGAAGCCCAGACATCAGTATTTATGTAATGAGCGCCACGGACAGCTTCCACAGGATCACTGGTCACAGAAATTCTGGCGCCCATCTGCAACGCTCGTTCCAGCAAGTCTTCCCCGGGTGTATAACCTCTGGGAAAAGCCATCTTGAGCTGAAAAGGAAAATATGCTGCTGCGTTGATCCAGGAATTAGCCATGTTGTTGCCATCCCCAACCCAGGCGATGACCAGATCCTTAAAATCCGGGGTACGTTCATAGATGGTCAAAAGGTCACTCATGACCTGACATGGATGATACTCATCCGTCAGGGCATTAATTATAGGAATAGAACTGTACTTTGAAAGCTCTTCCAGCTTGGCCTGACCGAATGTCCTGACTATCAGACCGTCAGCATAACGCGACAGAACCCTGGCTGTATCCTTGAGGGGCTCACTTCTGCCCAGCTGAGATTCCTTAGGAGTCATAAATACATAATGGCCGCCGAGATGCCTGATCCCCACCTCAAAAGATACTTTGGTCCTGGTGGAGGCTTTTTCAAAAATAAGAATGAAAGTTTTACTCTCAAGTATACTGGACCGATGATTGGTGTCTTTCATTTCTTTGGCCCGAAGGACCATTTTATGCGCCTCGTTCTGAGTGAGATTAAATATGGTTAAAAATTCTTTTTTCACATTCACCTCTGAATGGATGGGCTGGCCAGAAATATTTATTGAAAAAACCGTTTATGAAATTTAAATAGAAAAATATTTATATTGCCCCATGATTTAAAACTTGTAAAGTTTGAAAAAATAACCCTCCCACGTGGAATTTATCTTAAAAAAATGCAGGTTAAGGCTTATTCTTTATATTTGCAAAAATGGACAAAATCGGCTATGTTTTAAATGTTTAAAAGAGTATTTGTAATTTTTAAAGATTTAAATCTGGCCAGAACACATAAATTCAGTGAAAAGTTCCCGGAGCAAAAAATGGTTAACAACCTTTACAACCTGATTGTCAGCGATACAACAAAGCTTTGTTATAAAAATTGTCTTAAGCTCTATTCTGAGAATGCCAGAATCCTTGATGTAGGCATTGGAAACGGCATAATGATCAAGAAAAACCACAAACTTATCAGAGAAAAAAAACTGCAGATAACCGGGCTGGACATCAATAAGCATTACCTGGAGCATTGCCGGAAGATGATAAGAGTATTCGACCTTGAGAACCAGGTAAAGGTATTTCACCAGTCAGTTGTATCGTTTAAACCTCCCAAAAATGTTTGTTATGATTATATTTTTTTCGGCATGAGCTTTATGCTTATGAATGATCAGAAACAGGTTCTGGAAAAAGCCAAGGATTGGCTTAAGCCTGATGGAAAAGTGGTTTTTTTTCAGACCATGTTTAAAAGCAGGTCAAAAATAATGGAGTTTGTCAAGCCCAGACTCAAATTTCTGACCACTGTTGATTTTGGGAAGGTTACCTATGAAAAGGACTTTTATGAGCTGCTGAACCAGGAAAATATGAGCACCTGCGTGGACAGGGTCCTGAAAAAAAATGTTTTCAAGGGTGAATACAGGCTCATCGTTGCCCAGCCTGAAACCTTCATGCAAAATTAATTTTTCCCACAGATAATTTTGGTCTGAAAAAATCATTTGACGCAGGACAGGATACGGTCAAACCCGGCCAGGTCTTTATGAATGGTTATATCTTTCCATCTGAAAAAGATCTGTGTGACCGCAGCTCCCTGGTCTTTACCCATTTCCAGAAAAATAATTCCTTTTTCTTTTAATGCATGCCAGGCAATTCTTTCAAGCCGCTTAAAGTGAAGAAGACCTTTTTCAGGTGAAACCAGAGCTTTGAAAGGTTCATATCCTGATACCTCAAAGCTTGATTCAGAAAATTCTTCTTTTGAAAGATACGGGGGATTGGATATGATAAAATCAATGCTTTGCGATTTAATTGCCATGCCCAGGTCAGACTTGAAAAAGCAAAGTCTGTCCAGGACATGATGTTTTATTGCATTTTGCCTGGCAACCTTGATGGCGGGCATGCTGATGTCACAGGCCAGACCGGAACAGGAAGGCATTTCAAGAGCAAGGGTGACGGCTATGACTCCGCTTCCGGTTCCAATATCAGCAAATACAGGGTTTGTGAGGAGTTTAAAACGTTCAACTGCCAGTTCAACCAGAGTCTCTGTTTCCGGCCTTGGAATAAGGACATTCTTATTCACCAGAAAATCAAAACCGTAAAACTCTTTATAACCGGCGATATAAGCCAGAGGCTCCCCCTTGATCCGCCTGGCAACCATATTTCTGAAGCGGAGAATATTCTCCGGACTCAGTACAAGATCCGGATAACTCAGGAGCTTTTCCTGGGAGCATTCAAGAACTAAGGCCATGATCAGACGAGCGGAAAGGCGGGGTGAATCGACTCTGGCTCTGCTTAAGGCAATTGCGGCTTCATTGATTAACTGGGATGAAGTTTCCAAATGGGTTAAGCTGCCTTGGCTTCCTTAAGGGCCTCGGCCTGGAAGTTCTGAACAAGGGGCTCGATGACCTCATCAAGCTGACCCTCCATGATTGCTTCAAGATTGTAAAGGGTTAGATTTATCCGGTGATCGCTGACCCTGCCCTGGGGATAATTGTAGGTTCTGATTCTTTCGGAACGGTCTCCTGAACCAACTTGAGCCTTGCGGTTGGCAGCAAGTTCCCTTTGCTGTTCCTCCTCCAGAATGTTCAAGAGCCTTGAACGAAGGACCTTCATGGCCTTTGCCCTGTTTTTGTGCTGAGACTTTTCATCCTGACAGGTAACCACTATTCCCGTGGGCACATGGGTTATCCGAACAGCCGAGTCAGTGGTGTTAACACTCTGACCTCCAGGACCGGATGATCTGAACACATCAATCCTGAGTTCACTGGGGTCGATTTTCAGATCTACTTCTTCGGCTTCGGGCAGAATGGCTACAGTAACTGCTGAGGTATGAATCCTGCCCTGGGACTCGGTTTCGGGCACCCTCTGCACTCTGTGAACACCTGATTCGAATTTCAACCTGCTGAAAACATGATTCCCCGCAATAGAGGCAATTACTTCCTTGAATCCTCCAGTTCCGGTCTCGTGAACGCTCAACAACTCAACCTTCCAATTGTTGTTCTCAGCATAACGCGAATACATCCTGAAGAGGTCTGCCGCAAACAGGGCAGCTTCCTCTCCGCCAGTACCGGCCCTGATTTCAAGAATAATATTTTTTTCATCAAGAGGGTCTTTGGGGAGAAGCAATACTCTAAGCTTTTCCTCCAATCTGGATCTGGAGTCCCTGAGCCTGTCGATTTCAGCCTCAGCCATCTGACGCATTTCAGGATCATTATCACTGAGGAGCTCAATGTTACCGTCAATTTCAGAGGACAGTGACCTGTATTCCCGGAAAGCGCTCACAATTGGAGCAAGATCAGCATGGGACTTGGACAGGCGTCTGTATTTCTCCTGATCCCCGAAAACGTCAGGATCGCTGAGATCGCTCTCAATCTGCAAATATTCCTGTTCCAGGGCTTCTAACTTGGAATACATATGTCCACCGGATCGCAATTTCTTTCAGGAAAAAATTGGTTCAGCATTTACTTTTCTAAGCATCCGCCTGCCCGTATTTCCTCTTAAACCTGTCTATCCGCCCGGCAGTGTCAATAAACTTCTGCTGACCGGTATAAAACGGATGGCATTGTGAACAGATTTCAACGTGGATTTCCTTGCCGGCGCTGGATATGGATTCAAATACATATCCACAGGAACAGCTTACTTTAGAATTGTTAAGCTTGGGATGAATATCTTTTTTCATGACAAACCTCCAAAAAAATTAAAGACGAAGATATTTATAACATAGATAGCCGGTTGGCAAGCGAATTTGACGGATATTTTTGCAGTCAAAATTTTTATCCGGTTTAAGACTTGCCAGATGACATTTTTTGACCTATAAGAATCAGTTCGAAAAACACACGCCTGATACCCATTGGGTGCCCCCTTCAGAATCGTGTCTGAATATCCGGGGGTGTTTGCCAGGCGGAGGACAAACCCAAGGAGGATTTATGGGATACGTAAGCATGAAACAAATGCTTGAAACTGGCGTCCATTTCGGACACCAGACCAGACGCTGGAACCCAAAAATGAAGCCCTATATTTTCGGTTCCAGAAAAGGCATTCACATCATTGACCTGCAGCAGACAGTCAAACTTTACCAGAAAGCTCACGATTTTATCGTTGATGTTGTAGCTTCAGGCAAGAAAGTGCTCTTTGTAGGCACCAAGCGTCAGGCCAGGGAAGTTGTCAGGCTTGAGGCTGAAAGAGTAGGCATGTACCATGTGACCAACCGCTGGCTTGGCGGAACTTTGACAAACTTTCAGACTATAAAAGGCAGCATAGAACGTCTGAAAAATCTTGAAAAAATGTTTGAAGACGGAACCGTCAACAGATTCTTGAAAAAAGAAATAGTTATGATGCAGCGCGAGGTAAAAAAACTCAATGCTGATCTCGGCGGCATCAAGGATATGGAAGACATCCCTGGAGCAGCTTTTATTATTGACCCCAAAAAAGAAGATATAGCTGTTAAAGAATGCCGCAAATTGAGCATTCCCATTGTGGCCGTTGTTGATACCAACTGCGATCCTGATATGATTGATTTTGTTATCCCTGGCAATGACGATGCCATAAGGGCCATAAAATTATTTTCAGCAAGCATGGCTGATGCATGTCTGGAAGGCCAGGCCAGGTCTGGTGGTCGTGATGCCGCGGATGAACCTGGAGAAAATGAAGCCCAGGGCGATGTTGCTGAACAAATTGAAACAGGTTTTGAACAGAAAGTGGAAGCCCAGGAGGAAGAATAGCTATGATAAACGCACAAATGGTTAAAGGCCTGCGCGACAAGACAGGCGC
>PXDF01000223.1 GCA_003566455.1 Desulfonatronovibrio sp.
AGAGAACGCATAATCCGGGATCTATGGGTTACATCCTTGCTCAATTTATCCCGGTACATGAGATCGTCAGCTTCCTTGAATATTAAAGATAAATCATTGTCAGCATTCTTCGCAACGCTCATACCTATGGAAATACTCAGGGGAATCTGGTTGGCCTGAGCCTGCTGGTTGTAATCATCAATAACCGTTCTGATCCTGCGGACGATTTTCTGTCCTGCCTGTTTATCTGTTTTGGGAAGAAGGGCCGCGAATTCATCGCGTTTTGGAATATTGAACGATATTTTTCTTCGCTTTCCCCAAGAGCCTGCTGATAGGAAATAATCTGGTGACGGGACCGGGCCAGAATGATGATTGAAACCAGCAACCCAAGCAACACCAATGACAGAGCTATGGGCAGGGCTGTTTGAGCGGCTATCTCCCTTCTCCATGATTTGGCGTCAATATCTATGCCCAGCAGGGCTACCAAGTTGCCGCTGCCGGGATCTGTCAGGGGCACCAGGACTGAAACCCATTCACCCCAGCGATCGCTGATGGAACCTTCTACTACCTCGGCTTTAGTCTCAAAAGCCCTGAGAAGGTCCGCGGAAGCCTCAGCGTAAATCTCTCCGGCGGGTGATTCATCCTCTGAACCAAGTGGTTCGCTGTCCAAAAAAAAGAACACCGTACCGTCAGCCCTTTGACCCATAAGGTAAACAAACCTGCTCTTGGGATTGACAGAATTGATTGCGGCTAAACGTTCCTTAAGCTGCAGATATTCAGGTGAGTCAAGATCAGCTTGGGTCCCGGAAGGGCTTTGACCTTATCGATGTCCAGGGCATTGGCCACCAGGCGAGTTTGCTGGAGCAGACTGCCGCGCAGGGCACGGTCGGTGCTGTTGGCCATCCACCAGGCAAACAACACCCCAATAGCGAGTACCAACAGGGTCAAAGTAAAGAGGTAAATCCATGAGGGTCTGGTTTCCGTGGGTTGATTTTTGGTGCTTGTCATGATCCAGGTGTTATCTCTAAGAATTAATTAAAAGTATTAGATATCAGGAATTCATTCTTGTGTTATTAAAAAAACTTGTTCCTGCTTCAGATTTTCGCTGAGTTGTTTTGACTGGCTATTTCCATAAAGTTTTTTTCTTTCCTGATAAAAACTTCAACAAGATAAGGATCAAAGTGGGAGCCTGATTTGTTGAGTATAATCTCCTTTGCCTGCCGATGGTTCATTCTTGGTTTATAAGCCCTGGGACTGATAAGTGCTTCATAATAGTCAGCCAGAGCCATAATGCGTCCGGAAAGTGGAATTTCCTCTCCCGAGAGACCATTAGGATATCCGCTTCCATCCCATTTTTCATGGTGGGTGAGGATAATTTCCTTTGCCATTTTGAAAAAGGCCTCATTACTCAGGTTTTTTGCCGCAAGGTCAATAATTTTCAGGCCATTGAGCACGTGTTCTTTCATCAGAGAATATTCTTCCCGGGTCAATTTCTCCGGTTTGGTGAGAATTCTGTCAGGAATCGCTATCTTTCCAACATCATGCAGGGGTGAACAGATATTCAGCAATTCAACATAACGCCTGGTCAACCATGGGTATTTCTTGCTTCCCAACAGCCCCTCGGCCAGCACTTTTACAAAAAGCTGCGTTCTTTTGATGTGCAGACCGGTTTCCAGGCTGCGTGATTCAGCCGCGCCAACCATAAGTTCCAGCATGGCCTGTTTGAACTGAACCAGCTTTTCAAGCCTTTTTGTAGCAAGGGTTTTTTCAGTTACGTAAAGGCACAGCAGGAGGAAGCCCAGAAGGCTGCTTGCTGCCAGAAACGGCCCTGAAGCAGGCAGAACCACTCCTGCCTTCTGAAAAGATGCCACCCCGATCCCCGGGAACAGGAAAATAACAATAAAAGCAAAAATACTGAACTGCAAAGTGCCTGACAGAAACAAAAGGGAGGTTATGGCGATACCGGCTGTTAATGTAACAATGAGGTGGTAGCTGTACTTCCAGACAGGCTCTTTGTAATGTGTTCCTGAAAAAGAATTGTTAATCAACGTTGCGTGTGCATCTATTCCAGGCATGGCGCCGGATAGAGCGGTATAATGCAGGTCTTTTAATCCTGCCGCGCTTGTTCCTATCAGGACTGGCCTGCCATGTAAACGAGAAGGATCAAAAGTACCCCTTAAAACATCCAGCGCGCTGATGTACTTCAGGCCTGGTCTTGAGTCTTCAAAGCGCAGCAGGACCTGTCCATGCCTGTCCACGGGGATTTTTATGTCTTCACCCAGTTTTAGAGTGGGTCCAAAAAAGTTGTTTTCAATAATTAAATTATCCTCTCCAGTGGACAGCATTAATATAGACAGGGCCAGGCTTGGATAATAGCTGCCCTGATAACTGGCGATAAGAGGCATCCGGCGAAGGATGCCGTCCTCGTCTATTGTAACGTTGATAAATCCTGAAGCCTCAAGTCCCGACTGGATTGGAGGAACATTGCAGATCAGTGTTTCAGCCTCTCTTAATCTCAAAAAATCAGTATCACCATAAAGTTTGAGGCCGGGTATGGAACATGAAGTCGTCGTATTTTCAGCTTCATAGGAAAAAAGAATTGAACCGGCAGTGGGAGCATTTGTTAACACATATCCCAGATAGGCGTCATTATCGGTCATGCCGGGAGGCACGCCTGCGATGGTCAGGTCCAGTCCAAACTCCTGTTCAAAAGTGTCAATTATGTTTGACAGGGATGTCCGGTCTGGTTCCGGGAAAAAAATATCAATGCCTATGGCTGCCGGCGATCCAGCAGCAAGGTTATTCACTATGGCGCCCATGCGGTAGCGTGGCCATGGCCATTGACCAACAGCTGACAGACTGTTTTCATCCACATCAACAACGACAACATGGTTTTGCTGCTCAGGAGCCCTGCCAAGTCTGACCAGACTGTCGAAAAAGATATTGTCCAGTTTTCTCATCCACGCGGGTGATGACCAGACAATCAAGGCCCAGGCCAGACAGAGGATCAGACCTGAAACCATAATCCATGCTGGTTTTTGGTTATCTTCGCTTTCCCTGGAAAAGCTGGCGTCAGACCATTTTTTATAGTCTGTATTTTCTGACATAATCGGCTTCAGGGAGGATTTTACAGGTTCAATTCGCAATTACTGGATGTTACCGCACAAGTATTTCTACCCTGCGGTTTCTGGGTTCTGAAACATTGGGCCCGGTGGGAATAAGAGGATCATTTTCTCCATAGGCAGTAATCCTGATTATTTCAGGATCAATCCCTTTTTCCAGCAGCAGCTCGCGCACTTTTTCCGCCCTTCTCAAGGAAAGGTTATAGTTGTAGGTTTTATCCCCCATTGTATCAGAATGGCCAATAACGCTCACCAGGGGGAAATTCCAGTCTTTGATTGTGGCAGCGATCCCGGGCAGGGAATCCAGTGAAGGCTGATCAGGAATTGTCGAATCTGTCTGGAAATAGAGAATAAAGCTGACAGGCTTCTGGGGCAGAGCCATAATCACATCACTGAACATTTTTTCCTGCTTCAGGGGGTCCATGATCCTGACAGGTCCAATTTTGTCAGTTACCTCTGTATACTCATAAGCCTGGCTAAGGATAACTTCATCTGTTTTTGTCGATACAGAGACTTGCCCCACTTTGCCTTCTTCATCCGGAACAAGCACGACAAGAGTCTTGGGAGCGCAGGAGGCAAGAATCAGAAAAAGCAGAAGAAAAGATATGTTTTTAATCATAATCATCTTACCCTACTCAACCCTGACCATGAAGAAGGTTCCCCTGATGCCCAATGTTGCCTGGGGCGTATGAAACCTGACTGTTTCAGGAGCCAGATGCCCAAGCCTTCCTGATGAATAAGCTGCCGACCCCTGTTTCATGTAAACATCAAAGGCGTACTCCTCATTTATGGGTACAAACCGGTAATTGTTCATAACCAGTTCTGATTCAGCCCCGATACTGATTCTTGTGCCATCCAGAAATGTCAGCCCCGCTGAACTGTTTATTCCGGTGATGAGCACATCCCCTTCCATCAAGTCCATTCCAACATTTGCCGGCTGTGTGGTTTCGCCGCGGATTAAATCAACATCTCCAGAGATTGACCTGAGACTTCCCACGATATCCTGAGCCTGAACAGGCAACCCCATCAGAAAAACAGCGAAGGAAAATATTAAAATCTTTGAGAACATGGCACCTCCTTTTCTATCATGGACGTCTTTATCTCAATGAAACACGATTGTATTGAATTGGCATAGGTTTCAACTGGTCTTATGTTCAGCAATCCAATGGGTATGTTTACTCACAGGAAAGCATCATTGAAATTTTGTCAAGAAAAATTGAGAAATTAACCGACAATTATGGTGTTAACCAGAATTTTTGAATTAAACAGGCTCAAAATGACGTCTGGGACGAAAAAATTTACCAGCCGCAAGATTTTAGGGCTCTTCGACGTAAGCCGTGGATTTTGTTCAAATCCACTCATTGTGTCGAGGGACCTAAAAAAATCTCCCTCTTTGCCAATTAGATTGATATGTCTTGCGCAAGTTTTTTGCCCTTTTATCATCTTACACAAGGAGGTTCTTTATGAAAAACGTATCCCAGGCAATTGATGTTTTTATGGCCTTTCAACGAATCAACGCCGGAAAAAAACCATCAAAAATTATCGACTGTTTCTTGTTAAATTTGAGGAGAAATTCGGTAATCAGTCCATACGAAAGATATCTTCAGAGGACATTCTCTCCTTGCTGGTCCAGAATACAGAAGGCCAGAAACAATCCACTAAACGGCTCA
>PXDF01000245.1 GCA_003566455.1 Desulfonatronovibrio sp.
AACCTACTCGTTCTACCTTTGCCTGCCCTGATAAACTCACGAGGTGAAGGCGGAGCCATTCCCACAGGGAGCCTTTGCGAAAGAATAAGTTCTTGGGTTGCGGGCATAGTCCGCCTTGGACTTTTTGCAATCACACTCTTAAGCGGAAGTGCTCTTAATTTTGGTTCTTCCGGTTTAAGCGTACTTGCATGTAAAGAAAAAGAATATCTCATGCCTGGCCTACGCAGGCCTAGAGACGCCCCGGTGAAACACCCTGGAAGGGTACCCGGTTTCACTGGGCAGGCAGAGCAAGGCAGGAGGAAGAGAAGGCAGGAGAAAGAAATTTAATATTCATATCCACCGAGTCGGTGGATATAAATAACAAGCTCCCCGCCAGGGGCGGAGAACCTTTTTCATTGCCCCGGCTCAGGGCAATGAAAAAATGACTTCTCTCTTCTCTGAGAGCTCTGTGCCTCTAGCGACTCCTGGAGCGGGTGAGAGACAATAATTTCTTATGTCTTGGCCCAAACATACATTCAGTATGGCTTTAAGACTTTTCCCGGCTACGTAAGCTTTAGCCGGATGAACCTTAATTTTCATCATCATCCAGCAGAAGCATAAGCACGCCTGGAAGGACCCGACTTTCCTCCACTTCCTCTTCAATATATGTAACTAGACAGGTCTTATCAGCATTCATTTCAAAATTAATTGACCTGCTGGTACTATTCACACAGCCGGACCAATTACTGAAAATCTTTCGCTCCGGACCCGACCCGACGAAACCAGGTGCCTCAAGATGAACCTTGGTTCCTAGTGCTAAGTCAGTTATTGAATAATGCGTATACCCGTCATGGCCTGATTGGCTTTTGACAGGCACACCTTTAGCCCCTTGAGAATTTACGGATAATCTATAGTATGTAGGACACGCGGCTGTAGTGAAGGGTTTAGGATCACCAAAACTAGTGCCGCTGCTGTTTTGTGCTACAACCCTGAATTGAAAACTCTCTCCGCATGGCAGGTCAGAGATATTATGGCTTACGTGAATATCATTTGAACCGTCGATTTTTTCTTGTTCAGTTTCTTTCCATAGTTTAGGAAATAATGGTGGCCCATATCTAAACCAGGCTAATGTGCTCTGCCCTTCCGGATTGACAAGACCATTAAGTGTAGCTGAACTCTGGCCTATTTTGGTGGCATCAAGAGTGGTTACTGATGGTGCACCAGGATAAGTTTGATCGGTGACTGTATAACTCTCTGTCAATTGATTGTTATCGTAGTTGCTCTCCGGGGTTACGTGATCACTATTCACAAACGCCCTGAATGTTTTTAATCCCTCTGGTCCCGGAGCATCGAATTCAAAAGTACAGGTTGTGGTTTCCCCAGGATTTAGCCACCCAGCATTACAATAATCATTACCCCATGTTCCCGGATTTACTGGTTTGGGCTGATCATACCATACATCCAGCCAGGAAGCATTACCTCCTGCTTCACCCTGGTTTTTAGCCGTTACAGTGGCCGCCACCTCTTCCCCAACTTCAGGGTTATTGGGAGACAATGAAATTGAATCAATAATGAAGTCGGGAAGTGAGGCAACTGTATAGCTTTTTGTCAGCTGATTGTTGTCGTAGTTGCTCTCCTGGGTTGCGTGCACACTATTCACAAACGCCCTGAATGTTTTTAATCCCTCTGGTCCCGGAGCTTCAAACTCAAAAGTACAGGTTTTGGTTTGACCAGGATCCAGCCAGCCAGCAGTACAATAACCATCATAGGATGAGTCACCGGGCTCAACTGGTTGAGGTTGATCATACCAGACATCCAGATATGAAGCATTACCTCCTGCTTCACCCTGGTTTTTAGCCGTTACAGTGGCTACCACATCTTCCCCAACTTCAGGGTTATTGGGAGACAATGAAATAGACTCAATAATGAAGTCAGGGAGGGATTCATCGGTAATAGTCAGGTTTGTCTTGTTGCCGTCTCCAGCCAGGAGTAAAGAAGGACCGTCATAGGCTCTTATCTTGATCTTTACCCTGTCCGAGATGATTGTGTCAGCATCAGGGATCTTCCATGTGTAGCTGTTCCAACCTTCAGAGCTTGATTCCCACGAGCTGATACTGCTCCAGGAACACCCTCCGTTAGTGGAGTATCTGAGCCAGACATTGTCGATTTCTGTCCCCCACTGCAACCATTCAATCACTACATCATCGCCCTTATTAAATACACCGCTCTGAGGCGAGAAATAGTATATATCCTGTTGATAGTTTCCCCCCTGAGGATCCACAGCCAAAACACCATTGGAACTTGTCCAGTCATCATCGGAATCAATGGGCCATTCCCTTTTCAGATGGCTCCAGGTATCATAAAGTATAACATACTTGTCATATGTCCCTCCTTCAATATATCCCCATACGGCAACACCATGTCCATCCCCCCAATGATTCATTGACCAGACGCATGGCCGTCCAGCATCGATCTCGTCGGTCAACTTATTCCATCGCGTGGGATAAAGAATGCTTCCTGTTGCATACCATTGACCCCAATCGCCATATTCCTTGGCAGACGTTACCTGGTTGGTTCCTGGTTCATACATGCTTCTCGATGTACCGCCATCATCACCCCTGGTCTCCATGGCCAGAGCCAATTCAATAAGCAGGTCTGGGGAATATTCATGATTGGACCGCGTTCTGAAATTTACCCCGTCGTTTGCTGAAGGAATACTTTGTATGCACTCTGAATCCTTATAATATCCGATCAGGTTCCCCCAGGAGGTAAACTTGCCGTGCCCGGAAGATCCCCCATAATCGGTATTGTCCCATTGTCCATAGTTGTCATAGTATCCAAGAACCATTGATGTTGCAGTAGGTGAACAGCCAGCTGCCCAGATATAAGAGGGGAAAAGTCCTCCTGCCTCATCAGGCTGGCCGGCCCGGTTTCGATTGTGAAAAGGAATCCAGTACTCCGTACCGCCATGACCGTCATCTGCTGAAACGGCAGAGGCAAAGACAGGGGCTTGAGAATCAAAAGTAAAAGCCAGAGTGAGGAGAATGAATGTAATTATTGAAACTGACAGAATTTTTTTCTTAATCTTCATGGTCTTTACCTCCATGGACAAGATCTATCCTCTGCTCCCATCTCATCCTGTACTTATCAAGCCTCTCCTTTACGCGTGGTTCAACTCTTCGTTCTTTTGCAATTTTTCTCTGTTTTTCAAATATTTCAGGCTCTGCTAAATGTACTTCATCGGAAAAGATATTGGCCCAGACCCTGGTATCATCTATATGAAATTCATAATACCTTAACAGCGCAGATATTAAAATGATTCGATTCAGTTGAGGGTTGCCATGCAATTGTTCTTTGACTCTCTGGGCAGTTATGTCCATCCTGGAGTAGAAATGGGGAAGGCCATGTATTTTTTCCAGTACCGGAATCTGATCATATGTTGAGGCAAAGACAATTGTTCCATACTTATCCGATCCCCACATCCGCATTCTGGCCTGAGCCAAACGCTGGTGAGCTTCAGCCGCTTCTGGAGGCAGGGCAATGGCTTGCGGCTTGTTAGGTGAATTTGCAGACTCTTCTTCCTGAACACCATCAATTTGGATGGACAAAGGGTCTAATTTAAGTTCACCAAGATTCTTCATAGCCTTTTCATGTTCTTTCCGGCCGTCTATTATTCCGTAGAGAATCTGGCTATAATCTCCAAAACGCTCCACTTCGGTCCTGGTTTCAGATTCTTTGATTATCCTGAATACAAACATGTAGGCCTTGATATTGCCGTCAATATCACTGCAGGGTATCTCAGGACCTGGAATTACCTCTCCCCAGGTTTTGCGAGCATCATCAAGGGCTAGCTTGCGTAATAATTCCAAAGGAACTTTATTATCCACATTGGTTTTGGCTGATGGAAATCCAAAAGGATATTTTTCAGCTTCTGCGTTGGAAAAAACGCAAAACATGAATAAAAAAAACAATGCACAAGAAAGGATTAATCTAAACTGTCTGACAAGCATGCCAACCTCCCAGCTGATGTTGAAAATAGGTGATTAGTCTTAATTTACAAAGTGCAACATGATCTCCATCCCGACAATCAGGCTGACCTGCAAAAGAACCAAATATAGACCCATGTGCCTTCCTGACTTATGTCTAATGACTGATTTTTTATCGATGATTGAGATTAAACTGTAAAGGGGCTGGTTATTGGGTCAATTCCAATCCAGGCCACTAAGTGCTCCTATTGGCAAGTCTTGAATAAGACCTAAAGCGGGCTTTGCCCGCAACCCAAGAGATCATTCTCACGCAAAGGCGCAAAGATCGCCAAGCAAGACAGGATGATTTTCCTTACTCTTCTATGCTTTGTGCTCTTCGTGTCTTTGTGGTTCATAACTTTCTTGTTTTTTATGACCCCGGTGTATTTGGAAGAAGATACACGGGGCAAGCAGGGTTTCACGAGTAAGTTACTAATCCAGAATTTTTGTCATAAAAAACAAGAATCTTAGACAGGATTAACCCAGATTAGGGGTTAATCCTGCCAACTCTGGGCTTGTTCTTCAGCATAAGCAGAGAGACTGGATGCTGAAGCAAAAATTACCAAGAAAAGAACAAATCCTGACAAGGCCGAAATCTGCATTTTCACAATATAACCTCCATGCAAGAGTGAGATTTCGCATGTATCACTCCAGGAGGTTGCTGAAATTATTGATCAAGCCCCATCAGGGGATCATCTGGTTTTTTAAACAAAAAGCCCATCCCCGCCATGAAGGCGAGAGATGGGCACGTATATTCAAGGCCTGG
>PXDF01000122.1 GCA_003566455.1 Desulfonatronovibrio sp.
CCAGCCCGTAAGATCTGGCAAAGTATCCCCAGGCGGGATGAAAAACCATGAATTTTGTGCCGGGCTCAACTCCTGCAAAGATGCCCTTGATTTCCTGGTCCAGAAGCATGATTTCGCGTTTGAAATTAATATAGTTTTCCTGAAAATAACCTGATTTTTCCGGCAGAAATTCGGCCAGAGCCTGATAAATATTTCCGGCCATGACCTGGACCGTATCAGGAGAAAGCCAGACATGGGGGTCATGGCCTTCATGGTGATGATGGCCGTGCCCATGCTTGTGCTCATGATTGTGACTGTTATTGTGATCATGGCCGTGGCTTTCGCCGTGGTGTTGATCATGATCATGAGAATGGGGAACCATTGATATTTTGCTGATTCCGCTGTCAGTATGGATTATCCTCAGGCCTGGATGCATGGGCTTGATTTTGGGCAGAAGAGCTTTTTCGTATTCAACTCCAATAGCCATGTACAGTTGGGCATTGCCAAGTTCAACCATCTGGGAAGGCCTGGGTTCAAAGCTGTGGGGACTGGCTCCGGGCGGAAGAAGAACAGATACTTCCACATATTCGCCTCCAATCTGTTCTACAAAATATTTCTGGGGTGAAATACTGACCACCACATTGATCCTGTCTTGGGACGCCTCAACAGCTGATGAAATAAAAAAGAAAAAAAGCAATAAAAAGATTGCCGGCAGAAGACCGGGTATTTTTTCAATAAGGTTTTTCACGATATTCCTCCTTAAGATTTCTGTTTAGAACTAAAAATTGATAATATATTATCATCTTTTTACGGTCAAGTGTTGCCAAGCAAAAAGTTGCAATGTAGGTTGTCTGTAAATTTTGTTGGTGGTGGAGGTGGCGAAGACATGAAGCATAACACAAAACAAAGACAGGCCATTATTCATTGCCTCAGCCGGGCCAGAGGGCCCATGAGCCCTTATGAGATTCATGAGCTGGCTGCTGAGGAGGTTGAAGGACTGGGAATAGCCACTGTTTACAGGAACCTCAAACTCCTGGCTCAGGAGGGAAAGGTTAAAGAGTTTGTTCTGCCCGGGGAAGGTACCAGGTATGAACCTGCAGGACTCCAGCACCATCATCATTTTTTCTGTCGGGGCTGCGACAGAGTATTCTGCGTCGAAGGATGCCCCAGAGGGTTCTCATCCATGATTCCCGAAGGTTTTGTATTGGAAGATCACGAAATAGTTCTTTATGGCCAGTGCCAGGACTGTCTGGATCGCAGGGCAGTCTGAGCAGATTTATTTTTCAAAGCGGATCTTACCTCTTTTCAAATTTTATTTATTTTTTCGGCAAGCTGCAAACCCTTAACTTAAAACCGTTTCGTCACGCGCAGCGTGTGATTGAACCTTCAAGCTTAACACAGGAGCCATAAATGCGCTGGAGCAGATATTTTATTCCCACACTCAAGGAAGAACCCGCTGAAGCCGAGGTTATAAGCCATAAACTTTTGCTCAGGGCCGGAATGATCCGCAAACTGACCTCGGGCATATACACTTATCTGCCCACCGGCTGGAAGGCTCTGCAGAAGATATCAGCCATTGTCCGTCAGGAAATGAATCGCTTTCACGGGATTGAACTGCTCATGCCAGCTGTGCAGCCTGGGGATCTGTGGATGGAATCAAATCGTTGGGATGCTTATGGCAAGGAATTGTTAAGATTCAAGGATCGTCATGGCCGTGATTATTGTATTGGACCCACACATGAAGAGGTCATAACTGACCTTATCCGCAGAGAAATCAAGTCTTACCGGAACCTTCCCCTTAATCTGTACCAGATCCAGACCAAATTCCGGGATGAGATCAGGCCCAGATTCGGTCTTATGCGCTGCCGGGAATTTATCATGAAAGACGCTTACTCCTTTGACATGGACGACCCTGGCGCCTCCAGGAGTTATGAAGGCATGCGCCAGGCATATGTCAGTATCTTTGAAAAGCTCGGTCTCAGGTTCAGGGCTGTTGAGGCGGATTCCGGGGCCATTGGCGGAAGCTTTTCTCATGAATTCATGGTCCTGGCTGAAACCGGCGAAGATACAATAGCTACCTGTACTGACTGTGATTACGCGGCCAACCTGGAAAAGGCCGAAGTCACATGCCAGGGCCCGGACTGCGATGAATGCTCCATGCCCGCGGAAAGAGTTTCAACGCCTGGCCTGCATACTGTTGAAGAGATAGCCGGCTTTTTCAATGTAAGTCCTGACAGGATAATCAAGACCATGCTCTATAACGCGGATGGGAAGCCCGTAGCCGCCCTGATTCGGGGAGACAGGGAGCTCAACGAGATCAAACTTAAAAATATCCTGGATGTACAGACCCTGACAATGGCCACAAAAGAGGAAGTTGAGAAATGGAGTAAAGCCCGGGTAGGTTTTGCCGGCCCCGTGGGACTGAAAGTCAGCCGGATTGTTGCTGATCTGGAGCTTCAGTTTGATACTGACTGGGTAACCGGGGCCAATGAAACCGACTTTCACCTGAGGCATGTTGACTTGAGACGTGACGCTCAGATCAGCGGCTATTTTGACCTCAGGACCATAACCGAACAAGATCCCTGTCCAAGATGTGAGGGCAACATATATCTGACCAAGGGCATCGAGGTTGGTCATATTTTCAAGCTTGGAACCAAGTACAGCCAGGCCATGAAGGCAACATACCTGGACGAGAACGGCAGGGAAAAACTGATAATCATGGGCTGCTACGGAATCGGGGTCAGCAGGATCCTGGCCGCGTGCATTGAGCAGAACCATGATCAGAACGGGATAATCTTTACCCCGGCCATAACGCCCTTTGAAATGGTGGTCATAGCTCTGAACATAAAAGATGACCTGGTCAGGGAAAAAGTTGAAAAGATTTATGAACATCTTAAGGGTCTCGGCATAGACGTTCTCCTTGACGACCGGGATGAGAGACCGGGCTTCAAATTCAAGGACGCCGACCTCATTGGTTCTCCAGTTCAGATCATTGTCGGGGCCAAGGGAATCAAGAACGGGGTATTCGAGGTCAAGATACGCCATTCAGGGGAGCGGATGGAAATCCCCATGGAGTATTTTTCCACTCAAATCGCCAGGATCAGAAATGAAGTTCTGGTTCACTATGGTCTCAGCAAAAACAACAATTATTTATAAGAGATAGATCACATTCTGTTGAGAGCCCGGAGGGTTTGCAGATCAGCGACCGGAATCAAGGCGAGTCAACCTCCTGTCCTTAATAATGCCGAGCATTACTTGATAATAAGCAAGGATTCAGTCAAGTCAGTAATAATCACAAGGCCGAATAACTGTCGTCCTGCTTGAATACTCCCTGAACTTGACTCCAAAGCCATGAAGTCAGCCGTCCGGTCGCTGATCTGCGAACCGTACGGGCTCTGTCAGTCATAAATTGACTCACAGCTTTTCTCTCGTAGCTCATAACACAGAGTCTTTAATCGAAATCCAGAAACTATGCCGCATATATTTTCAGTTACCGAGCTGACCTCGGCCATTAAAGAGGTGGTGGAAATCCAGTTTCCATTCATCTGGGTCCGGGGACAGGTATCCAATATTTCCAGGCCGGGCTCAGGCCATATCTATTTCACTCTCAAGGATGACCAGGCCGGGCTTCAGGTGGTCTGGTTCAAAAATTCCCAGCCTTTCAGCCGCCAGAATGGGTCTGATCCGGCAGCCACCCTGGATAACGGACAGGATGTGGTCTGTGCGGGTAAAATCGGGGTCTATGCTCCCAGGGGCACTTATCAGCTCATTGCCGAGCTGGTCCAGGAACAGGGCCTGGGTGATCTTTTTCTGGCTTTTGAGGCCCTGAAAAACAAGCTTCAGGGTCTTGGATATTTTGATCAGGCACGAAAAAAACCTGTTCCTTACTGTCCGGACAGGGTAGGGATTGTGACCGCTCCCACAGGGGCTGTGATCCATGATTTCATGCGGGTGGCCGAAGACCGGGGCCTGGGCAGCCGGATCAGGGTTTATCCCAGCCAGGTTCAGGGCGAAAGGGCGCCCATGGAGCTGGTCAGGGCGATCAAACTGGCCAACAGGCATGGCTGGGCCCAGGTTATTGTTCTTATCCGGGGCGGTGGTTCTCTGGAAGACCTGTGGGCCTTTAATGATGAACTTGTGGCCAAAGCAGTGTTTGAATCAAAAATTCCTGTACTTACCGGAATAGGCCATGAAACAGACACTACCATCGCCGACCTGGTGGCTGACAGGCGGGTGGCGACTGCGAGCCAGGCCGCGCAGAGCCTGTGGCCTCAAAGAAAGGACATGACCCTTGATGTTGATGAGATGGAAGCAGCTCTTATCAAGGCCTATACTAATTTTTTGCTGTCCTGCTCCAAGCGGCTGGAACATCTCTCCAGCGCCCTGAATTGGCTGAGCCCGAAACAGCAGCTGCAAAGACTTGAGCAAAAACTTGATTCTCTGGAAAACAATCTGCAAAGGACTGGAAAAGATTTCTGGCAGAGCAGACTTGTCCGGCTGAATGATTATGAGTCAAGGTTATGGTCCAAGTTTGGTCCTGATTATTGGGAACTTAAAAATAATAACTTAAATTATCTGGAAAAAAGACTTTTCAGCGTGGCAACGGCTTTTGTCAGGAGCAAGCAGGGCGGCCTGGATTTATTGTTTGAAAGGCTGGCCGGTCTGGATCCCCACAGCCCCCTCAAGCGCGGATATTCTCTGGTTACAGTGGAAAGGACCGGGAAGTATCTGCGCAGCGTCAACGATGTCCTGATTGATGATGAACTGGAA
>PXDF01000011.1 GCA_003566455.1 Desulfonatronovibrio sp.
GAACAAGGCTGCCTTTTCATTTGCCGCCTGCCCCGTTATGCGCGAAGCCTGTTTAACTGGGGTTGCCCGGAAAATGAAAAAAACTTTCTGTCTTCCTTGGCGAACTTTGAGCCTTGAGTGACCACGCCAAGGCGTGGGAACGGGCGGTTCAGATTTCTTTTTTCTTGGGTTGCGGGCATAGCCCGCCTTAGGTAATAAAAAAGCAATTATTCAAATTGGTATGACAATATCATTCAATTCTGTTGAAAAAGATGACAGCATTGTCGGCTTTTCAGCTATCAGGACCACGTCTTCAACTCGAACCCCCATGCTTTCCAGGTAGATGCCAGGCTCCAAAGCAAAGACCTGGTTTCTCTGAAACACGTTTTCTTCATCTTCGTAACTGGGCATAAAAATCGGCATGTCCCTGGATGAATCAAGGGTGAGTCCAGCATCCTGTTTCTCAGGGACCCTGGCCTTTATGAATGGTTTTTTTCCAAACCTCCGGGTCAGCAATTCCGATTGCATCTCTTCTTTGGGCGGCATGCTCAGGATCGGCTCTTCATGAACATCAAGCCCTATTCCATGACCGGCAGCGTAAATAATGTTTTCTTCAAAGCCATTTTGTCTGAAAAGTTCTCTGATCCGTATTTCAGGACCGTAAATACTTTCTCCCTGTTTCATGACTTCCACGGCCTGGGACCTGGCTTTGAGTACAAGATCATAAAGCTCAAGAAATTTTGAATCCGGCTCAGCTCCGACATTAAACATTCTGGTTATGTCTGACCAGTAGCCATTGACTCTTACTCCGTAATCAATAAGCAGGGGTCCTTGTTCCAGCACACCATCCATCCATCTGGAAAAAGGCAGGGCTGTATTTTTTCCAGATCTGACTCTGCATTTGGTCTCATCTGCTCCCAAAGATTTGGCCCTGGCGTCAAAAATTCCTGAGAGCTCCCTTTCAGACAATCCTAACCTGATGGATCTCTTAACTTTGTGCATGGACCTGTCAGCAATCTGGCAGGCCTGCCTGATGTTTTCAATTTCAAAGCTGTCTTTTCTGGATCTGTATTCCATAATGACCGGGTTTATATCAATATAATTGGTTACTTTGAATCTGTTCAGCAGGTTTACGCTCAGGTAGCTTTCTTCAATTCCCAGAGGGCACTGGGCGATTTTTCTGATGAGTTCAATCAAAATAGTTTTTGGGGGGGGTTTGAGTACTTTTTTTGCCAGAAGTCTGTCCCAGGCTGTTGACGCAATATCAAGATCTCCCTGCACAACAGGCACTAGAGAATCTTTTACAGCCTCAGCGTAAACAGACCCCGGGGCAACCAGTTCCGGTTCTGATTCTGGAGGGACAATCAAAAAGGAAGGCTCATGAGGATAAACATTGGTGAAGTAAAGTATATTTTTCGGATCATGAATTAAAATCCCGCACAACATCTGATTTCTTGCGCTTTCCTGAATTCTGAGTATTCTTTTCAATCCTGTCATGATTCTTTTTGTCATGGTCAACCTCTTTTAAAAAAACTTTTCCAGCTGAAAGCAGGTTCAAAATACTGATAGTAATATGGTAAAAAACGGGCAGCTCCCCACTTGGCCTTGAATCTTTCAATTCCTGGATTGACTCCCAGTCCCATGTTAATAAACTTCTTGCCGTGTGCCTTTATTTCATTTATCGCCCCATCAAGCAATAAATCGTTTATTCCCGGAATTTTCCTGGATTTGTTTGCGTTTATATTGAAAAGATAGAATCCATAGTCGCCCAGGCCACTCTCAAAAACAGTAAATCCGGCAAGGCGCTGGTCATTCAAAAACCTGGCTTCAATAATAAGGCTTCCCGCGCTTTGTGCAAGATAATCAGGCAGACGGTGAAAAAACGCAGCTTTTTCCTGGTCAAACCCTTTGATTTTTATAAAGTCGGACACAAGGAGCAAGTGTTCTTTAGTAAAGGCGTCCGCTTTGGAAACGCAAACCTCAGCTGAAGCCCTCTTGAGCATATTGCGAAGCTTGGCGTTTTTCCTGATCCTATCCAGTTCAAGGCAGGAGTAAAAGTCCTTTTCTGATATTCCTGGTTTATACCCTGATATGCTCAGTTGAACAGGAGAGATTGATTTTATGGACCTGGGTTTGAATTTTGCTGCAAGCCTTGTGATATGGTCATCCATGTCCGGGTGGGAAGAGTCGGGGTTGAGGGGGTAGGCGATAACATTCATGCCGCCTGAATGGGTATAATAAACCAGATCCTGGTCTAAAAAGGGTTCCGCGTCCGAGAAGGAACAAAAATAATCAGGAACATGCTCAGGCAGGTACGCCCATTTTGAGGCGAAAATTTTTTCTTCCGTTTTAAGCATCAGTGGTTTTTCTGATTGTTTGATTTTGAGTTGTCAGAAAAAAGCCCTCTTTGTCCGGCAGTGTGATAAAAAAGCCTCCATTAGTCAGGGGTTCAAAATTTCTCACGGCCAGGCGTGTCAAGGGGAAGCGACGCAGCTATTGGGATATTTTCAATGCACTGATAAGAAAACATATCAATGCAAAGGCGTAACAGCAACACAATCTTCAGGCGGGCGGTTGAAAATCTTTTCAAGTCTCAACTTATCTGTTTAACATAAGTTTTTCATTTGTGCTTCAGCCGGAAGAGCCGGAATGCCTTACGCAGACTGAACCAGGAGAGGCTGGCCTTTATGAAAGATTCAGACTCAGAAGATATTTAAGGGAACTGGAACCTGAGCAAAGGGGACGGCACTGAAGGTTTTTTTGGGGTTTAATATAATTGACAATTGTTATAGAATTTTGATATTTATTACTAATTTTTTGCATTGAATATTTTAATTTGACACCCGTTTATCAATCAATTGAAGAAGGAATAACATGCTGAAGACAGCGAAAATTTCGGACAAGTTCGAGTCATTAAACAAGAACGCCCTGGATGATGAAACACCTCAAGAGGGGCCTTTCAAATCAGGAGAGATCTTCAGGGCTGTTTTTGAGAACATGACAGATGGCATACTGCTGGCCGACGCAAAGAGCCGCGAGCTGTTGCTGGGCAATGCTGAGATCTGCCGAAGCCTGGGATACACTCCAGAGGAAATAAAAACTCTGAGCCTGACGGATATTCATCCGGCTGTAGATCTTTCATGTGCAAGTGCGGATTTTAATTTGCAAGATAAAAAAGACAGGGAGAACTTTCCAGTCAAACACAAAGACGGCAGTATTTTATACGCGGATATCACATTTGCCTGCCTTGAAATTGACGGTAAAAGTTATTGGGCCGAGTTCTTAAAAAATATTTCACATGGGATCAAGGTAGAAGACGAATCGTATGAAAACGGAGAAAGGCTTTGCAAATTTTTTGACGATTTGCCGGCACTGGTCTGTGAGTTTATTACGGATGGCACACTGACTTTTGTTAATAGAGCCTTTTCAGAATACTTCAAAGTTACTTCTGAAAAACTGGTAGGGCAGTCCTTTTTGAATTTTATCCCTGAAAAAGAAAGAGATGTCTTAAAAAGACAGTACATGTCCCTGACTCCGCAAAACCCAATAATTATTGGGACTAACAAAGCCATACTCAACGGCAAAACCAAGTGGCTGGAGTGGAGAAAAAGAGCAATCTTTGACCAACAGGGCCAGGTCCTGAAATATCAGGTCGTGGGCGTTGACATCACTGAACGTAAGCTGGCCGAGGAAAAAATCCATTTTTTCGCCACCACAGACAGTCTTACAGGCATCTTCAACCGCAGGGAGTTCACCAGGCTGTTGGAAAATGAAATGGAACGGGCTCAGAGGTATGACACGTCCTTTTCATTGATCATGTATGACCTTGATAATTTCAAGTGGGTTAATGATACATTTGGACATGATGTGGGCGACGATGTTTTGCGGACTATCACAGAGCTGGTCACGAAAAGTATTCGAAGTGTTGATTTGACAGGACGTTGGGGCGGGGATGAGTTCATGGTGCTCATGCCTCAGTCAGACCTGGCAGCGGCCACAAATGTGGCTGAAAAGCTTGGACAGGTAATCTCTCAACATTCATTGAACAAAGCAGGGAAGATCACTGCAAGTTTCGGGGTAACAGTGTTTTCTCCTCAGGATGATTCCGACTCTCTCCTGAAACGGGTGGACGACGCCCTTTATAAGGCAAAAAAATTTGGAAGGAATCGAGTGGAAACATTGATAGAAGGAGAAAGTCCAACAGTGGATGGATCCCCTAATGTTTCCTGATCTGATCACAATATCGAGCCGATGTCCTGATCAGAGGTTGTTTTTGATAAGAAGGCCAGCAAAGTTCTCCTGCTATCAATATATAGACAGGTCTCAGATAAATGACTAGATGAAATTGAAATTGGGAAGTCATTCCATACTGGTAGATTTTTAAGCAAACAGGACTTTTACATTTTTACTGGAATCAGTCTGGACTTTGTGGACAAAGCAAAGTAAGTGGCTTCAATTAGCCGTACCGATTTTCTCTGGGAAATACCTTTTCTTAGATTACATGCCGAGAATTGATTTTAAAGGATTAAGGAGAAAATGAATTAATGAACTACAGCAAATTTCATTCTCGGGATAACATTCTTCCAGAAGATTCCATAAACTCGCCATCTCAAGAAAACGCACCTTCCCAGGATTCCCCTGACAACAGAACAAGAATCAAGAAAAAAAATCTGATCAATAAGCTGAATTATATTCATTTTAATGACGGGA
>PXDF01000051.1 GCA_003566455.1 Desulfonatronovibrio sp.
GAAAAAATTCACAGGTCAGAATAAAGCAGATATGTATAGGTGAAACCATGACCCCTGCCAGTCCGGCAAAAAGGCCAAGCACCACATACGGGGCATTGGTCTCAATTCCCAGTTGATCCACAATCCCCAGAATAAGAGGGAAAGTAGCCCCCACAAAGGCTATGGTAATGCCTGAAATCACCCCCACCATGAGAGGTATTACGGCGGCCGCCGCCAGAAGAGTGCCCGGACCGGCAATCGCGCTGGATATTTCCCTGACAATTCCGCCATTATCCAGGGTCCCCTTGAATACAAAGATGGCCACAACAACAAAAATCATCTGCCACAGATGCTTTTCCCCGGCAAAAGCCAGAACGCGCGTCAAAGAAACCCTGTTCTGCCTGGAACACACAGATATGGCCAGGAAAAGACCGGCAACCAGGCCAACCTCGGGATAAACGGATGGGGCTATGGACCAGACAAGAGCCTCAAGGCTGAGGGACCCGGCAATGGCTATGGCCAGCGGCAGTGATTCATAAAAGGCCCTGCGCGGTATGAATATGGGAATTTCGTTATTTTCAGGGGGTTTGATTTTCAAAGGCCGGAGAAAAAAGACCCACCCCAGGATCAGGCAGACCAGAAGGCCTGGCCATGTGTAGCCCAGAAGCCTGACCAGAGGAATGCCTGAAAAATGGGCCGCCAGGATTAGCCCTGGATAAAGGGGCCAGATAAGTTCCCAGATGTGCCTGAACCAGTAGTTGATGAGAATCTTGTCTTTATTGGTAAGGCCCTGGTCAAGGGCTGCGCTTTTAACCATGGGCGCTGAAAAAACGGCGCCGCCGGGCATGGGCAGAAGCCCGATAAGAGCCGGGAAAAAGGCCAGCCTGAACCTGGGCCATTTGAGAAGGCCGGAAAGCTCATGCATAAGCCTTTTGTTTTGACCTGAATTTTCCATGATCCGGCTAAGAATCATGATCAGCAAAACAATAAGGGCCAGGAGGATGAGCTTGAAATCAAGAAGGGAGCCCGCAGCAATAATAACCCATTGCCATGCCGGAATGCCGAACAGCAGACCGGTGAGAACGCTTCCACCGAGAATGGATATGCCTATCCCCAGGCGGAATTTGATTCCCAGGAGCATGGCCATAAAGACGAAAAGAATCTTGGCCAGTGGGATGACCGAACCCGTCTCCATGACTTTTTATAAGGGCCTTCTGAACAACGTTCAATGCCTGCCACGCGCTTGGCGTGGTTCAATCACGCCAAGCGCGTGACGAAAAGTGTTCAATATTGAAGAGTAAGCAAAAAAAATTGATCTAGGAATTTTTGAACGGTTCTGTCAAATAAAGACTCTTTAAACATACTCTTAAGAAAACGACCCGGTTACTTGTTGGGAATCAGAGCCCTTCTGCAAAACTCAATAGCAATAAATTCGTATGATGTAGATTCTTTTTTGCCCAGCAATTTTTTTCTGAGAATTCCGTTTATAAGACATAAAATTACGATAATCAGATCATCAACAGGATGGGCGTCGAATTCGCCGCTGGCGTTTCCTTTATTAAGACAATCCTTGAGATATGAAGTCACCATATCCTGTTGCTTATAAATAATTTCCTGACAGATATGACGGTCGCTTTTCAGTTTTGAGGGACAATTGGCCATGATAAGCCTGCCGTCATGGGGCCTGTTTTCAGAAATAGCAATGTGCAGCTTGAATAAATTGCTGATTTTTTCAAATTCTGTTGCCGTGTTTGCGGGCAGCGTGGCGATGAGGCTGGAATACTCATCAAAAATTCTTTTGATAATGTCGGTGAATATTTCTTCCTTGCCCTTGAAATGGTAATAGAGAAGTGGTTCAGTAACACCTGATTCCTTTGCTATCTGAAGGGTGGTTGTATTGTCAAAACCCTGAATGGCAAAAAGTTTTGTCGAAGTTGCAATGATTTTGTTCTTTTTGTTTTTGGCCATAATGTTTGCCTCTTCCGGTATTCAATCCGGCCATTTTAAAGTTTATATATATCTAACTGTTATTAAATCTTATTTGATGTCTACTTAAATAATGCCTTAGCAAAGCTTTGTCCATCAAAAGGTCGCAAATCTTCCATTTTTTCCCCTAACCCGATAAAAGTTATTGGAATTCCATGTTGAAGTGCTATGGCGACAATCACGCCGCCTTTGGCTGTACCATCAAGTTTGGTCATGATAATTTCATCAATTTGAATTTCCCTGCTGAACAGTTCGGTCTGGGATAAGGCGTTCTGTCCGGTTGTGGCATCAAGAACAAGTATTGTCCTGTGTGGGGATCCTGGCAATTTTTTGGCCATGACTTTTTTCATCTTTTTGAGTTCCTGCATGAGATCAACTTTTGTATGCAACCTCCCTGCGGTATCTACAAGCACAACATCAACACCTTGAGCCAAGGCCTTATCCAGTGCCTCATAAGCAACAGAGGCGGGATCAGCACCCCGTTCCTTTGAATAGAAGTCCGTTCCGGTCCGCCTGGCCCAGATGCCAAGCTGTTCTATAGCTGCAGCCCTGAAAGTATCACCAGCCACAATCATGACCTTTTTGCCTTTCATTCTGAAGCGGTAGGCCAGTTTGGCGATTGTGGTTGTTTTGCCAACTCCATTGACTCCAATTACAAACAGGACCTCTGGAGGCTCCGGTAAAATTCTTCTGGGCGTAGATGGAAATATTTCAGCCAGTTCTCTCATGAACAGTTCCTTGAATTGATCAGTATTTCCTTCTTCAATATTCCGGGCCCTGGACCTGAGCCTTTCCA
Source organism: Desulfonatronovibrio sp. (assembly GCA_003566455.1). Lineage (GTDB taxonomy): Bacteria > Desulfobacterota > Desulfovibrionia > Desulfovibrionales > Desulfonatronovibrionaceae > Desulfonatronovibrio. Next base: position 2,762 of record PXDF01000051.1, read on the forward strand.
GAAGATCCGCACTTGCCTGATAACCCACGTCTGCCATTATCAGGATTTCTTCCAGCTCTTCCCAGAAGGCGTCATCGTACTTAACGCTGGAACTCAGAAGCTGATCAACCCGTTTGGAAAGCTGCTCTTTAGTTTTGGTGAGACCTTGTGAAAGCTTGAGAAAAAGCCTGTCCCGTTCGTCTTCTTCATCTTCCAGATCCAGGGCCAAAGCCATCCTGTACTGCAATTCCGACCTGAATTCCTCAAGGTGGACATAACCCATGTCATCAAGCCAGACTGAAAAAGATGTAACGAATTTCCGGGCCTCAGCTGGAGGAACTTCAAGTACTTCAAACAGAAAATACAGCCTCTCCCACAGAGGGGCCCCCTTTTTATCAATGCCGCCTGTCAGCTGTTCAAGCCAGACGCTGAGTCTTGGTTCAGCAAGAGATAAAGACCTTCTTAAACTGACCTTCCATTCCTCATCTGCCGGATCAACTGCAGCAGGGCTGACCGGCTCAGGCTTGAGAACTTCTGCTTCTATCTTTGAAGGATGTTCTTCTTTTTTCCATAATTGTCTTATCTTGCTGAAAAAACCCACTTCTAGGTCCTCCTGATGGGCATAGCTGTCTCAAAACCCTGCATTAGTCAAGCCCAGGGCGTGAGTAATATTTTGCAATTCTCAAGATTCATCGGTGTCAATAAGGAATTTGTCCCAGAAAACCTTTCCGCCGGTTTTTTTATAATTTCTCAAAAGCACATAAAAAGCGCCTGTTCCTCCATGCCTGGGCTGAGCTGAACAAAAGGCCAGCACCACTCTCTTTAACGGTTCCTGAGTCAGCCATATCTGGACTTCTTTTCGCAGCACAGGTGCTCCAAGAGGAGAATTCCTTCCTCTTCCGGTGATAAGGAGAAGGCATTTTTTATTGTTAATATAATGTTCACGCATGAAATTCAAAAGACGAACCCTGGCCTGGAGTGCATTATGGCCGTGCAGGTCCAGATGGGCCTGAATGCTTAAATCCCCGGACTTTAATCTGCGGAAGGTTCTGGAATTGATGCCCTGCACATGACCCTGAATATATTCATCTGAGTATTCAATATCGAATTCAATATGGCCGTTGACCAGTTTGCTCAGAATATCAAGGGTGTTATCCTCCTCAGGAGGGGCAATTTTTTTTCTGGAGCCAGCCGGAGCAATATCCCTGCCGCGGCTATCCAAAGGCTTGACTCCCTGCATGGCTCTGAGAAAAAAATCTTCATCGCCTGAATCATGTTCCTGCTGAAGATTTTTCTCTATCTCAGGCGCGGGCTTTTTTTTATTCTTCGGGACTATTTTGATCTTTTTCAGATCTTTAAAAGATTTCATAACTACCGCGAATTCTTATGCCCTGGTAATGGATACAATGACCTGTTCTGGAACAAAAATATAGTGAACACAAAAATTAAACCTGGTCAATACATCCCAGAGCCTTTAATTTCTGCTGTCTCAGGTCGGAGTTTTTATAATATGAAATAATATTTTGGCGTATGCGGGTGAGGATCATGGATTATCAGCAATAACCTGTTTGAAATAATGAAAAATACTAAATAGCCCCGCTCTCCAGCAGACGAAATAAAATGCCTTTGAAATCAAGTCCTGCTTTTTTAAAACCCAGAGTGCCAAACCTCATGTTGGCCTCAAGGAGATAATAGTTTCCGCTGAACTCACATACATCTATTCCTGAATAATTAAATCCGCAGAGTCTTGAGGTTTTCAGGGCCAGATTCATGGCCTCACAGGGAATGTCATCAAAGGATAGTTCAGCTCCAAGAGAAACATTGGCCCGGAACTCACTGCACCGGGGAATACGACGGTATGCATGGATTATCTTCTCGCCCACTATGACAACCCGGTAATCTCTGCAACCGGAAAGATACTGCTGGATGTATGCTACACGGTTATTTTCAAGATAACCTTCAAGCTGATCCCTGTTTTGGATCAGTTTAACGCCCAGACCTCTGGAGGAAAACCTGGGGGTTTTAGCGACAAATGGAAATGAGAAATCTTTGGTGATACCTTCCTGCTGACGCGGACCATAGTAAAATCTTGTCTTGGGGATCAGAAGCCCCCTTAGTTGAAATAACAAGGTCTGCTTGATCTTGTCTCCCATAAAACGGTAGGTCTGTATTTTGGGGAATATTTCCTTGCCCATGGCCACAAACATTTCCGCGTAAAGAGAAGTGGGAAAATATATTTTTGGTGATCGTTGAATAAGGTCAAGCTTCCAATCCGGATAGTCGGTTAGATTGGGACAAACTCCCAGGGTGGCTACTGAAGGACAGTTTTGAAGTTGTGACCCCAGAGCCACCCTGAATTTCTGAGATTGTTTATTCACAATGATTGGCTTTATACTTATCAATCCCCGCCAGTATTGCTGATTTTTACCGCCTGCTCAACAAGCTTGATATCCATGGCTTTACTTGCCTCGCCAAAATAAATGGATCTGTGGGGAAATGGTATTTCAATTCCATTTTCATCAAAGGCCTTTTTAACCCGGCGCATGAATTCTCTTCCCACTTCCCATTGCTTGATGGGTTTGGTCTTTATTCTTCCTTTTATTATTACCGCGGAATCTGCAAACTTGTCCACGCCGAATACTTCCAGATTGTCAATCATCAATAACCCAAAGTAGTGATCATCCTTGAGTTCCCTTCCAACCCGGCTGATTACTTCCACAACATTATCCGTATCCTCCTTGTATGCTACTCCAAGGTCAAACACATACGCCGACCAGGCACTGGTCATGTTGGAAAGGGTGTTTATAGTGCCATTGGGAAAAACATGGAGGGTTCCGGTCAGGTCTCTAAGAACTATGGTCCTGAAGTTGATCTTTTCCACAAGTCCCCCTGTGCCGTTGATAATAGCAACATCTCCCACACGGACCTGATCCTCCATTATCATGAAAAATCCTGATATGACGTCTCGGACCAGATTCTGGGCTCCAAAGCCCACCGCCAGACCGAGAATTCCTGCGCCGGCCAGGATGGGCGCAATCTCAAAACCAAGCTCCCGCAGCAGAACCAGAATGGCCAGAATCCAAATGGCGATAAATACTCCCTGCCTGAGAAGCTTTATCAGTGTTTCAGCTCTTTTCTGGACTTCAGTGGGAGGTTCTCCAGTTGCTTTGCCGCGTTGCACAAGCCTGACCTCCAGTCGTTCCAGGGCGGAATTTATCACCTTCAGGACTATGTACACTATAATAAAAACAGCCACAATTCTTAAAGAAGCGGCAATAATTGCCTCCCATTTGATTTCCTCAAACATTTTGAGCAAAGTATCCATAAATAAAACTCCTGGCCTGGAGATTGTCTGCCACCTGAATTGTTCCATCCCCGCTCAGCAGGGTAACAATTTTCCTGATTCATACCTCAATTGTAATGGCATTCAAATACTCTAATGGATGGATTGATAAGATTACGAAAACGATTACGACTTGTCTTTGCTTTAAGTCTTGCCCGGATAAAAAGCAAAAAAAGTTCAAGTTCGATGCGTATGCAGACAGGTTCGAGTTTGAACTTTTAGCAGTGACGAAGCAACCGGGAGATTTTCAACGACCTGCTAGGCGAAATCCCATTTAGCGCCGTCAGGAGCATCCATGACTTCGATTCCCATTTCTGCCAATTCACTCCTTAACTTGTCAGCCAGGACAAAATCTTTGCTTTTTCTTGCGGATTGCCTTTTTTCAATCAGGGACTGGACCAGGCCAGGATCAATATTGCTGCGCACGCATCTAAGGGATTTGAGTTCATCAAGAAATTCATTACAGGGCCCGTTAAACACTCCCAGGACATCTCCCCACTCTTTAATGACGCTAAGTATCTGGTTCATGATCTGTCTGCCGGCCTCGCTTTTGCGAAAACTCTTTTCTTCCGCCATTCTATTGGCCAGACGCATGAGACTGAACAAGTATCCAATGGCTTCGGCCGTATTGAAATCATCATCCATGGCCTGATTCCACTTTCTAACAATATCCTGAATATCCTGCTCAACATGAGAATAATCCTGACCCTGGCTCCACTTGCTTTTAGACAGTTCTTTTTCCAGCAAAGCAATGGTTGAATAAACCCGATGAACCGCCTTTTCAGCTTCAAGAAGATACTGCGTGGAATAATCAAGGGGGCTCCGGTAATGCTTGGTCAGAAGGAAAAATCGAAGAACCTGAGGATGGACTCCGGACAGAATATCCCTGATGGTTATGAAATTATCCAGAGATTTGGACATTTTTTCTGAGTTTACCCGGACAAAACCGTTATGAATCCAGTATCTTACAAATTGCTTGCCAAAGGCGGCTTCACTCTGGGCCATTTCGTTTTCGTGGTGGGGAAAAGCCAGATCCTGTCCCCCTCCGTGAATATCAAAGGGAATCCCAAGATATTTTTCACTCATGGCAGAACACTCCAGATGCCAGCCAGGTCTTCCATCACCCCATGGGCTCTCCCAGGCCGGCTCTCCTGGCTTGGAAGATTTCCACAGGGCAAAGTCAAGGGGATCTTCCTTTTCCTCTTCAGGCGCGACTCTGCCACCAGACTGCAATTCTTCGATATTGCGGCCTGAAAGGCGACCATAATTCTCCATTTTTCTGACCCGGAAATAAACATCTCCTGAAGGAGTGGGATAGGCAAAACCCTTTCGCTCAAGTACCTGGATCAGAGAAATCATTTCTCTGATGTGTGTGGTGGCTCTTGGTTCTACATCAGCCCTGAGAATGCCCAGCCTGTCCATATCTTCATAAAAAGCCCTGATATATTTCTCAGCCACCTGTTCTGACGAAATATTTTCCTCATTGGCCCTGTTGATTATCTTGTCGTCAATATCGGTAAAATTACGGACAAAGGTAACATTGTACCCAACGTGGCGAAGATATCTGACCATAACATCAAAGACAACCGTGGAACGGGCATGGCCGATATGGCAATAATCATAGGCCGTGATTCCGCAGACATACATTTTCACGACATTATTTTCCAGAGGAATAAATTCTTCCTTTTGCCTGGACAGAGTATTGTATATGAGCACGATGTTTTCCATGTTTATTTGTGTTTTATTGCAGTAACCACCACCATTGCCTTGATGCCCTGTCCTGAACCTGTAAAACCCAGCTTCTCCTCAGTCGTGGCCTTGACATTGATCTGTTCCGGCTTCAACCCGGTAAGACCGGCCAGATTTGACCGGATCTGATCTTTATATGGTGAAATCCGGGGAATCTGAGCAATTACCGTCATATCTATATGCTTCAATTCAAGATTTTCTTTCTGGACCATAAGCAGCACTTCTGAGAGAAACACGGCACTGCTCAGACCCTCAAACTTTTCTTCACTGTCAGGGAAAAAATCTCCAATGTCTCCCTTGCCCAGGCAACCCAGAATGGCATCAACCAGGGCATGGATAAGGACGTCTCCGTCAGAATGGGCATAAATTCCCGGAGAGCCTGGTATGGGGATGCCTCCAAGAATCATGGGCCTAGGCCCTCCATAACGGTGCACATCATAACCAAATCCTGTGCGCAGGTTACCAGGATCAGAATCGTTTTCAAGCATATTCAGGTCCCGCTCAGTGGTTATCTTTATATTTCCTTCCAGGCCGGGTACTGTTTTAACCCTGAAGCCCGACTTTTCAACCATGGATGCGTCATCAGTGACCGGAAACTCATCCAGCCTGGATTTTTCATGAGATTTTTGCAACACTTTCCTGGGAAAAAACTGCGGAGTCTGGACCAGGGCGATCTCATCCCTGACCAGGGTGGAGAGAACTTCATCATCGCGGACCATCTTGACTGTGTCATTGCAGGGAATCACAGGAATTGTTCCGCCGTACCCGGAATCAAAACCGTCAATCAGCTTATGTACAAGGGCGGCGCCGAAAAAAGGCCTTGCCGCGTCATGGACCATTACAAAATCGCATTCGTCCGGAAGGGCCATGAGACAGTTATACACTGAATCCTGTCGAAGATCACCTCCTGCTGTACAACTAACCGGAATACCAGGATATTTTTTTTGATTGAGGCTTTCCAGCAAATTCCGGCATCGAGAAAGCTCTTCAGGGGGAAAAGCGATTATTATTCCGGATATTCTTGATGATCTGGCAAAGGTCATTACACTTTGCCAGAACAGAGGGGTTCCCTGATATTCAAGGAATTGTTTTTTCTGTTGGATTCCGCTTCCGGCAAGTCTTGAGCTTTTTCCGGCGGCAAGAATAATGGCCCAGATATTCATGGTGATAAATAATGGAGTTGGACTGTAAGCCGGGTTCTGTAAACTGTCCGCCTTTGGATAAGACAGACAGATGATTGTCATTCATCTGGGACCTGGATTGCTCCAGGCCTCAAGCAGCCCACCCGAAGACATCGGCCGGGCCGGCCTCAAACGTCTTCCTATTTGGCCTTGCTCCGGACGGGGTTTGCCTAGCTTACCGCGTCACCGCGGCAACTGGTGGGCTCTTACCCCACCGTTTCACCCTTACCCGGCACCCACTTTAAGCATGTAAGCTTTTTAGCAATGATTCGCTCTGGTTGTTTGAGCAAGTTTCAAGTTCAATTTTTACATAATTAAAGTGGGTGCCGGGCGGTCTGCTTTCTGTGGCACTTTCCCGGGGTCGCCCCCGCTGGGAGTTACCCAGCGCCCTGCCCTGTGGAGCCCGGACTTTCCTCCACCCGGCACCCATTTTAAACTTGCAAAAAAATCACCCATGGAAGCGCCAGCCAATGAAAAAAATCCATGCTGCAATCCCTGCATGTTTAAAATGGGTGCCGGACAGCGACAATCCGTCCAACTCCATGGAAATTATAGGTTATATTATACCAAAGACAAGAGCCTGCAACAAAAATTTTCACCTAAAATTAGCGATTTTTCCTGTAAATGTTTGATTAGCCTGTCATTGAGAGCCTCGCAATGACATAGAAAAATCGCTCAATCTAGGTTTCAATCAGGATTCATTGGTGAAATGCTCTTCCCAGAATATCAGCCGCTGGCAATTGGGACAACTCAGTATTTGTTCCCCTTTCTGAATTTCAATAAATGATTGAGGCGGAATACTGATGTAGCATCCTGTGCAGACTCCACGTTTTACAGAGACTATGACTGGGTTATTAAGCCTGTCCCTGATGAAATTATACCTTGACAGAATTGGTACCGGAACATTGGCGCATGCTTTTTTGCGGCCTTTTTCCAAGTGATTGATCCGTTTGTTTATTTTTTCCATTTCTGAATCAAGAGTAGACTGGCTTATAGCCAATTCTTCTCTGATGGATTCTCTTTTTTTTGAGAGTTCCTCCATCTTTTCCTGGTTGACCTGAATATCTTCTATAAGATTGGTCATTTCTTCTTCCCGGAACCGATTCAGCTTTTCCAGGTTATCCATTTCCCGCATCATGGCATGATACTCTTTGGTATTGCTGACCATCATCAACTTATTTTTACTTTTTTTGACTTTATGCGAGTCCTCTTCAATATCTTTCTGCAATTTATTTTTCTGCTGGTTCAAAAGATCCAGCCTTTCCCTGATCTGACCAATCTGGCCCTCAATATCATCGAGGGAAGCCTGTAATTCTTCGAGATGTTTGGGAGCATCCACCAGCCTTTCTTTAAGCTTGATCATCTCGGAATCAATCTCCTGGAGTTCAACCAGCTTTTTGATTTGATCAATATACTTACTCAATTTATCCTCCCATGAAATATAATTTATCAAAGTATTTTAAAAGGCGATCTGCCTTCAATAAAATAAATATCCACACCTGCCAGTTGCTGTTTAAGCGTCAGAAACCACTGAAACATCATTTTTTCTTCCAGAATGAAGTGACCGACATCAAGAACGCAGCCGAGCCTGGAAGCTTCCTGGGCCTGATGATACTTCAGGTCTCCGGTAATAAAAATCTGTGCTCCTGATCTGAATGCTTTTATGGCCAGGTCTCCCCCGGAACCAGGACAGCAGGAAATCACGCTCACCATGTCAGGCGAATTTCCAGCCTTGATAATTGTTTCGATGCTCAGAATATTTTTAAGATTGCCCGTAAACTCATCAAAAGCCACAGGAACCGGAAACATACCTGTAAAACCCAGGCCGCATTGAAGATCAAAGTCCGGGCAATCAGTTGAGACATAGTAAAAAGGCCAGATCACTTTTTGCAGTCCAGCGATGAATAAATCAAGGCTGTCCTGAAAAAGTACAACATCCGTGAGCAGCCCATCTTCATTCACTTGAAAATGTAAAATATGTTCTTGAGCAGGAAGCTTCTCAAAAGACATGGGTAAAGGATGCTGAAAGCTCAGCTTTGAAGCCTTCCTGGTAAATGTTGGTTCCAGAACTGAAACATTTTCGAGTACCAGCTTTTCTGCCAGCCAGGTCGCCGGCCCCCGGGGATTGACGTCCAGAGATGTATGCGCGCTGTACAGGATAATATCTGCTGTCAAAAGGCTTTTTATTATTCTGTAAAATGAGTCCGGGCTGTCTGGAAGTCTTGGTTTTATGGAGAGAGGGTGGTGAGTGAGTAAGAATTCAACTTCAAGATTAATGGCCTGTTGAATGGTTTGTTCGTCGGGATCAAGAGCCATGGCTACTCTATTGATGTTCTGCCTGGTTCCTGCAACCTGAATTCCAGATCTGTCCCAGTCAAGAGCAAATCCTGGGGGGGCAAAGGACTCAATTATATCTATCAGTTTTTTAAGTTGCATGTTGCCGGTTTAATTTTGATTAAATCGCCAGGCCTAATCAGGTCATGGGAAAACCTTTGCCTGAAAAAACAATCATCAGCCATATGACAGGAAATAAAAAAAGGTGCTTCCCTGCGTAGTCCGAAAGAAGCACCTTTTATCGGTTCAAATTTATGCCGCTCAACAGGCAATTTCTGAAAACAAGTCTTTAGAGCCTGCAATTTTACTCCCTGTACATGGTGGGCCAACCAGGATTTGAACCTGGGACCTTCCGGTTATGAGCCGGTGGCTCTGCCAACTGAGCTATTGGCCCGAAAAAACTTGAAGAGGATATTTATAATTCTTATACTTCTGACTGTCAATAAATATTTGGTTCGATCAGGTAGAATTTCCAGGAGCTGTAATGCAAAAGGAACGCGGTGGAGGAAAAGGTATTGACCGGAAAATAAACAGGCCCAGCATTAGCCGGGCCTGTTTATTTGTTTTTGAACCTGAAGTTCATAAACTTCAGACACCAATTTTCAAACTGTCATGTTAGTAAGCCTGATTTTGATTTAGGCGAAAGCCTTCTCAAAATTGGGCACAACCTGTTTTTTCCGGCTCATGACGCCGTCCAGCCATACGGAATTGCCGTCAACAGCCTTGCCAAAGGCCTTTTCAACCACTGACGGATCATCGGAAAGGACCAACATCTCAGAACCTTCTTTCATGATATCTGTCAAAAGCAGGAATACTGAATGTCTTGCGCCTTCGTCCTTGACTTTTTTCATCTCTTCGTAAAGGTCGCCTTTGACAGGCTCGAGAATTGACAGGTCAACCACTTCCAGCTGACCAATGCCCACCTTTTTGCCGCTCATATTGAAGTCTTTATAATCCCTGAACAGCAGATCTCTTGTGGGTGTCCCTTCCACCGCGGACTTTACCTTGAACATTTCCATGCCCAGGGCCATCATGTCATCAACTCCGGCGATCCTGGCCAGGCCTTCACAGGCTTTTTTGTCTTCATCAGTGCAGGTAGCTGACTTGAAAATGACGGTGTCGCTGAGAATAGCGCAAAGCATTATCCCTGCTATATTCTTGGGAATCTCAACTCCGTAGAATTCATACATGGCTTTGATGACCGTGCATGTGCATCCAACAGGCCAGATCCAGCACTCAAGGGGGTTAGGGGTTGTAACGTCCCCAAGCTTATGATGATCAACTATTCCCAGAATTTCCGCCTTGGAAAGGTCATCCAGGCTTTGGGAAAGATCAGAATGGTCCACCAGGATAACCTGTTTTCCTTCACCTGAAGTTACCAGCTCAGGAGCGCTTACCCCATACTTATCCAGCACGAATTTACTTTCAGGGCTGAGCTCTCCCTGGGCAGCCGGAGTTGCGGCTACACCAAGCTTGCTTTTAAGGTCAGCAACGGCTATTGCCGCGCAGACTGAATCGGTGTCAGGATTTTTGTGACCAAAAACAATTACGGACATAAATACCTCCTGTGAATTGGTTTGTTTTAATTCGACTTCTTGTAAACATTGTGCAATTTAGCACAAAGATCAGTTGCTGCCAAGCATAATTTGCCCCGGGATAAAATTTATTTTTCCTTTATTGCGGACAAAAATGAAGTTCAGAAACAATTTTGTACCTTGATACATGAAGCGGTTTTTGTCCAGTCTAATAAAAAGCTCATAAAAATCGTGTTGTTCCGAAAAACATATTCTCATCTCCTAAACAGAAAAGGGTAAATTAAGTTTGTTAATTTTATTTTCAGGGCTTGACCGGTCCTAGATGAGAACCCATAAATATAAATTGGCATCTCATATCTTTTCATAATTATTTTACTTTTTTTAAAAGCACCATGTATCTTGCCTACAATACCATAAACCGGCAGCGGCATTACTTTATTCGACAAACTGAGTTCATAGACGGGGTTTACGTATCCAGGGAACTGATGAGTCTCGGGTCTGATCCTTCCAGTTATATTGTCTATCCCGGCGGCAACAGCTTTTATATTCACGAACATGTTGAGGAAAATCTGAACAGCCAGGGGGTAATTCCTGATTATGACCTGCTTGAAAAAATATTCTGGCCTTTTGTAAGACACGACATCAGAAGATCCCTGAGGGGTTTTTTTTCCAGAGATGGTTCATCCAGGCCCTCTGTTGAATTAAACGCACAGGAAGAAGATTTCATAAGAAATCATCTCCATCCTGTGGACAGACGAAGATATAACTACCTGCGCATCGGTGAACTTGACCAGTCCAGGCTGACGAGTATCCCCTCCAGATTTTACCGGCCTCTGGCCTTTAAATCCCGGGACGAGCTTGAACATCTGTTTCTTGACATGGAAACCAGACTTGAGCCTCATGAACTCAGCCTCTATGTTTATTCTTTTTTATATCTGCGAAGATTTTTCTCCGAAATTATTGCCGGAAGAATGCCCCAGGGTCTGGATCCAAAAAAGCTTGAGGATTTTTTCATCAGAGAAATCTGTGGATTAAATAATGATGATCTGTTCTGGAAAGGAGAGCAAAAATCTTATGATCTGCATCCATATCTGATTCGCTATGTAATCATGTTTTTTGATTACCCCCTGGCCTCAGAAAGTTTTCTGCATGAACATATTCAGGATTTTATCGCCGGAACCAGGCAAAGGTTCAGCAGCTTTCCTCCTAAAAAGCCTGCTTTCAGTCAGGATGAAGCAAGCAGAATAATGGGAGTAACTTTTAAGAATCTTCACTCCATGTCCAAAAAAGAACTGACCAGGGTGTTCCGAAGCAGAGTCATGAAAATGCATCCGGATAAGGGCGGGGATCATGACAGGTTCATCAAGCTCATGGAAATTTACAAAACCCTTTTAAAAAGAAAAATATAAAAATACAGCTGATGAGCAATGAGCTATGACGTCAGATGTCAGACGTCAGATGTCTGTCCTCCATCACTCCCTCTCTCAGTCGCTCAGTCTCTTTCCGACTAATCTCTCATCGCTTCTTTCCTTGGCCCTTGGCCATCAATATTTCCTGGCCTGTCGTTTTTCCAGCCGGCCGATTATCTTGGAACAGGTAAAGGTCAGGGAAAAGTAAAGAATAGTAATTGTAATCCATATTTCAAAGGTTTTATATGTGGCAGCCATGAGCTCCATGCCCTGAAAGGTAAGTTCCTGAATGGAAATAACCGATACAATTGCTGAATCCTTGATTGTTGAAATAAATTGCCCTGCCAGCGGAGGAAGGCATCGCTGATAGGCCTGTGGGAGAATCACCAGCCAGAGCTGTTGCCGTTTGTTAAACCCCAGGGCTGCTGATGCTTCCCATTGCCCACGTGAAATAGAATTAATCCCGCCTCGAATAATCTCCGCTATATAGGCCGCTTCATAGATGGCCAGGGTGACTACCGCCGCCAGAAATGAAGAGAAATGAGCCGCAGGGGCAAAGAGAAAGGCAAGGACCCGTTGAGTCTCTTCAGACCGGTTCCTGAAAAAATCATCAACACCCAGCACAGGCATGATCTGATCGCTGACAAAAAAATAAAAAATGAAAATCAGCACCAGGGGAGGTAAATTCCTTATGGTCTGAACATAGCTGAACCCAAGCAGTTTCTGTAAAAGGTTGCTGCTGGTCCTGAACAGTCCGATAATTGTTCCAAGAATTATGGCCAGGAGGGTGGCCCAGATGCTCAACCTGATGGTGGCGAAAAATCCCCGGGCCAGCATCCCGGGAACCCATGCCCCGGCCTCTTGATCATAGCGGTAGATATAATTCAGGATAAAGGACCATTCCCAGTTGTAATCAAGGCCTTTAATGATCCGAATATACAGAAGAACTCCAGCGAATAGGAGCAGAGCGATTAATGCTGTATCCAGCAATGTAATTTTTGGTTTCTGGAAGATCAAAATTTAATCCTGAATAATTACAGCGCTTCTTTGAATTTAAAACGTTGCTTTTTGAAGCGACTATTCTGCTTGGCGACGGGAATGACCAGCTATGCTGTTTTTACCTGATATTTTCGACTCAGCCCCGATTTTGACAGCTGTTTGAAAAATATATCACTCTGATAGCGGACTGGAACTGGAAGTTTTTTTAGCATGGAGCATTGACTTGAGCTTATGATAGACCTTGTTGATGGTGTCATCCGGTGTAGAAGCGCCGGCGGTAAGACCGAATCTGGAAAAGCCTGATACTATGGCCTGGTTCAGTTCATGTTCAGTTTCTATGTGAAAGCAGGCCGGGCAATGTTCCATGGCAACTTTGCATAGTCTTCTGGTGTTTCCGCTGTTCTTTCCTCCCACAACAATCATGCATTCAACCTGCTTGGCGATATCAATGGTTTCAATCTGTCTGTTTTTGGTGGCGTCACATATTGTATCAAGGATTAAAGGCTGGTGGACAAGCATATTCTGCAAATAAGCGCTGATCAGTTCAAACTGTTCCCTGTCCTGGGTAGTCTGGGCGGCAAGACAGTAATTATTTCCCGGTTCAATATTGATGGATGCAAGCTGGTTGACATCCTCGAAAAGATAGGCCCTGGAATTGGCGTAGCTCAGAAGGCCTTTGACCTCTGGATGATCAGGTTCTCCGTACAAAAGAAGGCAATTGGAGCTGTGGCTGTTCCTGCTGATAAGCAACTGGGCCCTTTTAACCTTGGGGCATGTTGCGTCGATAATGCTGACATTCCTTTTGATGAGCCGGTCTTCAATCTCCAAAGGAATGCCATGAGCCCTTATAAGCACGATATCGTCAGAATAAGGTTCATTCCAGTCTTCGGTTACCCTGACTCCTTTGTCCTCATAAAATGAAAGCACTTGAGGATTGTGGATAATGGGACCAAAAGTGAATATACGCCTGATACTGATCTGTTCCAGGGCCTTGTTCAGCTTGTTTAAGGCCAGACTGACTCCCATGCAGAAACCAGCGTTTTCAGCCAGCAAGATGTCAAACTCCATGCGTCCTCACAAAAGATTCTCAACCAATACCGGCGACAGCCTTTTCAATACTTCCCCAATCCTTACTCATTATGATCTGTTTTCGCAACTCCTTTGCGCCGGGAATTTCTCTGATCATCCTGGGAATAAGAGTTCTCATTTTCAGAACAGCTTTTTGGGAGGAATGATATCTCTGATAATATTCAATGGTTTTCACGCACATGTCCCGGAGATTGGAATGGTCAGCCTCAGCAATAAAATTTTGCCCTCTCAGTCTTTTATACTGTTCAAAAACTGAAGGATTGTTCAATGCACCTCTGGCAAACATGATATTGTCAACCCCGGTCTCCCGGACGCATTCCAGGGCGTCCTGGGCTGTAAAAAGATCCCCGCTGGCTATTACCGGGATCCGCGCAGCCTTCTTTAATATTTTCAAGGCATTCCAAATGGCCTTTCCGGAAAAAAGCTGGACAGCTGTTCTGGGATGAAGAGTGATCCAGCCTATCCCGGAACCGGAAAGTTTTTCAGCCAGCTCCAGATAAACATGTTTTTCATTGTTCCAGCCCAGCCGTATTTTAATTCCTGAGCGGCCGGGACCTGCAGCTTCAGACATTGCCAGAGCCATTTCAACAATCAGGTCTGGATTTTTTAAAAGAGCAGCGCCTGATCCTGTTTTGATCACTTTTTTAACCGGACAGCCGCAGTTAAGATCGAAGAAAATGAATCCTTGATCCAGAAGAATAGACATTGACTTGATTATAACCTGGGGGTCGCTGCCGTATAGCTGAACAACGAGAGGCGAATCCTCGGGACAGGTTTTCAACAGCTCAAGGGTGTTTCTGGTCTGATAAACAACCCCTTTTGCGCTGACCATCTCGGTAAAGGCGGCGCCACAACCATAATGCCTGCACAAAAGTCTGAAGGGAAGATCTGAAAAACCGGCCAGGGGAGCAAGCCAGGGCTGGTCCTGATGGATAGTCAACCCTGAAACCGGTGGAGGTGGAGAATCGGTGGCGGACAATGACAGCCTTTATTGAGATACCCGTTTAATTCTTGCCCCTGCTGAGGACAATTTATTTTCAATTTTTTCATAGCCGCGATCCAGATGATAAATTCTTTGAACCTCTGTTCTGCCTCTGGCCACAAGGCCTGCCAGAACCAGGCTGGCACTGGCCCTGAGGTCTGACGCCATGACCGGGGCGCCTATCAGCTCCACACCTCCCCTGACAACAGCATTTTGACCGGATATTCTTATTTTAGCTCCCATCCGGATCAGTTCCAGCGCATGCATGAACCGGTTTTCAAAAATGGTTTCTTTGATCATGCCTGACCCTCTGGCCACGCACATTACAGCCATTATCTGGGCCTGCATGTCTGTGGGAAATCCAGGATAAGGCAGGGTGACCACGTCAACGCAGGTCAGGTCTTTTCCCGCCCTGACCCTGACCCCCCGAGCATCCTTTTCAATATCAACACCCATTTCGCGGAACTTGGCAATAACCGCTTCAAGCTCTTCAAAAGGACAGTTGGTCAAAACCAGGTCGCCCCCGGTAATGGCTCCGGCTGCCATGTATGTTCCGGCCTCTATCCGGTCGGACATAACCCTGTATCTGCAGCCTGAAAGAGAGGGCACCCCGTCAACGCTGATAATGCTTGTGCCCTGCCCGCTTATTCTGGCTCCGCACGCGTTCAGAAAATCAGCCAGGTCAACAACCTCAGGCTCCCTGGCCGCGTTTTCAAGTATGGTCTCTCCTTTAGCCAGACTGGCTGCCATGAGCAGGTTTTCTGTCCCTCCAACTGTAGGAAAGTCAAAAATAACATGAGCGCCTCTTAAGCCTTCACATGAACCGATTATATAACCAGAATCAAGGTCAAAACCGGCTCCCATCTGCTCCAGGGCTCTTAAATGCAGGTCAACCGGACGGGAACCAATGGCGCATCCTCCCGGCAGGGCCACCTTGGCCCGGCCAAGTTTTGCCAGAAGAGGCCCAAGACAGAGAACTGAAGCCCGCATGGTCCGAACCAGATCATAGGGAGCCTCTGGAACAAGATTTCCAGCGCTGATCTCAACCAGGCCATGGCCGTTGAAATGTGATTGACAGCCAAGCAAAGTCAATAATTCAAGGGTGGTATTAATATCCCTGAGCTTTGGGACATTTTCCAGGAACACATCACCGTCAGCCATGAGCGAGGCAATCAGTATGGGCAGAGAAGCATTTTTTGATCCGCTGATCCTGATCTCTCCCTCAAGCCTTGCCCCGCCTTCAATTACAAGTTTATCCATATTATTTTCTCTCTCAATAACATATTGTTTTTTAGAACAGAGCGTTGAAATTCTCCCAGTTGCCTCTTCATTCCAGGTTGAGTTCAGTGTTCAAAGTTCAAAGTTTGAAGAATTGAGGAATTTAGGAATTGAGGGATTTAAAGAGTCCTACATCTTATGTCTGACATCTGACGTCTGACGTCATAACTCACCGCTCATCTCTCACCTCTTCTTCCCTCATCTCTCACCGATCATGACTCACTGCTCATGGCTCACTGTTCATGGCAATTGTCCTTAAATGTTACCTTGAAAGCTGTAAACCTTTTTTCC
>PXDF01000007.1 GCA_003566455.1 Desulfonatronovibrio sp.
CATCCGGATTTTGACCATCTGGATGATCAGACCGACGGCCTGCTCATCAATTCGGAAAACTGGCAGGCCTTGAATCTCATGCAGGAAAAATTCCGGGAAAAAATCAAGTGCATATATATTGATCCGCCATATAACACCGGAGGCGACGGGTTTTTGTACAAGGACGCTTTTCGACATTCAAGCTGGACGACCATGATGGCTGACAGGCTTAAGCTGGCGTTTTTCTTTTTAGAGACATCTGGAGTTTTGTTTTCGAGTATAGATCATCGTGAGCGCACCACGCTGGAGCACACACTTAATTACATGTTTGGCAAGAACAATCGAGTAGAAGAGTTAATATGGGCTCAAAATACCAATGATAACCGGGCTCCAGCTTACTCTACTAATCATGAGTACATTCTGGTGTATGCCAAGGACAAATCAGTTGCCACTGCTTCTGCTACAAGTTTCCGAGAGAAACGACCTGGATATGAGGAAATCATTGAATTAGTCAGAAGACTCGAACCAGATTACCCTGAACCGGAAGAAGTTGAATCAGCTATTAAAAAATTGATGAATAATCATCTAAAAGATTTTAAAGCAGAATTGGAACAGGCTGGCTTGTCATTTAATAAGCAAACCAAGAAACAAGATCCTTGGCGTGGTGTTTATAACTACAAGCACGTAGAGTATCGGGATAGTAATGGAAAATATGTCAGCCCAGATGAAGCCAGGAAGAAGAAAGCGAGCTTCTGGATTTGGAGAGAAGCTGATTCCTCGGCACCACCCAAAGAGACTGCCAGAAACATAACTGACCCAAATGATCCTAATTATCGTTTTTTCAGACCATTGCATCCAATTTCCGGTAAAGCATGTAAGCCCCCAAATGGTGGATGGAGGCTTCGTTACAAACCTGATCCTGATGATCCTGCCAAGGATTCATTTGTGGAGCGAGATAAAGATAAACGCATTGTCTGGGGAAAGGATGAAAATAAAATTCCTCAGTTAAAGCGTTTCCTACATGAAGCCGGCAATACAAGTGGAGACAACGATAGTGGTCTTTCTGTGCCTAAATCTGTGTTTCACGACTACACTGATGGTGCCAAAGAGACTGAAAGTATTTTTGGGGAAAAAGGAATATTTCGTTTTCCAAAGCCCACCACCTTAATGAAAAGGTTTTTTGAACAGACTACCGATGGTGGTGACTGGATTGCTGATTTTTTTGTAGGTTCTGGCACCTCTGCCCATGCTCTTTTAAACCTTAATAAAGACTTCGGTGAGAAACAAAAAAGAAAATTTTTGGTTGTAGACATGGAAAATTATGTCAACACCGTTGTAAAGGGAAGAGTTAAACGAGTCATGTTTTCTGTAAATTGGAAAAATGGAAATCCTTTTAACAACAACGGATTGCAACACCTTATAAAAGTTAGTCAGTTAGAACAGTATGAAGACCTGCTGGACAGTCTGATGCCTGTCTGGGATGAAGAAAAGCTGCCTGACAATATCCCTGTTCAATATCTGTACATGCCTGAACAGAATCAGCTGGCCAGTTCCCTGGATCTGTCCAGACCCTTTACCCAGACAATGCGCACAGGAAGGACCCGGGAAACAAAGAACATCGATCTTATGGAAACCTGGTGCTATTTGCAGGGTTACTGGATAAGGTCCAAACGGGTGTTCCGAGAATTTGACCGGGTTTACAGGGCCGTTCTTACAACCCGCAATGTATTGGTCCTGTTTCGGGACATTAAAATCGGCGAGGATGATGCTGAAAATATCAGGGCAGTTTGCAAATCTTTTGCTGATACAACAAAAGACTTTCCCGTTTCCAGGCTGGAGGTCAATCACCACGTTGATTTGCGACAGGTGGACCTGCCTGTTCAGGTTATCACTGCTGATGATTTTCTGCGGGGGGTACCATGGAGCTGAAGCGCAACTCTATTTAAAACCCGTCTTCAGTTGCCTGCTGATACCCTCTGCAGGAAAAGGCTCATAGTGTCAGCACAATAGACAATTATCAATGGAAACAATAAATGATCTTAAGACTGTATCATCGCTTGTGTCATAAAATACTTGGTCCTTTTGCAGAGGTCCTGGAATCCCGCGATCCTGAATACCAGCGGCTGGTTGAGGCTTATTCAGGGCCGGACCAGACCGGGATGTCCCAGGAAATTTCCAGCAGCATCCAATCCTGGATGGACAGATACAATCACATGCATGGCAGCGACTACAGTCTGCGGTATTATCAGGTTCTGGCCCTGCACTTTACCGAATATGTACTTAAAGCCCAGCGGAATGGGACCGATTTTGCCGACCAGAAAGCACTGGTTTACTGGATGGCCACGGGCAGCGGCAAGACCCTGCTCATGCATCTGAATATATTGCAATACATCGAGCATATAGGCGGGCCGTATGGCTTTGATGAATTGCAGATCATCATGACTACCCCGGGAGTTAATCTCATTCAACAGCATGAACAGGAGCTGGGAAGATTCATCCAGCTTCTGAACAGGGAATGCAATAACCGGATTCAATTGATCATTGAAACAACATCCTCTTTGTTGAACAAGGAAGCCGGCTTTTTCAGGCTGCCTCAGCAAAACGGCCGTTACCGGCTGGTGCTGGTGGATGAAGGGCATATTGGCCTGTCCGGGGGCAGCCTGGAACTTGGGGCCTTCAAAAGGCTGCGTCAAGACCTTTTGAGCCCGGCCAACAGCTTTTTGTTTGAGTACTCTGCCACGTATCATGGGATCGCGGACAAACACGTCAGGGAATATGAGAACCAGATCGTGTTTGACTACAACTATTACCGTTTTTTCAGGGACGGATACGGCAAGGATTTTGCCCTGCAGAGCATCAAGGATGATCGTTTCGCGGATCCTGGCCGGGAAGAGTATGAAAATTTCATGGCCACCTTTTCCACCCTGGAGGACAAGATCAGAGACCACAGCCATCTCCTAAAGCAGGAAGCTGGGAAATGGACCAGGGGGATTTTGCCTGACAGGCCCTTGCTTGCCTTTATGGGCAATACTGTAGTTGATCCCCAGTACGAAGACCGTGGCAAAGATGAAGTGTCAGATATCCGCAAGCTTTTGCGTTTTCTGGCTTATCTTGGCCGGGAAGATAAAGAAAGGCTCAAAGGTGTATTCAATCAAGATATACAGGGCAGACTGCGTCTGAGCAGACGGCCGGGAATATCGGATTTGCTATGGCTTTCCTGGGGAGAAGGCGGGTACTGGGGGCTGATCAATGTGGGCAACGGCGAAAAGTTCCTGGCTGAATGTGACGGCCATAAGCAGCTTACAGACGAAAACGGAACTATGCTGGTGGTGATATCCAAAGCCAATATTATCCCGGATAGCTGTCTGTTTGAGCGTATAGACACACCGGATTCACCGATTAATGTGCTCATCGGAAGCCGTAAATTTGCTGAGGGCTGGAATTGTTTCAGGGTTTCGGTTATCGGGCTCATTAATCTGGGGGCCACCAGGGGCAACAAGATCATACAGATATTCGGCAGAGGTGTCCGGCTGCATGGGCAGAACAGGGATGGTAAACGCCGTTATCCTGAACATCTTACTGATTACAATGCCCTTGCTGCTGAAGAATCCCCTTTCTCAAGACTCAGGCGGCTGGAAACACTTAATATCTTCAGCCTGAAAAAATCATATCTTGAGACATTTCTCAAAGGCCTTGAAAAAGATCTGCCTGTGAATTTTGACTATTCTGTACCCATAAAACCTAAGCCGGTCATGGTCCGGGGCCGCAGGCTTCCATTTGAGGAGTACAGCATCAAACTCAAGGCCCCCAAGGTGGGACGGAACCGTTTTCAATCTCCTCTGCTCATTGTCCGGAACTCTCTTGAACAGAACTGGACCTGGGAGTATTTCGGGCCAGGCGGCGCTGAAAAACAGACCATCAACCATTTTCCCATCAACCTGGACTACAGCCCCGACCCCAGTACTCAGTCCTTAAATATCCTGCATGTGCTGTACAACTGGCTGAATGCCAACAAGAGTTTTTATCCCCTTGGCAAATGGCGTAGCCAGATGCAGGCATGGGAACAAAGGCAAAAAGTACAGATTCTGATCAGGAATGGTAACGGCAGACTGGAAAAACCCGGCCCTGCCGAACTCCTGAGCTGGCTTGGCAGTATAAGTTATGCTGCAGGGCCTCAAGAGCGGTCCTTTGAGTCAACAGCATTTCTTATGGAACAGGTGCAGCTGGATGTGCTGAACAGGGTCAAGTGTGTAATTGTCAATGATATCAACAAACGCAATTACAGGATGGATGAAGTATTGCAGCAGAGTTCCCATGATCAGCCGGGAGATTTCGCGGATAAACAGGAACTGCATCTGTCCTGCAAAAATGAATCAGACAAGGATAAAACAAGGAAGAAGCTCAAAAAGAAGTTCAGAACAATTGAAAAGAAACTACGTTTGGACGTTTATGAACCAAAGACCAACTTTCATATTTACGGCCCTCTCTTTGACGAAAGGCTCAAACATGAACTGAATAAACTCAATATATTGAAAATGGAAAGCGCTTCCCCGCCCCTGCTGAATAAGGGTGAAAGCAAGTTTATCAGAGACCTGACTGAGTATTTGCGCCGTCCCGAAGCAGTGAATAGCAGGTATGAATTTTATCTAATGCGCAACGAGTCTTGTATGCGCTCGGTGGGGCTCTACCTGGAAAGCGAGTTGCAG
>PXDF01000123.1 GCA_003566455.1 Desulfonatronovibrio sp.
AAGGCTACGGGGCAGGGCGCTGTAGTTCAAGGAAAAGAGGTTATACAAGCAAAAGTGCAGTTTGAACCAAAACGTTTTGAAAAATTTCGGAAGAATCATGATAAAAGGTTTGAAGAAGTAAGACAAAAGCTGGCAGGAAGACCCGGAATAGAATGGATGGAAACTGAGTATCTCAAAATATGCAAACTTGAAGGCATCGCAGCTGTGATGGAATTTATCGGTGTTGCCCCTGAAATAGCTTCTATTACGGTCAAAACAGTAAAAAGAAACCCCAGCAATATCTTGGAAAGGTTTACCAACCCGGAAGCGGTTCTGACGCACTTAAAGCTAATTGGCAAGGAAGACTGGGTACGGGAGGAGCAAGAGTGATTCATGTATATTTGAAACAGTCCCGGGTTCTGGTTACTGGGGCCTGCGGCACAGTGGACCTCGGCATTCTCCAAAAAAATTATTCCAGAAGATCAGGGGCTAGAAATTATTATTTTACTAACTCAACTTTCTGACTTGTGGTGTTAGCTATAACCACTCATGTTCTTTGACATAACTGCTTGTCCAGGCCGAAAAACTCGATTGCAGTCCCGAATATGGCCGAGATCAGATTTTTTGTAGATCTTTTCTGTATATTCACCTGCTTTACGCAGCTTATCGACTACAAGCTCAAATATTCGCTTCAGGGCTTCCAAAAAGCTTAGATCTTTCATTTCCTTGCAACAGGCTTGAAAAAGCCGGCCAAAAGTTCGTGGATCATCTGTTCGTCTTTGTTCCATAGCCAGAAACATATACCTGGCCATGACAATTGAAGTATAAGCGATCTGGCTGTCAAAATCCCTGGTTTGAATGCTCTTTTCCAGACCCAGGTGCTGCTTGCTCATTTTGAAGAAGACCTCGATGTCCCAACGTTTGCCATAGAGACGCACGACTTCTTCGTTAGGCAGATCAACATCAGTGGTCAGAAGGGCCAGCCAGTCTTTTTTGCGCTTATCCCTGACAAAGACAATCTTGGCTTGACCTCCGTATTTCATGTTCACTACGGTACTGGCCAGGATCTTTGTCCGGCCCGGCCGTTTTTTAAGAAGGCGGTAAATGCCTTCCAGTGTGTAGTGGTTGCCCAGGTACTCATAAAAAATCTTGGACGTCTTCTTAACCATACAGACGACATGAATGTGCTTTCTGAGTCCGGCAATGGTTTTGGGCATGGCAAACCAGCTGTCCATAAGCACATACCTGGCTTTTACTCCCAGTTTTAAGATGCGGCTGACCATTGGTTCCAGAAGATCAGTAGATTTGGTCATGGCTTCCATGCGTCTTTTATAACCACAAGATCTTTTATCCAGGTCTTTGGTTATTCCCTGGATTCGATTCTTTTCGTTAGCTGAAGACAACAAGGCAAAGTCCAGGGGCAAAAAACTGGCTCCGTCGGACCAGCATACCGACAACATCCTGTAGCCCTTGAGATACTTATTCTCACAATGATCAAAAACCCTGGCCAAAAGCTCGACCTTTTTGGACCTGGGTCTACCCAGTGTGGAATCATCAATGATCAATACCTTTTCTCTTTTTTTGTTGGTCAGTTTTTCAAGGAACGCGACAAGCTTGACAGCCAAAACCAGAAGGAATTTTCTCTAGTTAAATGTTGGACATTTGAGAAATTCATAAACAGCATCCTTACCATAAGGAATATCTTTGTTGTCAATGACGCCATTAAAGAAATTCATCCCAAGAAACGGAATTGAAAACAGGCTATGAAATATATCCTTTGCTGCAAATCCTTTAGCTTTTCTTATCCGACATCTGTTCAGGATTGTCGGTATATTGAATGAAGACCAGAATCTTTCAATTTTGCATAGGTGCTGTGATTGAACTTGATCGTTAGAAAGTAAATCATTAGAGTTCATCTCGGATCCTTTCTTTTTTGTATTAATTGTTGCTTGGAAACTACAATATATACAATTGGAAAGGATCCTTCAATACTAAATTGCCTTACTTTTCAAATAGTTAATTGCTAATCAGAACGTAACGTCAACCCCGAAAGTTGAGTTACTAACAAGCACTCCAGAGCTTTTCAACGAGATTTGTAAGGAATTTGCAGACGAAGATTCATTTTACCAAAAATGGTCACAGGTTGCCCCTTACTATGGACAATCGGGGCGGCCAAAAATTTAAGTTGATTGAAATTTTAGTTTCTGGCCGGAGCATGGAGACATTTGGTGATGATTGATTTTGTATTGTTGGCGACCCAGAGGACAGGCTCCTACATGCTGGTTTCTGCCCTGGACAACCATCCACGGGTGTGTTGTCATGGAGAGCTTTTCCGGAAAAAGAACCTGCATCTGGCAACTGATCTCAGCTTTCTTGATCAGATTGATCCTGCATACAAAGATTATGAATTCCGGCGCGATAATTTTCAGGAGTACCTTCAGCTTGTTAAAAAGGTAGACGGCAGCAAGGACTTGTTCGGATTCAAGCTGATGCTGGGCCAAGCCAAGAGGGTTAGAGAAACGCTGATTCAGGATGTACGGATTAAAAAAATCTTGTTGTACAGGGATAACCTGCTGGCCGTATACGCATCGAACAGGATAGCAAAAGCAACCGGGCAAGGTATTGTTCATGTTGGGGATGAGTTGAAACAGGCAAAAGTTGATTTTGATCCAAAGCAGTTCGAAAGATTTCGTGAAAGAATTGATTTACTGTACAAACAGGTGCGCGAGCAGCTGAAAGTGCGTCCTAGAAACGAGTGGATGGAAACGCAGTATCCGGATATATGCAGGGATGAGGAGATCGCCCGGGTAATGCGCTTTATAGGTGCCGAACCCGGGGAAGCACCCATCTCCGTGAGAACAGTAAAAAGAAACACCGGTAATATCCTGGACAGGTTTACTAATCCAAAGGATGTGCTGACCCATCTTGAAAAGGTCAAACGAATGGATTGGGTTCGGGAGAGTCAAGTTTGATCAAAAAGAAAAATGTGGCCATGAAGGACTGGATGTTCATGACATGAAGAAAAGCAAGTCATCTATTCTGTTTAAAGCTTCATGCCATTCATGCACTTCATGCTTAAATCAAAGGAATAATTAATGCCAGGTGATTCAAACTTCGTAATCGTTACAATGCAAAGATCCGGGTCGAACATGCTGGGCACTCTGCTGAACAGCCATCCGCAGATCAAATGTTTCGGCGAACTGATGCGCAAAACTCCGAGGTGGATGCTGGAGCAGGGGTACAGAGGTGCGTTGAGAATCCTGGATAAGCTGGATGAATACAAAGATGACCAGGTAAGGTTTTCTCGGCCCTATGATTTTATCAATGCGGTGTTCGCCACCAAACCCAAAATATTAATCAAGGGATTCAAGCTTCATACGGATCAGCATCCTGATTTCCTGGAACTGCTCTTGCGTGATCCGGAATACACAGTGATTGTTCTGCAGCGAGATAATATTCTAGCCCAGTATTCTTCCGGAAAGATCGCCGAGACGACAGGCCAGGGCAATGCCCCTAGAGGCGCTGAAATCAAGCGGGCCAGGGTCGAGTTCAACTCAGTTAAGTTCAACAGGTTTGTTGAATCAGTAGAGGAAAATTTTAAAAAAGTCAGGGCGCTCTTGGCCGAATCGGGCAAAAAGCATTTTGAACTCAAGTATGCCCAGTTGAATGATCAGGACAGACTAAGTGAACTGGTCTTGTTTCTGGGTGCAGATCCCACGACCGAGCTTCAGGCCGGAACGGAAAAGAGAAATTCGTCCGACATTCTGAGCCGGTTTGTAAACCCTGACGATGCCCGGAGAGCGATAGATGAAATGGGCCGTCCCGAGTGGGCGCGGGAGAGCGTATGAAATGCTTGTCCAAGTACAGTGTGAATGGAATGAACTTAATGAAAAAGACAGGTCATAATGTTGTCTGAAACCGGATATAGCCAGCTTAAAGATAAGTACGGCAACAGCCTGGTTCCTCGGGCCTTACACATATCTCGCAAATTCGGATATGTGTATGTGACTAATCCCAAGGCGGCCTGCAGCACGCTCAAGCTTTTCCTGAGCAGGTGCGA
This sequence comes from Desulfonatronovibrio sp., assembly GCA_003566455.1. GTDB lineage: Bacteria > Desulfobacterota > Desulfovibrionia > Desulfovibrionales > Desulfonatronovibrionaceae > Desulfonatronovibrio. The sequence continues at coordinate 4,040 of PXDF01000123.1, forward strand.
AGTTGGTGATCCTGAATACCTCGGAAAGACAAACCACCAACGGCGCGACCTTCCCCTGCTTACTCCGGGCAAACTGAGCAAGGAAGAGCGTGACGGCCTCACCAGAGGCAGATTTTTTCGTTTCTCATTTGTCCGTCATCCTGTAAGCCGGGTGGTATCAGCATACGCAAACAAGATTTTCAGAGGCAAAAGCCAGTCCAAGGCCCAGGTCCTGGAGATGATGGGTGTGGATCCCGGCCGGCTTGATCTTGATATTTCCTTTCTTGATTTTCTTAAAGCCATAAGCGCACGTGAACCATCGTCCCTGAACGGCCACTTCCGGCCGCAGACCCTGAATCTTTTCTGGAATGATTTCAAGTATGATTTTATCGGCAAGCTGGAACAGTTTGACTCGGATTTCGCGAAGCTGAAAAATCACCTCGGACTGCCTGATTATCCTTTGGAAATAAGAAACCAGAAATCCAAATTTGTAAACACGGATGAGCTGCTTTCTGAG
>PXDF01000156.1 GCA_003566455.1 Desulfonatronovibrio sp.
CCCTTGGGCAGCATTCCAACCTGACTGATCTGGAATCCCTTGGTTTTTTCCCCCCGGGGTCATCTCATAAGAGTCATGTGGTTGGAAATACTTCACTCAAGGGCGCAATCCTTCTGGCCTGCGATAAAGGCAGGAGACAGGAAAACGCTAACCTTGCCCGTCATGTTCAGCCTGTCAACCTTGGAACGGAACAGGAGTATGCTTCCAGCAGGTTTGCCAGGCATATGCTTTTTGAGTATCCCGGCTAAAATCCAGTCCTAACCAACAATGAATTTGATCAGGAATAATCCGGCAACCACCAGTACAGGTATGGTCAGATCCTTGAATTTTCCGCTGAATACCTTGATTGCCGCGTAAGCGATAAATCCGAATCCTATGCCCGTGGCGATGGAAAAGGTGAGCGGCATGGCCAGAACAGTAACAATGGCTGGAACATATTCAGTAATGTCATGCCAATCAATATCCATGAGGTTTCTGGCCATGATGCAGGCCACAAATACCAGGGCCGGGGCTGTGGCATAGGCTGGAATGGCCCCGGCAAGGGGAGCCAGGAAAAGGCACAGAAGAAACAGCACCGCCACCACAACAGCTGTCAGGCCGGTTCTGCCTCCAGCCTCAACCCCGGCCAGGCTTTCAATATAACTGGTAGTGGTGGATGTTCCCATGGCAGCGCCTGCAATGGTCGCTGAGCTGTCAGCCATGAGAGCCTTTTTCAGTCTCGGAAGCCTGCCTTTTTCATCCAGCATGCCCGTTCCCTGGGTTACTCCCACCAGAGTGCCTGCCGTGTCAAAAAGGTCAGTCAGCAGAAAGGTGAACACTACAATCAAGATGCCCAGTTCAAGGGCGCCTGCCAGATCCATCTGCATGAATGTGGGCGCCATGCTCGGCGGCAGGGACATTAATCCCGGAGCAGGGGTGATCTTCATGAGCACTCCGACAAAAGTTGCAGCCAGGATGCTGATCATTATGGCTCCGGGTATTTTGTGATGGGTCAGTCCAACCATGAGGCCAAAGGCCAGCACAGCGATAATTACAGTGGGTTCAGTCAATGAGCCCACAGTGACCAGTGTGGCGGGGTGGGCCACAATAATGCCGGCGTTTTTCAGACCGATTATTGCCAGAAAAAATCCTATCCCCCCGGCAATGGCAACTTTCAGTGTTTTAGGGATGCTGTTTATCAGCCACTCCCTGACCGGCAGGACGCTTAAAATAAAAAACAGCACGCCTGAGATGAAGACCGCTCCCAGGGCTGTCTGCCAGGGCACGCCCATGCCAATAACGACTGTATAGGCAAAAAAGGCGTTGAGACCCATGCCCGGGGCCTGAGCTACAGGATAATTGGCATAGATCCCCATAATGAGACTGCCGATGAACGCGGCCAGGCAGGTAGCCACAAACACCGCGTCCCTGTCCATGCCGGCATCAGCCAGGATGGCGGGGTTGACAAAGATAATATAGGCCATTGTCAAAAAAGTGGTCATGCCCGCAATGACTTCCCGCCTTACCGTGGTCTTGTTCTCACTCAGCTTAAAAAACGAATCCAGCATTTTCTTCACCACTCCTCATTAGTTTTTTGCACATTGAATCCAGACCGTTATGCATAACTTACCCAACACGTTAATAAAGCCTCAATAAAACATGCACCATCAATATCAATCCACCCACAGGTCCACCAGCTTGAACCGGCTTACATCCATAAGCCCCTTATCCGTAAGCTTGATTTCGGGTATGACGGGAAGGGCCAGAAAAGAGAGTATCATAAATGGGTTATCATGAGCCAGGCCCATGGACTGGCAGGCGTTTTTCAGATCCTGCATGCAGGCCGCGACATTTTCAATGGGCTTATCGCTCATAAGACCCGCTACAGGCAAAGGCAGCTTGGCCAGTACCCTGCTGTTTTTTACAGCCGCCAGTCCGCCGCCCATCTTCTGCACTTCAAGGGCGGCAGCGAGCATGTCCTTATCGCTTGCTCCGGCAATAATCAGATTATGGGAATCATGAGCCACTGTTGAAGCAAGGGCGCCTGACTTAAGCCCCAGCCCCCTTACAAAACCAAGCCCTATATTACCCAATGCTCTGTGTCTTTCCACCACTGCAAGCTTGATCAGATCCTTTCCAGGATCAGCCTGGGCCAGGCAGTTCACTATTGCGGGCTTTTCCAGGGCGGCCCGGGTTACAATCTGTCCGGGGATAATATCTATTACTTTGACCATTTTCCCAGCAACAGGAACTTCAAAGGACTTTTCAGTTAGTTCCTTGATGCGCATGGAATTTTCGGGAAATTTCCCTCTGTACCTGAATAAGTTATCTTCAAGAATCTGGCCTTTTAAAAAGACCGCCCTGACCTGAAAGTTTTTCAGGTTATCAACCAGTACCATGTCAGCCATAAATCCCGGGGCAATTGCCCCCCGGTTTTTAAGGCCGAAATGCCTGGCAGGATTTATGGTCACCATCTGTACAGCGCGGACAGGATCAAGACCAAGCTCAACAGCCCGGCGAAGGTTGTGGTCCAGATGACCAAGTTTGACCAGATCACCAGGATGGCGGTCATCAGAAACCAGGGAAAAGCTGTTCCAGTTATTTTCCGCAACAAGGGGCAACAGGTCTTCCATATTACGTTCAGAAGTACCTTCCCTGATCATGATATGCATGCCTTTTCTAAGTTTTTCCCTGGCCTCGTGCAAGCTTATGCATTCATGGTCACTTGTCGGGCCGGCAAGGATATAAGCGTTGAGTTCCTTGCCGGAAAGCCCAGGAGCATGTCCGTCAATGATCAGGTTTTTTGCCGTTTCCAGCTTTGACAAGACCTGGGAATCAGCGTTGATAACCCCGGGAAAGTTCATCATCTCCCCAAGCCCAAGAAACCTGTCCGGATACTTATCCAGGAGAATCCTTAAGTCTTTTGCTTCAAGTTTTGCTCCGGCATTTTCCAGATGAGTGGCAGGGACGCAGGAGGGCAGCATAAAGTAAATGGAAACCGGAAGGTTTGTGGTGGATTCAATAAAATATTCAATGCCGGCGGTTCCAAGGACGTTGGCTATTTCATGGGGATCACAGACAACAGTTGTCGTGCCCTTTAAGGCGACCGCTCTGGCAAATACAGGCGGGGCAAGCAGGGTTGATTCTATGTGGATATGGGCTTCAATAAAACCGGGGCATAGACAGGCGCCCTGACCATCAATAATCTTTCTGGCTTTATAGTCCTCAAAGCCAAGAATGATTCCATTGTGGACCGCGACGCTTGCGGGATGAATTTCTCCGGAAAGGGTATTGACCAGACTGACGTTGGTGATCAAAAGATCTGCTTCTGTTTCCCCTCTGGCCGCTTTAATCATTTCCCGCAGATTATATGAAGACAAGTGTCTATCCCCTTCCCAGTCATACAGGATTGAGGTTTAATCAGGAACAGTAAAATTAACGGCGATTAATTCAGACACACGCGCGTTAGAGGGTCAAGATATGAACACCAGACTTGATTATTTATTTCCGGTGTCGACCCGCAGAGTCTGATAAATCTCTTTTTCTGGAATTTCAAGTCATAGATTACCCAGGTTTATTTTTTTTTTGCTTTATCAAGGCCGTTAGGAATTGCCTTGATCCCGCACTTGCCAAACCATGCACAATCAAGGCATATATACGGATCAGGGAGTCAATATGCAGCCGGTTCTGGAAATCAATAATCTTACCACCACGCTTTTTCTCAAGAAAGGCCCGGTCAGGGCCGTGGATAATGTTTCTCTGACCTTGAGTCAGGGAAAAAGTCTGGCTCTGGTGGGAGAGTCAGGATGCGGCAAGACAATGCTGGCCCTGTCCATTCTTGGACTTATTCCATCTCCACCCGGAAGAATCACCTCAGGTCAGGTTGTTTTTGCCGGGCGGGATCTGACCAGCCTGCCTGAGAGGGATCTGCGGGCCATCAGAGGCAATGATATTTCAATGATCTTTCAGGAACCAATGTCCGCCCTTAATCCTGTATTCAGGATTGGCGCCCAGATAAGCGAGACTCTTATTTTTCACAAAAAGCTGACCAAAAATCAGGTCAAATCAAGAAGAATAGAACTGTTGAAGCTTGTGGGAATCCCGGCTCCTGAAAAGCGCTATAATGACTTTCCCCATCAGTTAAGCGGGGGCATGCGTCAAAGAATAATAATCGCCATGGCCCTGGCCTGTTCACCCAGGATCATTCTGGCTGACGAGCCCACAACAGCCCTTGATGTGACCATCCAGGCCCAGATCCTGGACCTGATCAAAGACCTGCAGGAAAAGAGCAAAACTTCAACCGTGCTCATTACTCATGACCTGGGAGTTGTAGCCCAGATCTGCCATGAGATGGCGGTCATGTACTCAGGCCGAATAGTTGAGCATGGCGATGTAGCTGAAATCCTCAGCAACCCGGGGCATCCATATACCCGCGGGCTTCTTAATTCTCTGCCCAGGCTGGACAGGGATAAAGATCTAAGTCCCATTCCCGGGACTGTCCCGGAAATCAGCAGTCTGCCCCAGGGATGCCATTTTCACCCCAGGTGCCCACAGAGAATGGACATCTGTTCAAAGCAGGATCCCCCGGTTGTAGAATCAAAGTCAAAAATCAGGTGCTGGCTGTACAATGACTGATCAAGCCTATCTCTGTCTTGACAATATTTCAAAAGCCTATCCTCTGAAGGAAGGGACCTGGATCAAAACCACTGCCTGGCTCAGGGCGGTTAATAACGTCACCCTGAACATCTTCAGGGGTGAGACTGTTGGCCTGGTCGGGGAATCAGGCTGCGGCAAGTCCACTCTGGGCAAAATAGCCTGTGGCCTTGATAAGCCGACTCAGGGCGAGGTGATCCTTTCCGGTGAAAAAATCGGCTCAACAAATGATTTGCTGAAGAGCAGAAAAATTCAGATGATCTTCCAGGATCCCTTTTCTTCACTTAATCCCAGGCAAAAGGTCAGAAATATTGTCTCTGAACCCATGAGGATTCATAAGCTTGGCTCAAAAAAAGAAATTCTGGACAGAACATCCAGCCTTCTGGAAAAGGTTGGGCTTTCCAGCATCCATATGCCCAGATATCCTCATGAATTCAGCGGGGGCCAGAGGCAGAGGATCGCCATTGCCAGGGCCATAAGCGTTGATCCTGACATGGTGGTCTGCGATGAGCCTGTGTCAGCCCTGGATGTTTCGGTCCAGGCCCAGATCCTCAAACTTTTGAAAAAACTTCAGCAGGACTTGAACCTTTCCTACCTGTTCATCTCCCATGATCTATCAGTGGTCAAATATCTGTGTTCCAGGATCGCGGTCATGTATCTGGGCGAGCTGGTTGAAATTGCCGCTAAAAAGGAATTGTACACCACACCATGTCACCCTTATACCAGGGCTCTTCTGGCAGCAGTGCCCGTGCCAGATCCGGCTATCAAAAGCAGGGCTCTGCTGGTTAAATCAGAACCGCCAAACCCCCTGAGCCCTCCCCCTGGATGTCATTTTCATCCCAGATGTCCGGAAAAAATGGCAATCTGTTCCAGGAAAAGTCCTGGATTGACCCATATTTCGCCAAACCAATCCGTAAGGTGTTTTTTATATGAATAAACCTGAAATCCTGGCTCCGGCCGGGAACAGACCTTCCTTTCTGGCCGCCCTGACAGCAGGGGCTGACGCTGTGTACTGCGGCCTCAAGCATTTTTCAGCCCGCATGGAAGCGGACAATTTTTCCATTGCGGAGATCGCTGAGCTGACCAGTCTTGCCCGTTTCAGAAAAACAAAAGTATATGTAGCCCTGAACACCCTGATTAAACCTGATGAACCCGACAAGGCAGGCCGTCTGCTGGACAGATTGAACCAGCAGGTCAAACCTGACGCGATTATTTTTTCAGATCCAGGTTTAGTGGAAATTGCCCGGCAGGTGAAACTTGCCAGCGAGCTGCATTTGTCCACCCTTGGCAATTTTCATTGGGCATCAGGCATGGACTATCTGAAAAAACTGGGCTGTTCCCGGGTAGTTCTGCCCAGGGAACTCAGCATTGATGAGATCAGAGCAATAGCTGCAAAAAACAGCCTGCAACTGGAAGTGTTTGTTCACGGCGCCCTTTGTTACGCAATTTCAGGGCGCTGCTATTGGAGCAGCTTTCTTGGAGGCAGGAGCGGTCTTCGGGGCCGATGTGTTCAGCCGTGCAGAAGGACGTATTCTTATAAGGGATCAAAGGGAATTTATTTTTCCTGCCAGGATCTGGGCCTGGATGTTCTGGCCAAGATCCTGCTTGACATTCCCAATGTATCAGCCTGGAAGATTGAAGGCCGTAAAAAAGGGCCTCATTATGTATTTTACACCACCAGAGCTTATCAGATTCTCAGGGACAATCCAGATGACCCAAAGGCCAGAAAGGAAGCCTTGAGTCTTCTGGAGCTTGCCCTTGGCCGAGAGTTCACTCACTATAACTTTCTGCCCCAGAGACCGTTTGTACCCATTGACCCGAATCGCGAACCTGCTTCAGGAAAATTCATAGGAAAAACAAAGGGTGCGGAAAAAGATGTCTTTTTAAATCCAAGGACGCACCTTATGCCCGGAGATCTTATCAGGGTCGGATACGAAGGAGATAAGGGGCATAAACTGGTCAAGATCAGGAAATCAATCCCGTCAAAGGGACGGTTCAATCTTCCTGCGGGCTGCAAACAGGGTTTTCCGGTTTTTCTTATTGATCGCCAGGAAAAAGAATTGCTGGACTTAATCGGTGATCTGGAAAAAAAAATAACCAGAGCTGAACTCAAAACAAGTAAAAGTTCATTCTCCTTTCAATGGCCCAAACCATACAAGTCAGGTTCAAAAGCGATTTTACTGGAAGTGTTCCGCTATCCTCCCAGGGAAAAGAAGACCATTGGCATCCAGTTAAGTCTTGATCCGGCAATCAAATCCAAACTAGGTCCCTTAAAATCAAACTGGTATTTTCTTCCCCCTGTGATCTGGCCTTCGGCTGAACAGAAGTGGCAGGAAATGATCAGTCATCTGCAAAAAAAAGGTGCTGGAAATTTTGTTCTTGGATCTCCCTGGCAGATGGGTTTTTTTGAGCGATCAGACAGGCTTAATCTCTGGGCCGGCCCTTTCTGCAATGTGGCCAACCATGCCCATTTGAAGATTTTAAAGGATATGGGGTTCAAAGGAGCAATCCTCAGCCCTGAACTGTCAGGGCAGGATTATCTGAATCTCGGCAGATCCGCATGTATCCAGGCGGGCATGGTCATAAGGGGGCTCTGGCCCGTATGCGTATCCAGAACACTGGCCAAAGAGGCCAGGCCCATAGCTGTGTTTGAAAGTCCAAAAAAAGAAATTTTCTGGACAGCAGGACATGATGAAAATTTTTATACTTTCCCCAATTGGGAGATCAATCTCACAGAATATGAAAACGAATTGCGCCAGGCAGGTTTTTCATTATTTCTGCATCTGAAAGAACCCCTGCCCAGAAAGATGGATCTCAAGCAAAGGCCGGGTCTGTGGAACTGGGATCAGGGGCTGTTGTAGCGCGGTGCGAAAGAAACACTGTTTGCCCAGATTTTTCAGGCAAGATAGTATTAACCGCCCGCTTCGCTTGACAAACACAGACTGGAAAGACAGACGGAAATAATTTTTCTGCCGGCGACCTGCCAGCAGAAAAGGTGTCCTCACCTGAGGTGCAAAATTTTTTATCCAGCACTTACATTAAAGGTGTAAATTCAAAGCTTCTAACAACCATAAAATACACACAAAGTGTCTGAGAGCGCAGAATTTTTATTCCAACGCATCGTCAATTATCTTCTGCAGGGCACTTTGGGCGGACTTTAATATATTGCTGAATTTTTCAACAATTATGTCTGAATTTTCCCAGTCGTTTTCCAGGCCTATCCTTTCCAGTTCCGTAATCGTTTTCCGGGCTTCCTCATCCCCGAACATAACAAAGGAAGATTTAAACGAGTGAGCCACCCGCTTCAGTTCCTGACCGTTCTTATTTTTATTGGCTTCATAAATCAAAGACATGTAGTCTTTGCTGTGTTTGAGAAAACTATGACAGGTTAAAATTATCAAAGATTGATCCTTGCTGAGGATTTTGTTTAGATTTTCAAGATAAATGCTAGTTTTGTTCATGACTGCCTGACTGCTGTAATTTTTTATTTTTGTGAATTTTTGTAAAAAAAATTTAGTTAACGCTTAATTGATCCTTGCATTATTTAAAAAAAAAAGATTATGAAGTATAAGGCTGTCTATCAATATCTATGCCAAAAACATTATTAATCCCTTGCAGGAGAGATTGGTAATATGTCCATCACAATAGATAAAGATTCCATCATTAAATTGACCAGGGCGGTTATCGGAAAGAACCGTGTCAGCATTCTGTTGAATGAATCTCTGCCTGTTTTGATGGTTATTGCCGGTTGCTCCATAATCAGTGTTTTTAAGAAAGACAATGTTATTTTAAAAAATATAGCCACGCTACCTGACTCGCTCAAGGATTCAGATGATTGCGGACAGGCTTTTGCATGCATAATCGAACAATGGGAAGAAAGTCCGCAGCAGGATTTATTCTATGCTAAGGTTGCTGATTTAAACTGCTATGGCTTTAAACTCATCGGCTTTGGCCTTCTGATCATTTGCCGCCCGAATCGTTATCCCATTAGTTTTTTAAAGGAACTGGAGCCTGTAATTGATATTCTCGCACGAGCCTGTAGTTCATGCAGTGAGAATTTTTTGTCAATCACTACAAATAATTCTTTCGAGTACCTTCCTCAGGCTAGACAAAGGGCCTTGATGGACAATCTTCCTTTTAAGGCCTGGATATTGGATGAAAAGGGGGTTTTTACTGCTGTTAACAAATCCTTTGCCCATGAATATGGAATGGGGATCAAAGATATAATCGGACAGCGACCCGAGGATATAGTGCCTCCTCACCTTTACAACAGGTTAAAAGTTCATTTTGAGTCTTCCAGGGCAAACCGTATGGCTTCAGTTCGCAAAGAACTTGAGCAAAGTCTGAAAGGCGATATCTGGATTGAGCAATACAAAACCTCTGTAGTGAGTTACTCAGGAGAATTTCTGGGGACCATCGGTTTTTTAGAGGACACCACAGAGAAAAGACTAAGTCTGGAAAGGCTTAATGAAGGAAAAGAAATATTTGTCCAGATTGCCAGTAACCTGGATAATGTTATCTGGATCATGGAAAAAGATAAGATCCTGTATCTTTCCCCAGCTTATGAAAAAATCTGGGGCAAATCCATAAAGGGATTGATGGATAATCCTGAAGCCATTTTTAACACTGTTCATTTTCATGACAGAGAAAATCTGCTAACCAGCCTTGAAGACAAATTTTTCTGTGAAGAAAATGTCAGGACCCAATTCAGGATAATTCGTCCTGATGGGGAAATGAGGTGGATCAATCTCAAGTCTTATCCCATTAAGGACAAGGAAGGAAAAATTGTCATGAGGGGTGGGATATGTGAAGACATAACCGATACCAAAAAATTGCTGTTGAAACTCAATCAATACAAGAACAGGCTCGAAGACATGGTTGAGGAAAAAACCAGAGCGCTGGTGAACATTAATTATCTGCTGGAACAGGAGATATCTGAACGAAATAAGATTCATGAACTGCTGACAAGAAGCAGGGAGACCCTGAGATCTGTTCTCGATTCCACAACCCATCTGGCATTTCTGTTTGATTATGACGGTCATGTTCTGGCTATAAACAAACATGCTGCCAAATCACTTGGCACTATTCCCCAGCATATTGTCGGGAGAAACGCTTCAAGGTTTATGGATTGGGGCTGGTTTGAATACCTTATGGGCAGGGTTCATGAATCCCTGTGTTCTAAAGAAACCATTAGTTTTGAGCATGTCATCGACAAGTCATATTATGATGTCAAGATTTCACCCATTATCAGTTATTCAGGTCAGGTTTATAAGGCGGTGATCTTTTTCTATGACATCTCAGAACTTATGGAAGCCAGGGATGCTGTCAGGGAGAGAGAACAAAGGCTTAGATCTCTGGTAGATAACATTCCAGTCATTATTCATGCTCATGATGAAGAGGGAAATTACGTATTCTGGAATAAAGAAAGCGAAAGGGTGCTTGGCTATAACTCAGATCATATGCTCAATAATCCCAGGGCTGTTGAAATGATTTATCCAGAGGAGGATGACAGGAAAAAGGCTATAGGTTGCTGGGATGAAGGAAAAAAGCATGAATCGTGCGAGATTGAGGCTGTAACAAAGTCAGGTGAAAAAAAACTGATCAAATGGACAAGGCTTTCTGAAATGTTCCCAATCCCGGGTTGGGCTGAATGGGAAGTAGGCTTGGATGTTACCAGTCAGCGAAGATTTGAATGGGAACTCAAACAGGCCAGGTTGAGTGCGGAAAGGGCCAATAACGCCAAAAGCCGTTTTTTGGCCAATGTCAGTCATGAAATACGCACTCCGCTGAGCGGAATAATTGGGTTGACCAAACTGATTCTGGATGGCTCCTTAACTATTGAACAGAAAAAGAATCTTGAACAGATATTGAGTCTTTCCAATCATTTGCTTAAAACCATTAGTGATATCCTGGATATATCCAAGGTTGAAACAGGTAAATTTTCATTTGAAAAAACAGCATTTAATCTTCAGGCCATGCTTATAGAGATCGAACACGCCATGATTCACCAGGCCAGAGATAAACAACTTGATCTTATTATAACTAAACACCCTCATGTTCCTGATAATCTTGCCGGCGATTCATTCCGCTTAAAACAGGTGTTATTTAATCTGATAGGCAATGCCATCAAATTCACAGAGCAGGGGTGTGTAGTTCTGGACTGTCGCGTAAAAGAAAAGGAGGAAAGGAGCATACTGTTATTGTTCAGAATTTCTGATACTGGAATAGGTATCTCCCAGAAAGACCATAATAAACTTTTTCAGCCTTTTTCTCAGGTTGACGGCAGTTATTCTCGAAAACACGGAGGAACAGGGCTTGGTCTTTATATCAGCAAACATATAATTGAGATGATGGGAGGGGATATCTGGGTCGAAAGTGAACCAGGCAAGGGTAGTGTGTTTTCTTTTTCCGCTCGGTTTGAAGAGCAGACCAATAAAATTTTTGAGCACAAGAATAAATTCATTCAAGCAGATAACCATAATGTTCCACTAAAAATTCTTCTGGTTGAAGATTTTCCAGTTAATCAGATGGTTATTTCAGAAATGCTCAAAAGATCCGGTCATGAGGTTCATATTGCCGGCAATGGGGAGCAGGCGCTTAAGGATATTGAAGGTTACAGCTTTGACCTTGTATTGATGGATTTGCAGTTGCCTGAAATGGATGGGTTCGAAACTACAAGACTGATTCGAATGAACAAAGACCCAAAAATCGCCTCTATCCCGGTTGTTGCTTTGACAGCGCACAGCCTGGAAAGCAATTTAGTCCTGACCAGGCAGGCGGGAATGAATGAAATGCTCATTAAACCTGTAGAACAATCTGAGCTTTTAAAGACCATCAACCGGGTAGTTCAATTGGTCAGGTTGTAATTTTTAACAGAGATAGCATGCTTTTTGAGCAATTCATAAAGCCTTGCCCTGGAAAGCCCGGAGATCTGGATTGCCTTTGTGATATCTTTTTTAGTATGGCACAAAAGATCATCAAAGTAAACTTTTTCCATGTTATCAACTATTCTTCGCCTTGCTTCCTTATAGGTTGGATAGTGCCCCAGAGAATCCTTCTTGATCCTGATAAAGGTTTCCACGGTTTTTTGATCTGTGGTTTTACCTGTTTTTTTTCTGTCAAATGAGGAAAGTTTGATTTTTGCCAGATAGGCCCGGATGTCGGTGGGGAGATGATGAACGCAGATCTCATCTTCATTTACTGCTTTAGCGCAGGAAGTATTAATGGCACTAATTAATTCACGAATATTGCCAGGCCAGTTATAACTCAACAATGCTTCAACGTAATCCTGGGTATAATCCTTGATATCTGAATTTAACTCTTTGCACGATATGGGCAGATAATAATCCAAGAGAGGCAGGATATCATCTTTGCGGTCCCTTAAAGGGGGCAAATGGACATTAGATGTGCTGAGCCTGTAATACAAATCTTTTCTGAAGGTACCATTGGTAACCATTTTTTCCAGGTTACGGTTGGTAGCGGATACCAGCCTGAAGTCACAAGGGGTTTCGTTTTTCCCTCCAATTGGTTTGACCTTTCTTTCCTGCAGAACCCTTAAAAATGATTTCTGAACCGGCATTGAAAGGTCTCCAATCTCATCCAGAAACAAGGTTCCTCCGTCAGCCTGCATGAAAAGGCCTAATGTTCTGGCGTTGGCACCGGTAAAAGAGCCTTTCAGATGTCCAAACAAAAGACTTTCAGCCAGTGTTTCAGGAATGCTGGTGCAATCGGCCACAATAAGCTGGTTTTTGGCCCTGGGGCTGTTCATGTGTACAGCCTTTGCAAAGAGTTCCTTGCCGGTTCCGGTCTCTCCGGTAATGAGTATATTGTTTTTGCCCAGTGAGACCTGGGCGAGGTGCTCAAGACACTGTAACAACTGCTGACTTTTGCCTATTATTCCGTTGCGGACAACCTGTTTTTTATGCGCTGATCTGCTTTTGTTGATACGAAACTGCAGAGCCCTGGAAATGGTCAACTGAACCGTATTAATTGATGTGGGTTTTTGAATATAGTCCCAGGCCCCGTTTTTGATGGCCAGTTCAGCTCCTTCAGGGTCACCCTGCCCAGTGATGATTACAATTTCTGGGGATGATTTTAAGGTCTTAAAATCCTGGATTTTTGACAGGCCGTTTCCATCAGGAAGGGTTACGTCAAGAAATACAATGTCGTAATGTATGTTTTCTGCGGATGAAAGCCCCTGGTAAAGGTTACCCACAGTATCACATTCATAACCGAGTTTGGATATCTGGGCTTGCATCAATTCGTTGAAGATCAGATCGTCATCGATTACTAATATTTTAGCCATGCTTTTTCCATTAATACGGTTGTTGATTGTGTAGTCATAAAACCATAGCTTTAATTGGCATTTATGTCCAGTTTTTTGTCCAAAAGATAAGATATTATCTAAAGATCTTGAAGAATGGCGAATCAGCGTAATTTTCCCGGTTATCTTCAGCCATGAATTGTCTTTTAGAATGGAAGGGAGTCTGTACGTCCAGGACTCTGGATAGAAACTGATGGTCCAGTTTTATTGGACAGGAAAGAGTCGTCTTGGACTCTGATCCCCTGGTTTATTCTTTAAAAATGAGATTATTACAAGTGAGGGGGGATGTTTATAAGGTAAGAATGCCTGAAAGGTCTTTACGGTCAGATCATTGCCGGGACAAGAGTCAGACTGTCCAGAAAAATTTTTTGTTTTAAAAAATCAGGAAAAACTGGAAATTTTCATAAGTTATTACATTAGATATTTTTGCAGGTATTCGTGACTGTGAGAGTTGGCTTCGTTAAAAGCCGCGCCCACCTGAATCCCGTGCTCTGTGTCCTTAACACGGGTAGGGCTGCAACGGATCACCACTGGTTCTCCCTCTTTGTCCAGAGAAAATATGACTTCAAATTCAGAGCCTTCCTTTTCAATTTCGTTCTTGGTGGTGCTGTCGGGAGTAAAGCTCAGCCTGATACCTCCCAGAGATATGTCCAGAATAGTGGTGGAGTGGTAACGTCCGACTAATTCGGACTCGGAGCTTTTATAAATCATGGCCGGGATCATGACTCTCTTGCGCTGGAAAAGGCGCTTGTTTTCTTTTTTGAGCCAGTTAGGGTCATGCTTTTCAAGGTATGAACCAATTATCTCGTTAAGCAAAGCGCTGATACTCAAACTATTATTCTTGCCTAATTTGGCCAGACGTTCGAGAAGCACTTCATCAATATATAACCCTTTTATCTGATTATTCATTACCTGAAAACCTCCAGAGTTAATCAATCAGCATGGTCCAGATTAGACTGGTTCCCAAAATAAACATGAAATAATCGTGCCGAATTTATTTTTGCTGCTCATAGAGACCCTGAAAAACTTCGCCAATGGGGAAATGTCCAGGATGGGTTTTCAAGCAGTATTCGACATGATTTTTGCAAGATTAATGATTTATTTGATCATATTTTCTTCATTAACAAGCCGGCTTTGTCAAGCAAAATAATTTTTTTCCCGACCAGGCCCGCAATTAACATCCTGGCTTGCTTATATGTTTTTTTTCAGATATGAATAAAAAATCCAATATATAATCTGTTAATCAAGGACGCATTTCAGTTCTTTCTTTTGCTTTTCATTTTTCCCCGTATGCCTTTTGGCAAGTCACTACGTGTGGAGTTATCCAGTTTCTGGGGACAGTTCAATTGGAAATACTAAAGATTCATACAGGACAACAAGCCCGTTTTATGACATATTAATCTTTGCCAGATCCTTGCACTATTTTTAATCATTTATTTCTTTAATACATGGTTGAACTTTAATTTTTACTGCACAGCAACTTTTTGCATCATCGTGAAAAAACACCGTGAACAACAATTTATCAATTAATCCAAATCTGTTGCTTAAAATGATGTCAGCTCATATGGATATGGGTTTTATCATTACAGATAAAGACGATATTATAGTCTACGCGGACGCGTTTATCCAATCCATTTCACGTCCCAACGGTTTTTTGATTTTGAACAAGAACTTTCTTAATCTACCCAAGAAGTTATTCCAGTATCTTAACTTTGTCTACAGGTCCGGAAAGACAGACAGACGCCCGCAGTATTTTAATGGTCTCCCCCTGGAAAATGTCAACGGGGATATCCGGTATTTTGAAGGGTGGATGCTCCCTTTGACTGAAGAGGGTCTTTATTCAGGGATGCTCTGCGCTTTAAAGGACATCACTGAACAGATGATTCTGGAACAAAAATTGATTTTGCTGCAGGATAAGCTTGAAAAAGAGATCCAATGCAGGACTGAAGTGCTTACAGAAACCATCAGGGAATTGGAAAAAAATGCTCTGGCTCGGAAAAACAGCGAGCAGGTCTTAATGGACATTAATCAGCGCTATAAAAACCTGTTTGAAAATGTGGGCGTGGGTATATGTCGCCTGACTCCAGACGGTATGTTCATTGAAGGGAACGCCCATATGGCTCTTTTGCTGGGACTTGAAAGTCCTGAAGAGCTTAGGGACATGAAAGTCAGTATCAGGAACCAGTTTTTTATTGATAAAAAACAATGGGATTATCTCTCCCAGAAACTGATGAAAGAGAAGACCATTCATCGTCAGGAAGTGCAGCTTATTTCCAAAACAGGTCAAGCCTGGACTGAGTTTACCGCGCTTCTGGTAACCACAAAATGGGGTCAGAACTATTTTGAAGTCATTGTATCAGACATATCAGATAGAAAACAAAAGGAGTATGAGCTCTATCAAAAAGCCACGGTGGATACCCTGACTCAAATTCCAAACAGGGCTCTTTGTTTGGACCGTCTGGAGCAGACTATAAAAAAGGCAGGACGTTCCAAAGGCTCGTTTACATTGTTCTTTCTGGATCTGGATGGATTCAAAGAAACGAACGATATTTATGGACATCAGGCTGGTGACAAGGTGCTTGTGCAAACTACAAGACGAATACTTGGTCAAATCCGTGACTCAGATACTCTGGCTCGTTTCGGGGGAGATGAGTTCTGCCTGATTCTCAATAGTCTGAAAAATCCAAATGATGCTGAAAAAATGGCTAAAAACATAATTAATGCAGTAAATCAGCCTTTCAACCTGAATGGGTTCAGCATAAAAATTGGGATCAGCATAGGAATCTTTATTTATGACCAGTCAAGCCTGACTCCGCTTGAATTAATCCAGAAAGCAGACAACGCCTTGTACCAGGCCAAGTATATGGGTGGAAACACATATGTTTTTCATGACAGTGATGAAAAAAGGCCTTTAAATTGTGGAACATCATAAGGCAAAGAATTGAAAAAAGTGGGACATCAGGCGACTGAAAAAATCAAAGCCGGCGTCTGATAAAAAAAGACAGTTGTCCATATAAACCGTAAAAGATCAGAGCAAATAAAAAAGGGCCGCGTCGTTGACGCAGCCCTTAATGAATCATTTGTCTGGGGTGAGTGATGGGACTTGAACCCACGGCCACCTGGGCCACAACCAGGTGCTCTACCTACTGAGCTACACCCACCATGCGCAATCTTTATCTAATAAATGCTATCCAGTTTCCAGTCAAGCATAAATATGAGCGATCCGGATAAAAAAAGAATAATTGCAAACGGCTAAATATTATAGAGTTCCTTGCCCTGGATGATGCGCCCCCCGTTTTTCTGCAGAGTCTCTATGGCTTCGTCGGTCCGGTCAAAGCGAAATATGAGGACAGCGTTTTTACCGCTTTGCTGAACAAAGGCATACATGTACTCAACGTTTATTTCATTTTTACTCAGCATGGACAGGATAGAATGAAGCCCGCCTGGTTTGTCTTCAACCTCAGCCGCCACCACATTGGTTCTTCCCACGGTGAACCCGTTTTCTTTAAGGACTTTTTTGGCTTTTTCGTGGTCAGTAACAATAAGCCTGAGAATTCCAAAATCAGTGGTGTCTGCCAGAGACAAAGCCCTGATGTTCACTCCGGCCTCAAAAAGGGTCCTGGTAACATCTGCCAGCCTTCCGGCTCTGTTTTCAAGAAATATTGATATCTGTTCGACTTTCATGGTTAACCTCCTGGTTAATAAATCTATTTTTACAGATTCCTCTTGTCGATGATCCTTTTGGCTTTGCCTTCGGATCTGGCAATGGTTCTCGGTTCCACAAGAGTGATCTTGGCGGTGACTCCAAGAAATTCCTTGATATGGGACATGATTTTCCTTTCCATATTCTGGAGGTGCTTGATTTCATCTGAGAACAGCTTTTCATCAACCTCAACCTGAACTTCCAGAACATCCATCGAGCCCTTGCGGTCAATGATCAACTGATAATGGGGAGACAGACCTTCGGTTTCCAGCAGAATGCTCTCAATCTGGGATGGGAACACATTAACTCCCCTGATGATCAGCATGTCATCGCTTCTTCCGGTTATTCTCTCTATGCGGTGATGGGTCCGGCCGCACCGGCATGGAACGGTATTGATCCTGGTAATATCCCTGGTTCTGTACCTGATCAGTGGCTGAGCTTCCTTGGTCAGGGTGGAGATGACCAGTTCACCTTTTTCTCCAGGGGGCAGAGATTCGCCGGTTTCAGGGTCAATTATTTCAATGAGGAAATGATCTTCCCAGACGTGCAGCCCCTCCTGGGCAGCGATGCACTCTATGCCCACTCCCGGGCCCATGATTTCAGATAAGCCATAAATATCCAATGCCTTGAGCCTGAGTTTGTTCTGGATGTCGTGGCGCATTTCCTCGGTCCAGGGCTCGGCCCCGAAAATTCCCACCCTGAGCCTGAGGTCATCAATACTGATTCCGTTGGCCAGGGCGGTTTCGTAAAGATGCAGTGCATAGGAGGGCGTGCAGCAGATTACACTGGGCCCGAAATCCTTCATGAGCATAACCTGACGCTTGGTGGCCCCCCCGGATACCGGAAGAATGGTCGCTCCAAGTACCTCGGCTCCATAGTGGGCTCCCAGTCCTCCGGTGAAAAGCCCGTAACCGTAAGCATTATGCACAATATCAGCACTTGTAACCCCGCAGGCCTCAAATGATCTGGCCATGAGCCTGGCCCAGTTGTCAACATCCCTCTGAGTATAACCCACTACAGTGGCCTTTCCGGTGGTGCCTGATGAAACATGGACTCTGACCACGCTTTCCCTGGGAACAGCAAAAAGGCCAAAAGGATAATTGTTGCGAAGATCCTGTTTTTCAGTAAAAGGCAGGTGCTTCAGATCGGAAAGGGATTTTATACTCTCTGGTCTTATTCCCATTTCCTTGAATTTTTGATTGTAAAAGGGAACATTATGGTAGATTTTCTGAACAAGATATTTGAGCCTTGCAAGCTGCAGGCTTTCCAGTTCATCCCTGGGCATGGTTTCATTTTGAACGTCAAAGACCATATTTCTTCTCCTTGAGAGGCGTAATAGAATATAAGCTAAAATTAAAAAATTTGGAACTTATTTTGACAACACAGGATTTTTTGCCTTATAAGAGTCGGCTTAGTCAAGGGGAAAAAGGTTTACAGCTTTCAAGGTAACATTTAAGGACAATTGCCATGAGCAGTGAGTCATGATCGCTGAGAGATGAGGGAAGAAGGGCTGAGAGATGAGCGGTGAGTTATGACGTCAGACGTCAGATGTCAGACGTAAGATGTAGGACTCTTTAAATCCCCCAATTCCTAAATTCCTCAATTCTTCAAACTTTGAACTTTGAACACTGAACTCAACCTGGAATGAAG
>PXDF01000034.1 GCA_003566455.1 Desulfonatronovibrio sp.
AAATCCTTAAAAGCAAATAGGGGGAAGAGATGGGAAAGGCAAAGTTTGAGCGTAAGAAGCCGCATGTTAATATTGGGACGGTGGGTCATATAGACCACGGCAAGACCACTTTGACGGCAGCCATCACCAAGGTATTGAGCATGAAGGGCGGCGGCAGTTTTGTGGCCTTTGACCAGATAGACAAGGCACCTGAGGAGAAGGAGCGGGGCATAACCATAGCCACGGCTCATGTTGAGTATGAGACTGCCAATCGTCATTACGCGCATGTGGACTGTCCTGGTCACGCTGACTATATCAAGAACATGATTACTGGAGCGGCGCAGATGGATGGTGCTATTCTGGTTGTAGCGGCCACTGACGGTCCCATGCCTCAGACCAGGGAACATATTCTTCTGGCCCGTCAGGTCGGGGTACCCAGTCTGGTGGTATTTCTGAACAAGGTAGACCTGGTTGATGATCCTGAGCTTTTGGAGCTGGTGGAGCTTGAGGTTCGGGAGCTTTTGACCAAGTATGGTTTTCCTGGGGATGACACTCCGGTTGTTCACGGCAGTGCGTTGAAGGCTCTGGAGGTAGAGAGTCCTGATGCTGAAGATGCCAGGTGCATTATGGAGCTGATGGATGCCTGTGATTCATTTATTCCTGAACCTGAGCGTGATATAGACAAGTCATTTCTGATGCCTATTGAGGATGTATTTTCCATCTCCGGCCGTGGTACTGTTGTCACGGGCCGTGTTGAGCGTGGTGTGATCAAGGTGGGCGAAGAGGTGGAGATAGTGGGTATCAAGGACACGCATAAGACGGTGTGCACCGGTGTGGAGATGTTTCGCAAGATTCTGGATCAGGGTCAGGCTGGTGATAATGTTGGTGTTCTTCTTCGGGGCATCAAGCGTGATGATGTGGAGCGTGGTCAGGTTCTGGCGGCTCCCAAGTCCATAAAGCCGCATCGTCGTTTTAAGGCAGAGGTATATGTATTGAGCAAGGAAGAGGGAGGTCGTCACACTCCGTTTTTCAGTGGTTATCGACCCCAGTTTTATTTTCGGACCACGGACGTAACCGGAGTTGTAACGCTTCCAGATGGAGTGGAGATGATCATGCCTGGCGACAATACGACATTTGATGTAGAGATGATAGCTCCCATCGCCATGGAGCCCGGTCTTCGATTTGCCATCCGTGAAGGCGGGCGGACAGTAGGCGCGGGCGTTGTTTCAGAAATTACGGAGTAAATAATGGCAGCAATGAACAGCGAAAGAATCAGGATAAAACTTCGAGCCTATGATTACAGGATTCTGGACAAGGCAGTGGCTGAAATAGTTGATTCAGCCAAAAACACCGGGGCAAGCATTGCAGGGCCCATTCCTCTGCCTACAAGAATTCACAAATATACAGTCAACAAATCAGTGCATGTTGATAAAAAATCCAGAGAGCAATTCGAAATGAGAGTTCACAAACGGTTGCTCGATATCCTGGAGCCAACCCAGCAGACAGTTGACGCCCTGGGTAAGCTTAATCTCCCGGCAGGCGTTGATGTCGAAATAAAGCTATAGGTGAGGAAAAAATGAAGCGAACTCTTGGAATTATAGGAAAAAAACTGGGTATGACCAGTCTGTTCGCTGATGATGGAACCAAGGTCGCCGTTACCATCATCCAGGCAGGCCCATGTCCTGTGGTTCAGAAGAAAATCAGTGAAAAGGATGGCTACAACGCAATTCAGCTGGGATTTGAAAAGATTCCTGGCCATAAGCTTAATAAGCCCCAAATGGGGCATCAGGGCAGGCAGAAAAAGGGATACTTCAGATTTCTGCGAGAGTTTGCTTTGGATAGCGTTGATGAATTCGATACAGGACAGGAAATCACGGCTGAGATATTCAAGCCTGGAGACAGGGTGAGGCTGACCGGAATATCAAAAGGCAAGGGTTTTGCCGGGGTTATGAAGCGATGGAATTTTGCTGGACTGCCAAACTCGCATGGCCATGAAAAGGTGCACAGGTCTCCTGGGGCCATTGGGCAATGCGCTTATCCGGGCAAGGTTTTTAAAGGCAAGAAAATGCCGGGACAGATGGGCAACAAAAAGGTCACTTATTCCAACGCGGAGATTGTTGCTGTCCGGCCAAATGATAATGTGATAATTGTCAAGGGCCAGGTTCCCGGTCCTACCAACGGGATTGTTGTTCTGCGCAGGAAAAATTAAGGTGAGCCACAATGATAAATGAAAAAGTGTATTCCAGGGATAACCAGGAAGTGGGTGAGATTCTTCTCTCCGAAGATGTGTTTTCCGTTGGTGTCAGGCCCCAGTTGCTGCATCTGGCAGTGAAATCGCATCTGGCGGCTGTCAGATCCGGAACCGCGGAAGTCAAAAACAGGTCAAGGATAACAGGGGGAGGCAGAAAGCCCTGGAGGCAGAAGGGAACAGGCCGGGCAAGGGCCGGTTCCGGAAGGTCCCCCCTCTGGAGGGGAGGAGCAGTCACCCATGGCCCCAGGCCAAGAGACTATTCATTCAAGCTCAATAAGAAAGTCAGAAAGCTTGCCCTGAAAATGGCTTTGAGTTCCAGGCTGGCTGAGAAAAAGCTGAAAATAATAGACGATCTGGATATGCCGGAAATCAGGACTAAGCAATTTGTTGATATAAAAGGAAAACTTGGTCTAAAAAAACCCTTGATTGTTACAGGCAAACAGTATAATAATCTTGAGCTTTCGGTCAGAAATGTTCAGGGTGCTCAGGTAGTTACTCAAGATTCTGTCAATATATACGATATATTGAGACATAGCGAGCTGGTAATGGATAAACAGGCAGTTGAAGCGCTGCAGGAAAGGTTGATTTAAAATGCACTACACACAGGTACTTATAAAACCATTGGTTTCAGAGAAGTCCAATACAGTCAAGGAGCTTCAAAACCAGGCAGCCTTTGTGGTCCATCCCGATGCCAATAAGTATCAGATCAGGGACGCGGTTGAATCCCTTTTCAACGTAAAAGTCGACAGGGTTAATATCGTGCGCCGCAAATCCATTCAAAAAACTAAATTCGGTCGGGCCGCAGGAAAAGTATCCGGGTACAAAAAAGCCTATGTTTCCCTGGCAGCTGGTGAAAAAATTGAATTTTTCGAAGGGGTATAAGTAATGGCCATTAAAAAGCTAAAGCCGACATCACCTGGAAGAAGGTTTCAGACTGTATCCGATTTTGCTGAGATCACCCGGGAAAATCCTGAAAAGTCTCTGACTGCAGGTCTCTGCAAAAAGAGCGGCAGAAACAGCTATGGTCGAATAACTTCTAGAAGGCGCGGCGGCGGAAGCAAGCGCAAGTACAGGACAATCGATTTTAAGCGGAACAAATTTGATGTTCCGGCCAGGGTAGTTTCCATTGAATATGATCCCAATAGAAGTGCCCGTATTGCTCTCCTGTCGTATCTTGATGGAGAAAAAAGATACATTCTGGCTCCTGTGGGTCTGAAAGTGGGAGCAGTGGTTCAGGCAGGAGAAAAAGTGGATATTCAACCAGGCAACGCGCTGCCTTTGAACAGGATTCCAATAGGCACGGTTATTCACAATATCGAACTGACCCCTGGCAGGGGCGGGCAGATGGCCAGGTCGGCCGGGACATACGCTCAGCTTGTGGCCAAGGAAGGCAAGTATGCCCTGGTAAAGCTTCCCTCCGGCGAAGTCAGAAACGTGCTTTCCAACAATATCGCATCCATCGGCCAGGTGGGCAATGTTAACCACGAAAATATTTCTCTTGGCAAAGCCGGCAGGAACCGCTGGCTGGGAAGAAGGCCCAAAGTTCGTGGCGTTGCCATGAACCCGGTTGATCACCCCTTAGGCGGCGGTGAAGGAAAAAGTTCCGGCGGGCGTCATCCCTGTTCTCCATGGGGAATGCCGTCCAAGGGGTACAAGACCAGAAGCAAAAACAAGGCTTCTGACAGATTAATCATCAAGAAAAGAACCAGGTAAGCAGGAGATTTCATGCCCAGATCAGTAAAAAAAGGTCCTTTTGTGGATGACCATCTAATTAAAAAAGTTCAGGAAGCCAATGAAAGCAGGAGCCGCAAGGTTATCAAAACCTGGTCAAGACGCTCCACAATAATTCCTGAGATGGTGGGGCTTACATTTGCCGTGCATAACGGGCGGAAATTTATTCCGGTATTTGCAACGGAGAACATGGTTGGACATAAACTGGGAGAGTTTGCTCCCACCAGAACATTCTACAGTCATGCCGGAGACAGAAAAAGTCAGGCTAAACGTAAATAATTGACGCGGGGAAAAAATGGAAACCAGAGCTATAGCCAGATACATAAGGATATCACCGAGAAAGGCGCGCCTCGTAGCCCGAAACATTCAGGGCAAACCTGTTGAAGACGCGCTGAACATTCTGAAGTTCACCCCGAAAAAAGCGGCCGGACTCATCAGCAAGGTCCTTCATTCAGCCCTTGCCAACGCAGAGCAGAATACCAGCCTGGACATTGACAGTCTGTTTGTCAAACATGTCAGGATTGACGAGGGGCCAACCTGGAAAAGAATCAAGCCCCGCGCCATGGGCAGGGCCAACAGGATACTTAAGAGAACCAGTCATATAACTGTAATTGTTGATGAGATATAGGAGGTAGAAGTCTTGGGTCAGAAGGTACATCCATATGGATTTCGCGTGGGATACAACAAAAACTGGCTTTCCAGATGGTTCAGTAAATCAAGTTATCCGCAGTTTGTTTATGAAGACAAAAAAGTACGGGAATATGTAAAGTCCAAGCTCTACCATGCAGGAATATCCAGGATTGAAATAGAAAGAGCAGCGGACAAGATCAGACTCATTGTTTTTACTTCCAGGCCTGGAATTGTCATCGGCCGCAAGGGTGTTGAAATTGAGAAGCTCAGGACTGATCTGAGGAAGAAGTTTGGATACGATTTTTCTCTGGAAGTGAACGAAGTCAGGCGGCCTGAAGTGGACGCGCAACTGGTGGCTGAAAATATTGCTCTTCAATTGGAGAGAAGAGTCGCCTTTCGCCGGGCCATGAAGCGCTCCATCAGTCTGGCCATGAAATTCGGGTCTCAGGGAATCAAGATCTCCTGCGCCGGCAGGCTGGCAGGAGCTGAGATTGCCCGTACAGAGTGGCAGCGTGAGGGACGTGTACCCCTTCACACCTTAAGGGCCGACATAGATTACGGATATGCTACGGCCAAGACTACTTACGGAATAATTGGCGTCAAAGTCTGGATATATAGAGGCGATATTTTAGCAGAGCGTTGAAATTTTCAGATATAGACCGCCTGTGCAAAAAGCTTAAATTTTCATAGATGGAAATCCTTTTTGAACCTGACTTTATTGCACCTTTTCATGGCGATCTTTTACGCACTGTTTCTCAGGATTTTTTTAGAAGATTTTTGAATGAGGTTAAATAATCATGTTAAGCCCTAAGAAAGTAAAGTTCAGGAAAACTCATAAAGGCCGCATTAAAGGCAAAGCTCAAAGGGGAACTGAAATAAGCTTTGGAGAGGTTGCTCTAAAAGCCGTCGAGCCCGGAAAATTGACCAGCCAGCAGATAGAATCCGCCCGCGTGGCCATGATGAGGCACATCAAACGTGGAGGCAAGGTTTACATAAGGGTTTTTCCGGACAAGCCCATCACTGCCAAGCCTGCTGAAACCAGACAGGGAAAGGGTAAAGGTTCTCCGGTCGGATGGTGCGCTCCAATCAGGCCTGGTCGCATTCTTTATGAAATAAGAGGGGTCAGCCTTGATTTAGCCAAGGAAGCCCTTAAAAGAGCATCCTATAAACTGCCGGTTAAAACCGTCATAGTTGAAAAGGAGTGGTAGACATGAAGCCACAGGAAATAAGGGATCTTTCACAATCAGATCGCAAAGAAAAGCTTCAGGAATTCTGCCAGGAGCTTTTTAATCTCAGGTTTCAACACTCTACAGCACAGCTGGAGAATACTCAAAGACTGGGGCAGGTCAGAAGAACAATAGCCCGGATTAATACAATCATCAATGAGAACATAGCAGGTAAGGGCCATGGAAAATAATTTCAAACAAACCAGCAACAAGCGTAAAATGGTCGGTTTTGTTGTCAGCGATAAAGCTGATAAAACAATAGTAGTCAGTGTTGAAACATTGATCAAGCATCCACATCTTAAGAAATACATCAAGCGTAAAAAGAAGTTTATGGCTCATGATCCGGCTAATGAATGTTCTGCTGGTGATAAGGTGCAGATAATTGAGCACAGACCAATAAGCGCCAGGAAAAAGTGGCATCTGAATAAAGTGTTAGAAAAGGCAGTTTAGCATGGTTTAGACCGGCAGCACTTCCGGGTAATCATTTTCATCACATATCCTTTTGATTATCTTCCGGACAGATGCTTACGCCGCGTATATTAGAGATTTTTTCAACAGGCTGTTAAGGGTAAATCAATGATACAAATACAAACAACTCTGGATGTCGCTGATAATTCCGGAGCAAAAAAGGTTGGATGCATAAAGGTTCTGGGCGGAAGCAAAAGAAGATATGCTTCTGTGGGCGATATTATCGTTGTATCAGTAAAGGATGCCATGCCCCACGCCAAAGTCAAAAAAGGAGAAGTTTA
The DNA here is from genome assembly GCA_003566455.1 of Desulfonatronovibrio sp. Taxonomy (GTDB): domain Bacteria; phylum Desulfobacterota; class Desulfovibrionia; order Desulfovibrionales; family Desulfonatronovibrionaceae; genus Desulfonatronovibrio. Next base: position 6,567 of record PXDF01000034.1, read on the forward strand.
CAAGGCTGTGATTGTTAGAACCAAGAAGGAAATCGGGAGGCCTGACGGTTCTCATATCCGGTTTGATAACAATTCAGCCGTTCTTCTCAACAAGAGCATGGAGCCCATCGGCACCAGAATATTCGGGCCGGTAGCCAGAGAACTCCGGGCTAAAAATTTTATGAAGATAGTTTCACTGGCTCCGGAAGTACTATAGGGTGATGAATATGAAGATAAGACAGAACGATAAGGTAATGATAATTTCTGGTAAGGACAAATCCAAGATCGGAAAAGTTGTCAAAATCTTTAAAGATGAGAACAAGGTTCTGATTGAGGGCCTGAATAAGGTAAAGAAACACGTCAAGCCCAATCCCTACAAGCAGGAACAAGGGGGCATCAAAGACATAGAATCTCCGGTAAACGTCTCCAACGTAAAAGTAGTTTGCGACGCTTGCGCCAATCCTACCAAAATTGGATACCGATATACTGAAGACGATAAAAAAATGCGTTACTGCAAGAAATGCGACGAAAATTTTTAATGAGGTTCAGATCATGATCAGGCTGGAAAATATATACAGGGAGCATATTTCTCCCAAATTGCTCAAAGAATTCAACTACAAGTCCACAATGCAGATTCCGGTTGTTCAGAAAGTCATCCTGAACATGGGACTTGGAGAAGGCAGCCAGAACAATAAATTGATCCAGGATGCCGTTCAGGAATTGACATTGATCGCTGGACAGAAAGCGGTCATTACCAGAGCCAAAAAGTCAATTGCCGCTTTTAAGCTCAGGGAAGGAATGCCGGTAGGCTGTTATGTAACCCTGAGACGTTCAAGAATGTGGGCTTTTCTGGATAAGCTTCTCAATGTAGCCCTGCCCAGGGTCAGAGATTTTCGCGGGATACCCGACCGCGGTTTTGACGGTCGCGGTAATTTCACCATGGGCATAAAAGAGCATACCATTTTTCCGGAAATCAATCTGGACAAGATTGAAAAGGCAAAGGGGATGAATATTACCATAGTAACATCCGCTAATACAGATAAAGAAGGTAAGAGTCTGCTCGCAATGCTGGGCATGCCATTTAAAAAGTAAGGAGGACCGTCTTGACCAGAACATCACTTATGGTGAAAGCCAGGCGTAAACCAAAATTTTCATCGCGCAAATACAATAGATGTCCGCTATGTGGCAGACCCCGGGCCTTTATGCGCAAGTTCGGGATCTGCAGGATATGCTTCAGAAACATGTCCCTGGCCGGAGAACTTCCGGGAGTTCGTAAATCAAGTTGGTAGATGTCCAAGAGAGGTATAAAAACATGCCAGTAGTTGATCCCATTGCGGATATGTTAACCCGCATTAGAAACAGTCACATGGCTCTGCATAAAAAAGTGCAGGTTCCGTTAAGCAAAACCAAGATTTCAATTGTTGAGATATTAAACACGGAAGGCTTTATTGAGAATTATGCCATTGAGGACAAAAACATTGTTATTGATCTCAAATACATAAGTTCAAAGCCTGTTGTAAAGGGCATGAAAAAGATCAGCAAGCCGGGTCGAAAGGTTTATGTGCCGGTCACTGAAATACCTGCGGTGAGAAACGGACTTGGTATTTGTATTCTGTCCACTTCCCGGGGTGTTCTTGAGGGTGAGCAGGCCCGAAAACAAAACGTGGGCGGTGAGCTCATCTGTGAAATTTGGTAGGTAGGTAAAAAATGTCACGCATAGGTAAAGAGCCCATTAATATCCCTGGTGGAGTCGAAATTAAACTCGACAGATACCGGATTCAGGTCAAGGGTCCCAAAGGCGAGTTGAGCGTAGATCTGCACTCCAAGGTGAACGTAAATATGGACAAACAGGCCATTCAACTCAACCGTGTTGATAACAGCAGAACTGCCAGGGAACAATGGGGTCTCAGAAGAACTCTGATTAGTAACGCTGTTCTTGGAGTATCAAAGGGATTCCAGAAAACCCTTGAAGTGGTTGGAGTTGGATACAAGGTTGATCTTCAGGGTAAAACCATTGTCCTTAACGTGGGATACTCTCATCCAGTGAAGATTGATCTGCCCAAAGATATTGACGCGAAAGTGGAAAAAAACAAAATCACTTTAAGCGGAATTGACAAGCAGGCGGTTGGTGAAATGGCAGCGGTTATCCGCCGGGTACGTCCACCTGAGCCATATAAAGGCAAGGGGATTAAATATGAAAATGAACAAATCAGACGTAAAGCCGGCAAATCCGGTGGAAAATAACGGGTAACGCAATGAAAATATCCAAGAAACAATCAAGATCTAAGAGAAAGATCCGTATCAGAAAGAAGATCAGCGGGAGTGAATCCAGGCCCAGACTGGTGGTATTCAGATCCAACAGGTATATTTACGCCCAGATAATCAATGATGAAAAAGCCAGTACTCTTGTTTCTTTTTCATCTCAGAATATGGAAGGCGAAAACAAGCTAAACATTGAAACAGCTAAAAACGTCGGAAAGATGATCGCTCAAAAAGCAATGAGCCAGAATATCAATACAGTGGTTTTTGACCGAAACGGCTATTATTATCATGGCCGGGTAAAAGCATTAGCCGATGGTGCCAGAGAAATGGGACTAAAATTCTAAGAGGTATGTATGCAGCAAAACGATTTGGAACTTATTGAAAAAATAGTGCATCTTAACCGAGTGGCTAAAGTTGTAAAGGGCGGAAGAAGATTCAGGTTCAGCGCTTTAGTGATTGTTGGAGACGGTAAGGGCAGGGTCGGCTATGGCCTTGGTAAAGCCAATCAGGTTCCTGACGCTATTCGTAAGGCATCTGACAAGGCCAAAAAGAACATGTTTGACGTAATTGTGGCCGGATCAACCATACCTTTTCAGGTTACCGGGGCTTATGGCGCGGCCAGGGTATTGCTTAAGCCTGCCAGCGCGGGAACCGGAATCATTGCTGGAGGCCCTGTCCGGGCGGCCATGGAAGCCATCGGGGTAAAAAATGTGTTGACCAAGGCCATCGGCACAAACAATCCCCACAATGTTGTCAAAGCCACTCTTCAGGGCCTCAAGTCCCTGACCAGCCCAGAGGCTGTTTCTAAACTTCGCGGCAAGTCAGTGGAATACGCTGAAGTTAAGTAGCCGGTTATTAATATCTTCAGGAGATTCAGATGAAAATCAGACTGAAAAAAAGTTATATCGGGCTCAAGCCCAGCCAGAAAAAAACCCTGGCCGCGCTTGGCCTTAAAAAGCCCAATCAGATTCTTGAAGTCAAGGATAATGAAAGCGTGACCGGCATGATAAATAAAGTTAAAACATTTATTGAGGTTATCAGATAATGAATTTGCATGAGCTGTACCCGTTTTTTGAGGAGACCAGGCCCAGGAAAAGGCTTGGGCGAGGAAACTCCAGCGGTCTTGGCAAGACTGCCGGCAAAGGGCATAAAGGTCAGCGTTCCCGGGCCGGTGTAAGTATCCCCGTGGGATTTGAAGGCGGACAGATGCCTCTGCAAAGGAGATTGCCCAAGAGAGGATTCAAAAATCCGTTCAGGGTTGAGTACACTCCGGTCAATCTGAGCCAGATTGCAAAGCATTTTCAGGGAGCCACGGAGGTTACCCTGGAAGAACTTTATGCCTCTGGTCTTTGTGCCAAGGGTAAACCTGTCAAGATACTGGGTTCAGGTGAAATTGATTTTTCCTTGAAGATCACAGCACATAAATTCAGTAAAGCCGCAGCTGAAAAGATAGCCAGCGCAGGCGGTACAGCTTCATCTCTGGAAGGATAGAATAAGTGGCTAAGCAACCCAGACAGCCTGGCGAGTCCGGACTGAAAGAGCTCAGGAATAAGGTATTATTTACCTTTCTGCTTTTGGCTGTATATCGTATAGGAGTGCATATACCCCTGCCCGGAGTTGACGGGGAAGCCTTATCTGATTTTTTTGGAACGGCCCAAAATACCCTTTTCGGGCTCTTTGACATGTTTGCCGGCGGCGGTCTCAAGAATTTTTCCATTTTCGCCCTGGGCATTATGCCTTATATTTCCGCTTCCATTATCATGCAGCTGCTGACTGTTGTCAGCCCTACTCTTTCCAAATGGAAAAAGGAAGAAGGCGAGGCAGGACGCAAGAAAATCACTCAATGGACCAGGTATGGCACGGTAATGATTACCCTTGTGCAGGGGATGGGCATTTCCGTTGGCCTCGAGAACATGAGCAGCCCCACTGGAGCGGCCATCGTCGTAGATCCGGGATGGGCGTTCAGGATCACCACAATAATGACCCTGACATCGGGTACAATCTTTATTATGTGGCTGGGTGAAAGAATTACGGCCAGGGGTCTGGGAAATGGGATTTCACTGATTATTTTCGCCGGAATAGTAGCGGGACTGCCTGGAGCTTTGTCTAATTCGTTTCAGCTTCTTTCAGCCGGTGAAGTGACCCTGTTTGTTGCTCTTTTTGTTCTGGCCATCATTGCTGGAGTGCTTCTGGCCATTGTATATGTTGAAAGGGCGCAGAGAAGACTGCCCATTCATTATGCCAAGCGCATGATGGGCAGAAAGATGTATGGAGGGCAGACAAGCCACCTGCCGCTGAAGCTGAATACCGCCGGAGTTATTCCTGCCATCTTTGCTTCGTCCATACTGATGTTTCCTGCTACCATAGCCAGTTTTTCTCAGGCAGGCTGGCTTCAGGCTGTTTCCAATAACCTGATGCCCGATTCGCTGGTTTATAATATGTTCTTTGTGGCTCTGATTATTTTCTTCTGCTTTTTTTATACAGCGATAATATTCGATCCAAAGGATATCGCTGAAAATCTCAAGAAGCAGGGAGGCTTTATTCCAGGGATAAGGCCGGGTCTCAAGACCAAGGAGTATATTGACCGGGTCTTGTCAAGGCTCACGTTTTCCGGAGCAATTTACATGTCACTGGTCTGTGTGCTGCCGGTCTTTATGATTAAGGAATTCAATGTTCCGTTCTATTATGGGGGCACGGCCCTTTTGATAGTCGTAGCCGTGGCCATGGATACCATGGCTCAGTTCCAATCACACCTGATTTCCAGGCATTATGAGGGACTTCTGACAAAGACCAGAATTAAGGGACGAAGATAGTTTTTTGAAGAAGCTGAGCGGAATTTTCATTAAGAACGATCTGGAAATTGGCATTCTGAGAGAGGCCAATACCATTGTGTCCCGAATCCTTGACAAAATCGAGGAAAAAGTAGCTCCGGGAACTGCTACAATGGAGCTTGAAGAACTGGCCAACGATCTTTGCGGGCATTACGGGGTAAAGCCTGCTTTCAAGGGTTATCAGGGTTTTCCCTATACTTTGTGCTGTTCAGTCAATGAGGTTATTGTTCATGGCTTTCCCTCTATTGAGAAGCTTGTTGAGGGAGATATTCTGAGCATTGATATGGGTGTGCTGCACAAAGGTTTTTTTGGGGATTCAGCCAGAACATTTCCGGTGGGAAAAGTAAGCGATGAGGCCAGAAGGCTGATGGATGCCACCAGACAGGCCCTTTATAAGGGCATTGAACAGGCTTTGCCCGGAAATAATCTCTATGATATTTCAGCGGCAATTGAAGAACATGCCAGGGCCAATGAATGTTCCATAATAAGGAGATTCGTCGGGCATGGAATAGGGGCCAGTCTTCATGAGAAGCCGGAATTGCCCAATTTTGTTCCAAAAGGGGCCAAAAGAATAGTACTGAAAAAGGGGATGGTTCTGGCTATTGAGCCCATGCTGTCTCTGGGCAGCGACCAGGTTGTCATCATGCCCGACCGTTGGACAGCCAGGACCAGAGATAACAGTCTGTCCGCTCATTATGAACATACAGTGGCCATAACCAAGGATGGTCCGGAAATTCTGAGTACGTCAAACTAGGTGTTCGGGGAGATAGATATTATGAAGGTAAGACCGTCAGTAAAAAAGATGTGCGCCAAGTGCAAAATTATCAGGCGCAGGGGGGTTTTAAGAATAATCTGCGAAAACCCGCGTCATAAACAAAGGCAAGGATAGTTAAGTGGGGGAAAAATGGCACGTATAGCTGGAGTTGATTTGCCCAAGAGGAAGAAAATCGGGATAGCTTTAACCTATATCTACGGAATCGGAAGGATCACCGCGCTCAGGATTCTGGACACCACCGGTATCGACTGGACCAAAAACACAGACGATCTCTCGCCGGAAGAAGTGAATATCATCAGAACCGAGCTTGAAAATACCTGCAAGGTTGAGGGAGATCTTCGCCGCGAACTGACAGCCAATATTAAAAGACTCATGGATATTGGATGTTATCGCGGTCTCAGACACAGAAGATCTCTTCCTGCGAGGGGTCAGCGGACACACACCAATGCCCGCACCAGAAAAGGTCCAAGAAGAACAACCATCAAGAAAAAGAAATAAATTACCGGAGATATTAGATGGCTAAGCCCAAGAAAGTCAAAAAGAAAAAGGAAAAGAAAAATATTCCCACGGGTATTGTGCATATAAATGCCACCTTCAACAATACCATGATTACAATAACCGACATGTCCGGTAACGTGGTCAGCTGGTGCAGCTCAGGAATGTCAGGCTTTAAGGGTTCCCGCAAGGGCACGCCCTTTGCCGCTCAGAAAGCGGCTGAAACTGCTGCCAGGCTTGCTCAGGACAACGGAATGAAAACAGTGGGCATTCTTATTAAAGGCCCGGGATCAGGGCGTGAATCAGCCATGCGGGCCATTAACAGCGCCGGATTCAAGGTTTCATTCATTCGTGATATTACCCCCATTCCACACAACGGTTGCCGTCCACCAAAAAGGCGCAGAGTTTAATCAGGAGGTTTTAAATTGGCCAGATATACCGAATCAAAATGCAGAATCTGCCGCAGGGAAGGAACCAAGCTCTTTCTTAAGGGGGACAGATGCTATACAGATAAGTGCGCTTATGAGCGTCGCGCCTATCCGCCTGGAGAACATGGTCGCGCCAGGAAAAAATCCAGCGATTACGCCATTCAGCTCAGGGAAAAACAGAAAGTTCGCCGCATGTACGGTCTTCTTGAAGGGCAGTTTCGAAGATATTTTGAAATCGCTGACTCCAGAAGAGGGGCCACTGGTGAAAACCTTCTGGAACTGCTTGAAAGAAGGCTTGATAATGTGGTTTACAGACTTGGGTTTTCCAATTCCAGGGTACAGGCCAGGCAACTTGTTCGCCACGGCCATATTACAGTGAACGGCAGAAGAGTGAATATTCCGTCATTTATTGTCAGGGTGGGCGATGTGGTAGCTGTTGCTGAGAAGAGCAAAAAGATACTCCTGTTTCAGGAAGCCCAGGAAGTGCTTGCCCGTAGAGGAGCTCCAGGATGGGTGGAAGTTGAAGGTGACCAATTCAAGGGAGCAATTAAAGCTCTGCCGGTTCGCGATGACATTACCTTCCCCATCAATGAACAGCTTATAGTTGAACTTTATTCAAAATAAGCGGTTCAGGGCATGATGCTGTGGATCGCATTTTGCCGATAATAGATATCAGTCAGAACAAAGGTGCTAAAATGATAATACACTCTAAAGACAAGCTGATCAACACAAGAAACTGGGCTAACCTGGTTAAGCCTGAACAGCTTGTCACGGATTCCAGATCCAAGGGTAATTACGGAAAATTTGTAAGTGAACCTCTGGAAAGAGGTTTCGGCACTACACTTGGCAATTCTCTGCGCAGGGTATTACTTTCCTCTTTACAGGGAGCGGCCATTGTAGCTGTAAAAATTCAAAATACGCAGCATGAATTTACCTCCATTCCAGGAGTTGTGGAAGATGTCACCGACATAGTGCTCAATCTAAAGCAGGTCCGTTTCATAATGAAAACGGTTGAACCTCAGCGCATCAGGCTGGTAGCCAATGAAAAGGGAATTGTGACCGCTTCTTCAATAAAGGGCAACCAGAATGTATCAGTATTGAATCCTGATCAGCATATTGCCACTCTGACCCAGGACCTGGATCTTGTCATTGATCTGGAAGTCCGGATGGGCAAAGGCTATGTCTCTGCTGAAATGCATGAAGGTTTCAGTGATGAAATCGGTCTGATTAATCTTGACTCATCATTTTCTCCCGTCAAAAAGGTGGCATATAATGTTGAACAGGCCCGGGTAGGGCAAATGACCAACTATGATAAGTTAATTATTGAAATCTGGACTGATGGTTCTGTGCAGCCTGAGGACGCTCTGGCCTACAGCGCCAAAATCCTCAAGGACCAGCTGACGGTGTTCATTAACTTTGATGAAGACGAAGCAGATGTGTTTGTGCCCAATACAAAAGACGGGGACGAGCTTGATGAAAATCTCTTTAAGACCATCGAAGAACTTGAGCTTCCGGTCAGGGCCAGTAATTGCCTCCGCAATGCAGGAATTCGTCTGGTTGGTGAACTTGTTCAGAAGCCGGAAAATGATCTGCTGAAAACCAAGAATTTTGGAAGAAAATCTCTGGAAGATATCAGACGGGTAATCGAAGGCATGGGCTTCAGCTTTGACATGCAGATTGATAGCTTCGAGCAGAAATATCAAGAATGGCTAAAAAGGAAAGAAGACGATGAGACATAGAAAATCCGGGAAAAAACTCGGCCGCACCTGGGAACACAGGAAAGCCATGTTCAGAAATATGGCCAAATCCCTGATAGTGCACGAAAGAATACGAACCACAGTCCCCAAAGCCAAAGAATTGTCCAAAATAGTGGACAAACTTGTAAGCCTTGCCATCCGCAACGACCTCAGTGCCCGGAGACAGGCCTATAAAGTTCTTGAAAATCATAAGCTTGTCCAGAGACTTTTTAATGAGATCGGTCCGAAATTTTCCAATGGTCAGGGAGGCTATACCAGGGTCGTGAAGTTTGCCCAACCAAGGGTCGGCGACTCCGCTGCCATGGCATTGATTGAGTTTACTTACTTTGACAGTTTGGCTGATGAAAAAACCAAGCCCAAGTCTGTGACACCAGCTGCCGCGTCCATTCCGGTTATGAAGGAAGAAACTCAGCAGGTTCCAGAAACTGAGGCAGCCCCTGAAGAACAGCCGGCTCCTCAACCCTCTGAGCCTTTGGGCCAAGATCAGGCAGGTTCAGCTGATTTGCCTGTCCTTGAAGATGCAAAGGATGAGCAGATAGAAGAAATTGAACAAGTTCAGGAAGCTCTGGAAGAGCAAGAGGCTCCTGAAGAAAAAGTTGAAAAAAAATCTGAACACCAGGAACCGCTGGAAGATACAGGGCCTGAAGAAGAAAAAAAATAGCTCTGAGATAACGCAGGCCTATTCAAAATTTTTGCAGGGGAGGGATGATTCCCTCCCCCCTTTTTATATTTTGCTATTGGTTTTTGCTATATTTAATATTAATATTGTTAAAATTAACCGGGCACTGAAATGGACTTTCGAAAATTGCAGGCATTTGCCAGAGTTTATGAGTTGCAGAGCTTTTCAAAGGCCGGGGAGGATCTTTTTCTGTCCCAGCCTACCATCAGCACGCATGTTTTAAGTCTTGAGGATGAGCTGGGAGTCAAGCTTTTTGATCGGATTGGCAGAACGGTCATGCCCACTCTGGCTGGCCAGGTCCTGCATGCCGGAGTGCAAAAAATATTCAGGATCCTTGAAGAAACCAAGGCTGATATCCATGATCTAAAAAATCAGGTCTGCGGAAAGGTGGTGGTTGGGGGCAGCACCATACCTTCAAATTATCTTCTGCCTGTGGTGCTGTCTGATTTCCGGAAAAAATTTCCCGAAGTCTGCGTTGATTTAAGGATTGGCGATTCCATTAAGGTATGCCAGGATGTCCTGTCCGGTGAACTTGACTTCGGGATTGTTGGCGGTTTTGCTGATCATTTTGATCTTGAGCACGGACTTTTGATGAAAGACACGCTCTACGTGGTCTCAAGCCCCGGGCTGAAACCTGATCTGGCTCATAAGATCAAGCCTGATGTTCTGAAAAATATGCCCTGGGTACTCAGGGAAAAGGGGTCAGGTACAAGGCAGGCTTTTGAAAACGCTATCACTGACCTGGGAATCCTTCTGCATGACTTGCGTGTTTCCACCCTGGTGCAGTCCACTGAAGCCATGGTCAGGTGTATTTTGGCAGGCGCTGGAGTCGGGGTCACTTCCAGCCTCGCGGTTCAGAAATACATTGAATCGGGCGAGCTTATTGTTCTGGATGTGGATGGTCTTGATATCAAAAGGAATTTTTATATTATCAGGCACAAGCGAAGATCCCTCTTTACATGCTCAAGCAAACTCATAGAATGCGTCAAAGAGCATATCATGGATAATGGATTGAAAAGTTAGCAGATTAATTGTGACAATTCCATAATCATGGCTGAGAGGCTTGCATGGTCAAGCATCTGGACAACGGCCGGGCAAGGGAAGCAGGCAGGCTTTGCTCATCATTCATAATATTGGAGAATAGTTGAAATAACCTTATCTCAGGATGAGATGCTCACGATTCAGATTACACACCAGCATAAATCCAGGAAAGTTACAGTTGATCCCTCCAGGACCCTGGCTCAGAATCTCTTTATCCAGGGTTTTTTAAAGGGCGTACCTCTCTGTTCAGGGATTGGAAGCTGTGGCAGGTGCACGATAATCTTCCATAACAACCCGCCAGTTCCTTCCAGGAAAGACCATGCACATTTTTCTTCTCAAGAGCTGGAGCAGGGTTTGAGACTGGGTTGTGTACATTATCCTCGGCCTGAACAGTCTTTTGAGCTTTTAGGAGCTGAAGCAAGCAGAACTTTCAGCTGGGCCAGCCAGGATAATCCTGTGTGTCTGGGAATCGATATTGGCACAACTTCTGTAAAATGGTGTTTTAAACACGCTGACGGTCAAGAAAGCTTAGGTGAGGTCATGAACCCCCAGATGGGGGCAGGGCCTGACATTATGTCCAGGATGTCTTTTGCCAGGGAGAATCCGCAGCATCGTGAGCTTCTGAACAGGCTTCTGCTCGAGGAGATAAATTCTGTCCTGGATCTTGGCCATGTACCTGATGACCGGATATGTGTTACAGGAAATTCTGCCATGATCCATTTTCTTCTTGACCGGGATATTTCAGGTCTTTCAGTTGCTCCATACCATCTTGATTATCCCGGCGGCACTCAGGAATGGCTGGTGTATGGAGCAGGGTTTTTCATCCCGGCCCTTCTGTCGCCATTTGTGGGCGCGGACATCAGTGCCGGACTTCAGTGGATTGTGGAAGCGGTCAGGCCTTGTTATCCTTTTCTGCTGGCTGATTTCGGCACCAATGGAGAGCTGGTTCTGGCCATTTCTCCAGATAAATATATTGCCACCAGTGTCGCGCTGGGACCCGCCCTGGAAGGGATAGGCCTCAGGTTCGGCAGCCCGTCCGGAAAAGGAGTGGCCACAAGGTTCGTCTTGAGCGGACAGGGCATGGATCCAGGAGGTTCCTGGCATACCGGCAAGGTGTCTGGAAGCGGATATATTTCTCTTCTGGGCCATCTTATCAGACTGAAGCTGGTTTCACCCTCTGGGCATTTTACCCGGGGACAAAGCCCCATTGCCAGAAAAATTTTCAGCGGCATCAGAGACGGCCGCCTCAGCCTCAGCAGGGATTTTTTTCTGGACGGCCGGGATATTGAAGAGATTTTAAAGGTCAAGGCAGCCTTTACCCTTGGCTTGTCCTTCCTCTGCGCACAAGGCAATGTATCTATTGATAAATTGCAGGCGATCTATATAGCGGG
>PXDF01000107.1 GCA_003566455.1 Desulfonatronovibrio sp.
CAATTGAACTCAGCTGTTTTTCTGAATCAAAAACAAAAAGAGGTATGAGTCCCTGCGCGTGTATCTTGCTGACCGCCTGTTTCCGGTCGTCGGCATTTATTTTTCCCTGACGGATAATTCCCTCAGAGGTCGCTGCTTTATAATAAAAAACCATAGGAAATTGCTGTTTTGCTGAAGGCAAGTATTTGCTTGTTTTTAACGGAACTATGCTTGAAAAATTTGTAAGGTCTAACTGGCAGTCATAATTTTGACTTATGCTCAAAGACTTAGTGGCGGCCAAAAACTATGCTTGTGGATGTTATTTAGCTCACGCTTGAATGATTTTGAGATAATTGAGCAAGATATGTGCCGGAGGGAGGATGAGGAGAAATGACATAGAAAGCAGTATGTTAGGAAGAAGTAAGAAAAAAACTTGCAGTTTAGTATATTGAGGAAGAAAGAATCAAGGGGAAGAATGCGGGCGAGAGTTGTCTGAAGGGAATTTTGAAAACACGATGTCTATCTGATCAGGCTGAAATGCAACCTGTCATTTTATGATAAAGCCAGCCTGGCAGTAACTGTTTCAAGTATTTGAAACGTACGTTAGTTGCGGTGCATATTTGACAATTGTTTCTGCGCCCATTTACTTAAATACCACTGATAAAACTTTTCCAGACCTGCGTCCAGATCAGTCTTATGCTTCCAACCAAGTTCATGCAGTCTGGATACATCTGTAAGCTTTCTTGGTGTACCATCAGGCTTATCAGTGTTAAACACCAGATCACCGGTAAATCCCACTACTTTCTGTACAGCCCTGGCAAGTTCGCCTATGGATATTTCCTCTCCGCTGCCAATATTGATGTGTGTATTGCGGACTTCTTTTTTGCCTTTAATCAGATCAGGGAAATCTATGTTTTCCATTATGAATATACATGCTTCCGCCATGTCTTCACTCCACAGGAACTCCCTTCTGGGCTTGCCTGTGCCCCATATTTCTACCGATGGTCGTGAGGAGATGCCAAAACCATGCAGCACTTCCAGTATAGCTTCATCAGGAGCTGAACCGTCAGTTCCGTTAATAGGCCGTATGTTCAAATCACTACGTATAGCTTCCCAGTTATCTTGTTCCAGACATTTTCCCAGGTGGATCTTGCGCATCATGGCCGGAAGTACATGAGCTTTTTCCAGATCAAAATTGTCTCCTGGCCCGTACAGGTTAGTGGGCATAACCGAGATGTAATTCGTCCCGTACTGGAGATTAAAGCTCTCGCACATTTTCAGCCCGGCAATTTTTGCTATGGCATATGGCTCATTGGTATACTCCAGAGAGGAGGTGAGCAGATATTCCTCCCTCATGGGCTGCAGGCAGTCTCTGGGATAAATACAGGTACTGCCCAGATATAAAAGCTTTTTCACACCGGAAAGATAGCTCTGATGAATGATATTAATGTGAATAAGCAGGTTGTCATGGATAAAATCAGCCCGGTAGGTGTTGTTGGCCATAATTCCGCCAACCTTGGCTGCGGCCAGAAACACATATTCGGGTTTTATATTTTGAAACAGTTTGCGGATCTCTTCCTGGTTGGTTATGTCTACTTTGATCAAAGGGAGATCATGAGAAGTAGTAGATGGGTAAGGAGATACGAATCGTATTAAATCGGAACTTTTGTAAGTAATTTGGTAGTTGTCTGGAAAAAATAAGCTAAGATCAGGAGTACGGGAGTTATATGTTCCGGCTATATTTGTATATCCTTTTTTGATCAGTGCTCTGACAGTCGCGCTGCCCACAAGGCCTGATGAACCAGCTACCAGTATTTTGCTGTTTTTATTCATATTCCCTCCCACCATAAAGGACAGAATTAAAGGTTTATTTTACAGCAGGGATTAACAACTTATTAACACAATAGAAGCCAATAAGTATTATATGCCCGGATGTGTAAAGTCCGAACTATTCATGAAAGTTAAATGCTTCATAGCCATGGTCATTGCACAACTTATCCCGATTGGCCTGATTCAGGTCATGCCGTACCATTTCCCTGACCATTTCATTAAAGCTGATTTCCGGGACCCAGCCTAATTTATCTTTGGCCTTAGTGGGATCGCCCAGCAGACTTTCCACTTCTGTTGGCCTGAAGTATCTGGAGTCTATCCGAATTACCGGATTTCCTTCAACCTCACCCACCTCGTCTATTCCTTTTCCCTGCCAGGTTATAGTCATATCGAGCTCGGCAAAGGCCAACTCGCAGAACTCCCGCACGCTATGCTGCTCTCCAGTGGCAATAACGAAGTCCTCAGGCTTATCCTGCTGCAGCATCAGCCACTGCATGCGGACATAATCTCGGGCATGTCCCCAGTCTCTTTTAGCGTCCAGATTACCAAGATAGAGCTTCTCCTGCAGGCCCAGGGCTATTCTGGCTGCTGCTCGTGTAATCTTACGGGTTACAAATGTTTCGCCTCTAATTGGTGACTCATGATTAAACAAAATTCCGTTGCAGGCATAAATCCCGTAAGCTTCCCGATAGTTGACCGTAATCCAGTAGGCGTAGAGCTTGGCCGCCGCATAGGGACTGCGGGGATAAAATGGAGTCTTTTCGTTTTGCGGGATTTCTACCGCCTTGCCAAAAAGCTCAGAGGTGGAAGCCTGATAAAACCTGGTCCTGTTCTCCAGTCCCAGCAGCCTTATAGCCTCAAGAATTCTCAGAGCGCCCAGGGCGTCAGCATTGGCTGTATACTCGGCTGTCTCAAAAGAGACCTGTACATGACTCTGGGCTGCCAGGTTGTATATCTCATCAGGATGTACTTCCTGGATTATGCGTATGAGATTAGTAGAGTCGGCTAAGTCTCCGTAGTGCAAAATAAAATTACGATCTTTCTGATGAGGGTCCTGGTAGAGGTGGTCGATTCTTTCAGTATTAAACAGGGAGGCCCTGCGCTTGATGCCGTGAACCGTGTAGTTTTTCTGGAGAAGCAGCTCTGCCAGGTAGGCCCCATCCTGTCCGGTTATTCCGGTGATTAAGGCCTTTTTCAAGGGTTTTTACATTCCATTGTTAAAGTTTTACTCCGATAGTACCTTTTTTAGCACAGCCAGCATGACATTATTGCGGAATGCTGGCTTAAAATATATATTTTGTCTCTATTGTTTTCTAAAGGTATTTCAGGTTTCTATGCCGTGCTTTTTCAGCAGATCATGCAGAGTAGGCCGGCTTACCTCAAGAAGTTGAGCCGCCTGGCTGATATTATTGTCATGCATCTGAAGCGCTTTGCGTATAGCCTTTATTTCAGCCGCAGCCCGGGCTTCTCTTAACGTCATGACCCTTTCCTCGGAAATACGCGTCTGCTGCTCCTTGAGCCCGAGATCTGCCGCTGAAATGATCCGTCCGGTAACAGTCCCGACTGCCCGACGAATCCGGTTTTGCAGCTCGCGGACATTTCCCGGCCAGTCATGCGCGGTCATGGCGGCTAAAGCTGAAGGAGCAAAGTTTATCTGCCCGTTTCCAAGGGCTGCAGACTCCTTGTTTAAAAAGCTCTGAGCCAGAAAAAGTACGTCTTCAGTGCGCGCTTTCAGGTCCGGCATGACAAGCGGAACCACATTAAGCCTGAAGTACAGGTCCTGACGGAATGAACCCTGCCGCACGGCTTCTTCAAGATCAATATTGGTAGCCGCTATGATTCTGGCATTAAGGGTAATGGTATTATCGCCGCCCAGACGTTCAATAGTTCCCTCCTGGATGAACCTGAGTATTTTTACCTGCAGCTCCAGAGGAAGTTCACCGATCTCATCCAGAAAGAGAGAACCTTTATCCGCCTGTTGAAACCTTCCGATCTTGCGGCTGACTGCCCCGGTAAAAGCGCCCTTTTCATGCCCGAAAAGTTCGCTTTCCAGAAGATTGGCCGGAATGGCTCCGCAGTTGATGATCACCAGGGGCTGATTCGCCCGGCTGCTTAAAGCGTGTACCGCCCGGGCAGCCATTTCCTTGCCTGTTCCGCTGGATCCGGTAATCAGTACCGGATAACTGTTCGCGCTTATCTTCCTGATGCTTTCAAACAGCTTGAGCATAACAGGTGAAACGCCGATCATTCCGCAAAAAGTACCTTGGGATTCCGCCCGGCTCTGCATCTGCTGACTAATCTGCTCAAGTTCCTGGACCCTGAAGGTTCTCTCAAGAATAAACTTAAGCAGCTTCAGATCAATGGGCTTTGCATAGAAATCAGCCGCGCCCAGACCTACTGCCCTGGCAGCATGTTCCTGGTGATCACTTCCGGTGATAACAATCACTTTGGTTTTAGGTGAAATCGACGAAATCTCCTGAAGCAGCTTGAAGCCTTCAACCGTTGTGTCCGGATTCGGAGGCAGCCCCAGATCCAGAATGGTCACCGCGAATGATCCGTTCTTCAAAAACTTCTTGGCCTCCAGAGGATCGTGGGCGATACTGATATCATAGGAAGAGCCAAGACCCCACTTTATCTGCTTGGC
>PXDF01000040.1 GCA_003566455.1 Desulfonatronovibrio sp.
GGAAAGCCCCTGGCCGAAAGCGGGGGCATGCGAAAAAGATGGTGAAAACAAAATCCACATCTTACGTTGAAGCCTTTTGTCAGCTATGCTTTTGAAAAGACCATCTTCGGCTTGATTTTTCAGCTTGAATTGTTAATATATAAATTATGATTGAGTTTCCAGCAGTCGCGCGATAAACCCGTCATTGCGAGCCCGGCCATCAAATATGAGGTTGTGTATGAAAAAAATTCTTCTGGCTAAAATCATGGCAATGTTTTTTCTCGCGCCCGCGCTTTGGGCTGAAGAAAACCCCGAGCTTGAGCCGGTCCAGATCTTTATACAGTATTACGGCACTTCTGAAATGGACAGAGTTGCCGCGGTTGTCACTGCAAATTTCAGGGATGGAAAATCTGAATCCCAATGGGCCACCTTCCAGGGCAGATTGCTGAAAAGCATGGGGTATGAGAGACTGGAAAGCGAAATAAAAAGGGTAGTTGTAAAAGATAATACCGGGCATGTACATGTCCGGGCCAAGGTTGACACACTGATCGGTCATGTGGAGCATGATGAGTTTTACCGGGTTGTTCAGGAAAACAGCACGTGGAAGATTGACGCCTTTGAGATCATTGACCAGTCCATTGAGGAGAAAATGGAGAGTTTTTAACCGCCCTGTAACGGGATAACAAATCTGAAAACCATGAAAAAGGAGGAAAGACCATGCCGGTATATGAATTTTACTGCAAAGACTGCAAAAAGGAATTTGAGGTAAAGATGCGGCTGGCCCAATACGAAAAAAGTAAAAACAAGCAGAAATGTCTTGAATGCGACAGCAAAAATGTTCAGCAGATGATTTCAGCCTTTGAAGTCAAGACCTCCAGAAAAAGCTGATACTTTGGCCTGAGCGCTGTTTAATGTATAAATTTTAAATACTTATGAATATCCAAAACCGGACGATTTTCTCCCAGCTGTTATCATAAACCTGTCACTGCGAGCCCGGCACCCACTTGAGATGTCCATAATGACATAAGTCAAGACAATATTAACCCAAGTGGATGCCGGGTCGTTATGACAGATGAAAATCGCTCCATTCAGAAACGCTTTAATCTTAAAGGGTAAAAGCATGTTTGTTAAAACTTTGATCTTTACAGTCATCATCAGTTTGCTGGTTATTGGAATTTACGCCGCTGGATTCAAGAATCGAGGAATCCTTGAGGCAGGACAGGAAATACGTCTTCCGGAACCAGCCAGAGATGGAGAAATGTCAGTGGAAAAGGCCATTTCCCAGCGAAGATCGACCCGCAGCTTCAGAGACGAACCCATAACCCTTGACCAGGTGTCCCAGATACTCTGGGCGGCCCAGGGCATAACCGAAGAGCAGCGAAAGTTCAGGGCAGCTCCATCCGCCGGGGCAACCTACCCCCTGGAGGTTTTTCTGGTATCAGGCATGGTTGAAGGACTGGAACCAGGCGTGTTCAGATACATGCCCCTTAACCACTCTTTGTCCAGGGTCCTGGACGGAGACAAGAGACAGGATCTCTATAATCAGGCCCTGCGTCAGCCCGCCATCAGAAGCGCGCCGGCTGTTGTGGTCATAGCCGGGGTGTTTAAAAGGACAACAGGCAGATACGGTTCAAGGGGAGAGCAATACGTCTACATGGAGGTGGGACACGCGGGCCAGAATATTCATCTCCAGGCTGAATCCCTGGGACTGGGCACAGTGGTCATCGGCGCTTTTGATGATTCCGGGGTTCAGAAGGTCCTGGGCCTTCCCGGGGACATGATTCCCTTTTATATTATGCCCATTGGCAGATAGATTCCGGACATATTAACGGCAGCCTGGATCTGCCATCTTCTGACAACAAAAAAGGGACCAGACCTTATGACCTGACCCCTTGAAATTCATGGTCGGGAAGACTGGATTTGAACCAGCGGCCCCCTGCTCCCAAGGCAGGTGCGCTACCAAGCTGCGCCACTTCCCGAAAAAAATTTTTTATCTATATTCAACCCGCAATTGATGTCAAGATATATCTTTATAATCCTGATTACATAAAAAGGCCAGTTAAATTCTGCCTGTCAGCAGACGAGACATCTGGTCGTGAATCAGTCCGTTGGTTCCCATTATCTCGTTCATGCCCGGCTTGTAACGCCCTTGGTCAAAGGTGGTCACCTTTCCCCCGGCCTCGCTGATGAGACATAGCCCGGCAGCGGTATCCCAGGGATTCAAACCTATTTCATAAAAAGCGTCAAAGCGTCCGGCCGCGGTATAGGCCAGGTCAATAGCCGCGGAGCCACATCTGCGTACCCCCCTGGAGTTGACCAGGGCGTTTCTCATATGTTTTATAATGATATCAATATCCTTTAGTACAGAATAAGGAAAACCCGTGGCAATAAGAGCTGGCTCAAGTGTCTTTGTTTTGGAAACCTCAATCTTTTCCCGGTTGCAGAAAGCTCCTTTGCCCCTGGCGGCCCAGAACATTTCATTGAGTATGGGCAGATAAATAATTCCCAGTTCCACGTCTGATCCGGTCCAGAGCCCCACGGAAACAGCCACAAAAGGAATCTTGTGGGCAAAGTTGGTGGTGCCGTCCAGGGGGTCGATTATCCAGACCAGGTCCTGATCTAGAGATGTCTCACTGGCGGATTCCTCTGCCAGGAAGTCGGCCCCGGGCAGAATTGCCTGTAAAGATTTTTTCAGGGCTTCTTCCACGGCCACGTCAGTGTCAGTAACCAGGTCGATGCGACCTTTAAACCTGATGTTTCTGGGCTTGTCCCAGGCTGAGAGGATAATCTCCCCGGCCTGGCTCACAGCCTGTACGGAACTGTTAATTAATTCATCGCTTATATACATTTATTCTCCGTTTCTCTTTCTGCATTATTTAATATTATACTTAAAATGAATTATTATCAACTATCAGGTTCCTCAACAAATTGAATGGATTTTTCTGATTTTACATCAGGCCCGGAAAAATATATAAATAATCATGATCAATTCATATCAGCATGCCCGGCCGGCCCCAATGCGGCAGGATGGTCCAGCTTCAGAACTGACCAGTGAATACTTTGCCAATATTTATTTTTCCATGACTGTCTGGTGGCACGGCCAGCTGATTCATGGCATTGAACTTGGACCTGGCGAGAGCCGCATCTTTTCAGGGCACAAAGCAGCACCTTATTCAGATACGATAGCCGAGGCAATGCGGCTTTACCAGAATAGAAACAGAGTTCAATGGACAGCTCCCCCCCTGGACTGGTCATTGATTACTTCTCCTTTTCAAAGACAAGTGCTGCAGACCCTGTTCAAAAACATACCCTTTGGCCGGACAACTTCTTATGGCCAGCTGGCCGGGTTGTCCGGAAATTCCCGTTCGGCCCGGGCCGTGGGCTGGGCAATGTCTCAAAATCCCTGGCCAATAATAATTCCCTGCCACCGAGTATTGACGAGCAAAGGAACCATTGGGGGCTTTTCATCAGGCACTGAACTGAAAAAAATTCTGCTGTCCCTTGAAGGCTTTTTTATTGCTCAATAGCCATATTTTTTCCTGGTATTATTCTAATCTTTGTTAAAATATGTGTTTGCCAGGATAGTGCCTTAAGATATTCATGGCACTGTCCCTGGATTCCTTTCATCAAGTTAATTATTTACAAAAATCACCCTACTGTTGATCTCCCTGGCAGTTGCCAATGCCTGGACAAATGATTAGTTAACAATATTGAGTGGATTTGGAAGAACCCAATCCAGATCAGAAAATAATTTTAAAGAAACAAATCAAGGGGTAAACTCATGATTAAAAAAACTAAATTTACCAGAAACTTCATTTCCCAGGGCCAGGAGCTTCCTCTTATGACCCTGAGGGAAGTTGTCATGTTTCCCAAGGCCATTATTCCCCTTCTGGTGGGAAGGGACGCTTCCATAAAGGCCATTGAAACCGCTTTGAACAAATTTGACAAAAAGATATTTCTTGTGACTCAGAAGGAACCAAAGCTGGAAAAGCCAGCCCAGGAAAACATATTCAGCTTTGGGTGCGTGGCAAGAATACTGCAGATGTTCAGACTGCCCGACGGAACCATAAAGGTTCTTTTTGAAGGATTGCAAAGGGCTGTAATCGAACCTGAAACAATCGATTTTTCAATTGAAGTGCCCATTGTTTTCACCCAGACCCTGGTTGAGGATGATGTTTCCAATCCCGAATCTGAAGCCCTTATCAGGGCTATTCATCAGGCTATGGAAGAATATGGAAACATCAATACCAAGATGGCCAAAGAAACCATTCAATCCATACTCAGCCTTGATCATCCAGGGGCAATCGCCGACGCCATAATGCCCCACCTCAAAGTTGATTTCCAGGATAAACAGAGCGTGCTTGAGCAGCTGGATCCCTTCAAAAGGCTGCAAATGACCTATGCACACCTGCAGGGTGAAATAGAAGTCTTTTCTCTGGAGAAAAAAATAAAATCCAGGGTCAAAAA
>PXDF01000222.1 GCA_003566455.1 Desulfonatronovibrio sp.
CCCGGTCTTCGATTTGCCATCCGTGAAGGCGGGCGGACAGTAGGCGCGGGCGTTGTTTCAGAAATTACGGAGTAGAATAAGCCATGCGCATAAATATCCTTCTCGCTTGTGCAGAGTGTAAAAGAAGAAACTATGCTACTACTAAAAACAAGAAGAACACTACTTCAAAGCTTGAGCTCAAGAAGTACTGCCCTTTTTGTGGAAAACATCTCCCCCACAGGGAAACAAAGTAGCGTATTCATGCAGGCCAGTAGCTCGAACTGGTAGAGCACCGGACTCCAAATCCGGGGGATGGGGGTTCGAATCCCTCCTGGCCTGCCATATTTAATGAGCAGGACTAAATGTCAAAAAAGAAAAAAAGTGAAGCCACCGAGCCTAAGGGGAACGTTCAGTCCAAAATCCAGGACACCAAGGAATACCTTGAAGAAGTCAAGGGTGAATTGAAAAAGGTTACATGGCCTACCCGGAAGGAAACACTCAGCACTGGACTGGCAGTAGTTGTGCTGGTGGTGATTATTGCCATATATCTTGGCGTAATCGACTTTGGGCTGTCCAGGCTGGTAAGGCTTATTCTGCCCTAGAAGGAACTCATGGAAGAAACAGCATCCAAATCCAGATGGTATATACTTCATACTTATTCCGGCTATGAACAGCGTGTGGAGCGTACTATCAGGGAAATGATGAGGACTGGCCAGGATAAGGGGTATATTGAAGAAATCGTTGTTCCTACGGAAAAAGTAGTTGAACTGGTCAAAGGACAGAAGAAAACATCAACCAGAAAGTTTTTTCCCGGTTATGTTTTAATCAAGATGGACCTGAATGACGACTCGTGGCATCTTGTTCAGTCTATTCCGAAAGTCACCGGCTTTATCGGCGGGAAAAACCGGCCAACCTCCCTGACTGACAAGGAAGCTGAAAGTATCCTTACTACTGTTCAGACACGAAAAGAACAGCCAAGACCCAAGTTTCATTTCGCCAGAGGTGATGAAATAAGAGTTATTGACGGGCCCTTTTCCAATTTCAACGGTGTAGTCGAAGATGTAAACTATGATAAAGGGAAGCTCAAGGTTTCTGTTTCCATTTTTGGAAGGCAGACACCTGTTGAGCTAGATTTTGTTCAGGTTTCAAAAAGCTGAAATTCAGAGGAAACATAAATGGCCAAAAAAGAAATGGCAAAAATAAAACTGCAGATACCAGCGGGGGCTGCTAATCCCTCTCCTCCTGTTGGACCGGCTCTGGGACAACATGGAGTAAACATCATGGAGTTCTGCAAGTCATTCAATGCCAGAACGCAGGACAATAAAGGGATGGTGATTCCAGTAGTGATTACTGTTTATCAGGACAGATCATTCAGCTTCATCACCAAGACCCCTCCGGCCCCGGTTCTTTTGCTTAAGGCTGCCAAGCTGGACAAGGGTTCAGGCGAGCCTAACAAGAACAAGGTCGGTAAAGTGACCAAGGATCAGGTTCAGGAAATTGCCCAGTTGAAGATGCCCGACCTTAACGCGGCTGACCTTAAGGCTGCCGTGAAAACTATAATGGGAACTGCCAAAAGCATGGGCATTGAGGTAGAAAAATAGTTCCAACGAGGTAAAACACCAATGCCGAAACATGGTAAAAAATATATAAATTCCAAGTCAAAAGTTGATTCCAATCAGAGATTGCAGGTTAAAGACGGAGTTCGTCTGGCTCTGGAGACAGCCTATGCCAGCTTTGACGAGACCGTGGATGTCGCGGTAAAATTGGGTGTTAATCCCAAATATGCTGATCAGATGGTCAGGGGTGCTGTCAGCTTGCCCCACGGCCTTGGCAAAGAAGTCAGGGTTATAGCCTTCTGTAAGGGAGAAAAAGAGGCTGAAGCCAGAGAAGCCGGTGCGGACGCTGTGGGCGCAGAAGACCTTGTGGAAAAGATCAAAGAAGGCTGGCTGGAGTTTGATAAAGCAGTTGCTACGCCTGACATGATGGCCCATGTCGGCAAGATCGGCCGGGTTCTTGGCCCAAGAGGGCTGATGCCTAACGCCAAGACAGGCACTGTCACCTTTGAGCTCGGCAAAGCCATTCAGGAATTAAAGGCCGGTAAAGTGGAGTTTAAAGTGGACAAGGCCGGAATCGTGCACGCGCCCCTTGGCAAAGTCTCCTTTGGTCCTGAAAAGATAATGGACAACCTTAAAGCTCTGGTTGAGACCCTGCAAAAAATAAAACCTTCATCTGCCAAAGGCGCATATTTCAGAGGCGTTGCCGTATCCACCACCATGGGACCCGGGGTGAAAATTGATTCATCCAGTCTAAGGGGGCTTCTGGAGTAAGGCAATATTGACCCCTGCCAGAATTTATAAATCATTTTTTAGAGTCAGAGACAACAGGTGGGCAGTTCCCTTAATTTCCTGTCGAGACTGCTTTGGCTCAATATATGAGATAAAGTGAGGTGATCCAGTGAACAGAGATGAAAAGGCCATGATTATTCAAGGCATACGGGAAAAGGCTCAGCGCGCCTGTATAGCCGTGGTAACAGATTTCAAAGGCCTGTCAGTGGAAGAAATGACACAGCTTCGCACATCCCTGCGTGAAAGCAATGTGGAATACCAGGTGGTCAAGAACACCCTGGCCAGAATTGCCTTTGATGATTCTCAGCATGATGTCATCAAAGATAAGTTCAAAGAATGCTGCGCCATCGCGTTTGGTTATGATGATCCCGTAGTCGCGGCCAAGGTCCTGGTTGACTTTGAGAAAAAAAGTAAAAAATTCCAGAACCGATTTGCCAGCCTGGAAGGAAAGTTTCTCGAAGCAGCCTCTCTTAAGGACCTCTCAGAGTTGCCAGGTCGAGATGAACTGCTGGCCAAAACCCTTGGCACCATGAATGCTGTGCCGACAAATTTTGTCTGTCTGTTTGCCAATATGATCAGGGCCATTTTATACGCCTTGAATGGCATTAAAGAGCAGAAAGAGCAACAATAACGAGCCAAAGTATAAAATTCAGGAGGATTTATAATGTCTGATGTTTCTAAAGAACAGGTAATAGAATTCATTTCAAACATGACTGTGCTTGAACTTTCCGAGTTCATTAAGGAGCTTGAGGAGAAATTCGGTGTTTCCGCTGCCGCTCCTGTTGCCGCTGTAGCGGCTATGCCGGCTGGTGCTGAGGCAGGAGTTGAAGAAGAGGAGCAGACGGAATTTGACGTGGTTCTCAAGGAAGTTGGCGGAAACAAAATAGCGGTGATCAAGGCGGTTCGTGCCCTGACCAGCCTGGGCCTTAAAGAGGCAAAGGCCAAGGTAGATGAACTTCCTTCAGCCATTAAAGAAGCTGTATCAAAAGAGGAGGCAGAAGAAGCCAAGAAACAGCTTGAAGAAGCAGGTGCTGCAGCCGAAATAAAGTAAACAGTAAGCAACTTAAGTTGCATACTTTTTTAGTTTAGAGAGCACATTATCAATGCATACTTGTGCTCTCTGAACTATTTGTTTAAAAGTCCAGCATAACATATTGAGTTTATTTATAAAAATAAAAAATGCAACAAAAATTTATCAGCCTTTTCAGGGTAAAGTCCTAGGTTTAAGTTCAGAACAGTCAGAGAGATCTGGCATGTCGGAATAACAGAAGACAACAGACAGAGAGGCAGGTAAAAATATTCATGATAATTTTTCAGGCAGATTCAGTAAGCGTTTTTTCAATCAGTCCTCTTAGTTCACGTCATCATCATAAATGCGTTAAGTTTGCATGCACATTTCTCTGGTAAAAATCAAAAGGTTAACATTTATTTTTTTGTTTTGCCGTTCCCTTAATTAAATTCTTGCCCTTCAAGGATTTTTATAACGAATCTTATCTTTTACGTGAGGATAACATGGCATTGTTCATCAAAAAATTCGGCCAGATAAAATATACTCTGGGAGTTCCCCATCTCCTTAACCTTCAGCTCAATTCCTACAGGCAGCTGCTGCAGGAAGATACTGACCCTTTAAGCCGGGCTGAAAAGGGTCTGGAAGGAGTGTTCAGGTCTGTATTTCCAATAGAGGATTTCAACAAGACCGCCACGCTGGATTTTGTCAGCTATGAGATAACCCAGCCCAAATACGATGTAAGCGAATGCTTGTCAAAGGGTCTTACATATGAAGCTCCCATTCGCATCAAGGTCAAGCTGATTGTCTGGGATGTTGATGAAGAGTCCGGTAACAGGACTGTCAGGGACATAAAGGAGCAGGATATATATTTCGGGACTATTCCTCTGATGACCAACAAGGGCACCTTTGTCATCAATGGCACTGAACGGGTTATTGTCAACCAGCTTCAAAGGTCTCCCGGTATCATATTTGAACATGATTCCGGAAGGACTCATTCCAGCCGCAAGGTGCTTTACAGTTCCAGAATTATTCCAATGCGCGGGTCATGGCTTGACTTTGAGTTTGACCATAAGGACATTCTTTATGTTCGCATTGATCGACGTC